>NZ_JQZX01000001.1:0-704 GCF_000765975.1 Porphyromonas canoris
GGGTAATACCGGTAACTGGGGCTAAGTCGTAACAAGGTAGCCGTACCGGAAGGTGCGGCTGGAACACCTCCTTTCTGGAGCGAAGTATTCCGGTCTGTTGTTTATATAAAGGACAGACAACTATTACTTGGGTATGAAGGGTAATGTACCCTGTCTGCTTGTTGAGAATGTATTCAATAGTACAATATATCATTCGGTCCGTATGAGAGGGATCGAAATAAGTGGCGTGAGTCTGTACGGAGTACGATCTGCTATCCAGTCCTATAGCTCAGTTGGTTAGAGCGCTACACTGATAATGTAGAGGTCGGCAGTTCAAATCTGCCTGGGACTACGAAAGAACTTCAACCGGCGGGATTGGAGGGACAACAACAAGGCAACAAACTCTTAAGGGGGATTAGCTCAGCTGGCTAGAGCACCTGCCTTGCACGCAGGGGGTCGACGGTTCGAATCCGTCATTCTCCACAAAATTCGAATCCGTCATTCTCCACAAAACAAAGAGATCATAGACATATTGGAAGAGAAGAATATAGTAGGATTGTCCTGTACTCAAGTATGGGATGATATAAAACTACAATAGCCGTATTGTACCGTAATTGGTATGATATGCGAGAGCAAAAAAAATATAAGCAAAAGAAGGGCAGACGGTGGATGCCTTGGCTCTAAGAGGCGATGAAGGACGTGATAAGCTGCGAAAAGCTGTGGGG
>NZ_JQZX01000010.1:0-529 GCF_000765975.1 Porphyromonas canoris
TGTTCCGAACAAGGCTGTAACGTGGAGTTCGGACAAGTCGGAGGTGGCATCCGTTGACAGCAACGGAGAGGTAACCACGCATAAGGAAGGTAGCGCGACCATTACTGCGACATCCGTGGATGGCGGTAAGACAGCCACCTGCCGGGTAACGGTGAAGAGGAAAGAGGTCAAGGTAACCGGCATCACCGTATCTCCGACAGAGAAGAGCGTAGTAGAAGGTGAAAGCTTTACCATCACCGCCACAGTGCTTCCTGCCGATGCGGACAACAAGACGGTAACGTGGAGCAGTTCGGCTTCGGAGATTGCTTCCGTTAATGACAATGGTCGTGTTACCACACACAAGCCGGGGCGTGCGACCATCACTGCCACAACGGCAGACGGCGGTAAGACAGCCACCTGCCAAGTAACCGTCACCAAGAAAGAGGTCAAGGTAACCGGTATCACCGTCTCCCCGACAGAGAAGAGCGTTATCGAAGGTGAAAGCTTTACGATCACCGCCACCGTACAGCCTGCCGATGCAGACAACAAG
>NZ_JQZX01000011.1:0-529 GCF_000765975.1 Porphyromonas canoris
CTTGTTGTCTGCATCGGCAGGCTGTACGGTGGCGGTGATCGTAAAGCTTTCACCTTCGATAACGCTCTTCTCTGTCGGGGAGACGGTGATGCCCGTTACCTTGACCTCTTTCTTGGTGACGGTTACTTGGCAGGTGGCTGTCTTACCGCCATCTGCCGTTGTGGCAGTGATGGTCGCACGCCCCGGCTTGTGTGTGGTAACATGACCATTGTCATTAACGGAAGCAATCTCCGAAGCCGAACTGCTCCACGTTACCGTCTTGTTGTCCGCATCGGCAGGAAGCACTGTGGCAGTGATGGTAAATGCTTCACCCTCTTTTACGCTCTTCTCCGTCGGAGAGACGGTGATGCCGGTAACCTTGACCTCTTTCCTCTTCACCGTTACCCGGCAGGAGGCTGTCTTACCGCCATCCACGGATGTAGCAGTAATGGTGGCACTGCCTTCCTTATGCGTGGTTACCTCTCCGTTGCTGTCAACGGATGCCACCTCCGACTTGTCCGAACTCCACGTTACAGCCTTGTTCGGAACA
>NZ_JQZX01000012.1:0-356707 GCF_000765975.1 Porphyromonas canoris
TGGGCGAAGACGTGGAAGAGGATCTTCCTTCCATCACCTTGACGACAGAGAAAGCCGTGGGCGAGAAGATAGAGCTTTCGATCAATGCCGAACCGGAAGACCAAGCGGATGTCTGGATAGACCTGAACAACAACAAGGTCAAAGATGCAGGCGAGAGCGTAACCGAATTTGGCATCAATAAAGGGTACACACTCGCGGCACAGACCGTTACGGTGTATGGAAAGGTAAGCTACTTGAACTGCTATGGTCAGAAGATAACCTCCCTGGATGTGAGCAAGAACACAGCTTTGACAGAGTTGTACTGCTACTCTAACTCCCTCACCTCGCTGGATATGAGCAAGAACACAGCTTTGACACGGTTGGACTGCTACTCTAACTCCCTCACCTCGCTGGATGTGAGCAAGAATACGAAGTTGGAATTCTTGGTCTGCTACTCTAACTCTCTCACCTCGCTGGATGTGAGCAAGAACACGGCTTTGCAACTGTTGGGCTGCTACTATAACTCCCTCACCTCGCTGGATGTGAGCAAGAACAAGGCTTTGAAAATATTGACTTGCGACTCTAACAAGTTTACCTCGCTGGATGTGAGCAAGAACACTGCTTTGACAATATTCTCCTGCTCGAATAACCCGAATCTAAGCTCCTTGAAGATCTCGAGCAGCATAAATGATGCGTTGTGGGTCAACGACTGCAAGCTGAGCGCGGAGACGCTGAACGAGATATTCCGGACACTTCCCGATGTAAAAGGGCTGACCGAAGGCGAGAGAAAGATAGCTGTTATCGCAAACAATCCGGGTACGGCAGCGTGCAACAAGAAGATCGCAACAGACAAAGGCTGGAAATTGGATGTCGAAGATACTCCGCCTGCCGGCAACAGCATGACGATGACGACAGAGAAAAAGGTAGGCGAAAAGATAGAGTTGCGCATGAATGCCGAACCGGCAGACCGTCCGGACATCTGGATAGACCTGAACAACAACAAGGTCAAAGATGCAGGCGAGAGCGTAACCGAATTTGGCATCAATAAAGGGTACACACTCGCTGCACAGACCGTTACGGTGTATGGAAAGGTAAGCTACTTGAACTGCTATGGTCAGAAGATAACCTCCCTGGATGTGAGCAAGAACACGGCTTTGACAGGATTGGTCTGCTACTCTAACAGTCTCACCTCGCTGGATGTGAGCAAGAACAAGGCTCTGACATCTCTGGACTGCGAGAAGAATAAAAACCTAAGCTCCGTAAAGATCAGTAACAGTATAAACAACTATTTGGACTGCAACGACTGCAAGCTGAGCGCGGAGACACTGAACGAGATATTCACCACGCTTCCCGATGTAAAAGAGCAGACAGAAGGGAAGAAAGAGCTATATATCAAAGGTAATCCGGGAGCGGCGGCGTGCAACAAGAAGATAGCCGAAGACAAAGGCTGGAGATTGGATGTCGGAGATACTCCTCCTCCGTCTGTTCCTAACCAAATGACGATGACGACAACGCTAGCCGTGGGCAAGAAGATAAAGCTTTGGATCTATGCCGAACCGGAAGACCAAGCGGATGTCTGGATAGACCTGAACAACAACAAGGTCAAAGATGCAGGCGAGAGCGTAACCGTATTTAACTCCGAAGAGTACACACTCGGTGCACAGACCATTACGGTGTATGGAAAGGTAGGCAGGTTCGACTGCGAAAAGAACTCCCTCACCTCGCTGGATGTGAGCAAGAACACGGCTTTGACAGAGTTGGTCTGCTTCTCTAACTCCCTCACCTCTCTGGATGTGAGCAAGAACACCGCTTTGACAGAGTTGAACTGCTCCTATAACTCCCTCACCTCGCTGGATGTGAGCAAGAACAAGGCTTTGACAGAGTTGATGTGCGTCTCTAACTCCCTCACCTCGCTGGATGTGAGCAAGAATACCGAGTTGGAACGGTTGGACTGCGACTCTAACAAGCTCACCTCTCTGGATGTGAGCAAGAACACCGCTTTGAGACTATTCTCCTGCGAAAAGAACCCGAATCTTAGCTCCTTGAAGATCTCAAGCAGCATAAATAATACGTTGTGGGTCAACGGCTGTAAGCTGAGCGCGGAGACACTGAACGAGATATTCCGCACACTTCCCGATGTAAAAGGGCAGACAGAAGGCGAGAAAGAGCTATATATCAAAGACAATCCGGGTACGGCAGCGTGCAACAAGAAGATAGCCAAGGACAAAGGCTGGAAATTGGATGTCGAAGATACTCCTCCTCCGCCTGCCGGCAACAGCATGACGATGACGACAACGAGAGCCGTGGGCGAGAAGATAGAGCTTCGGATCGACGCCGAGCCGGCAGACCGTCCGAATGTCTGGATAGACCTGAACAACAACAAGGTCAAAGATGCAGGCGAGAGCGTAACCGTATTTGGCTCCTATCAAGAGTACAAGCTCGGCTCCCGGATCGTTACGGTGTATGGAAAGGTAACCGAGTTGCTCTGCATCGCTAACTCCCTCACCTCGCTGGATGTGAGCAAGAACACGGCTTTGACAGAGTTGGGCTGCCCCTATAACTCCCTCACCTCGCTGGATGTGAGCAAGAACACGGCTTTGACAGTGTTGTACTGCGGCTATAACTCCCTCACCTCGCTGGATGTGAGCAAGAACACGGCTTTGAGACGATTCTCCTGCGGGAATAACCCGAATCTTAGCTCCTTGAAGATCTCGAGCAGCATAAATGATGATTTGTGGGTCAACGGCTGTAAGCTGAGTGCGGAGACGCTGAACGAGATATTCCGCACACTTCCCGATGTAAAAGGGCAGACAGAAGGGGTGAAAGAGCTATATATCAGAGACAATCCGGGCACGTATACGTGCAACAAGAAGATAGCCACAGACAAAGGCTGGAAATTGGATGTCGAAGATACTCCTCCTCCTCCGCCTGCCGGCAACAGCATGACGATGACGACAACGAAAGCCGTCGGCGAGAAGATAAAGCTTAAGATCTATGCCAAACCGGCAGACCATCCGAATATCTGGATAGACCTGAACAACAACAAGGTCAAAGATGCAGGCGAGAGCGTAACCGAATTTGGCACCAATA
Source organism: Porphyromonas canoris (assembly GCF_000765975.1). NCBI lineage: Bacteria > Pseudomonadati > Bacteroidota > Bacteroidia > Bacteroidales > Porphyromonadaceae > Porphyromonas > Porphyromonas canoris. Next base: position 3,070 of record NZ_JQZX01000012.1, read on the forward strand.
AAGAGTACACACTCGGCTCCCGGACCGTTACGGTGCATGGAAAGGTAACCAGGTTGCACTGCGGCTCTAACTCCCTCACCTCTCTGGATGTGAGCAAGAACACCGCTTTGACAGTGTTGGCGTGCGACAATAACTCCCTCACCTCGCTGGATGTGAGCAAGAACACCGCTTTGACAGTGTTGGCGTGCGACAATAACTCCCTCACCTCGCTGGATGTGAGCAAGAATACCGAGTTGGAATGGTTGATATGCTCCTCTAACTCCCTCACCTCTCTGGATGTGAGCAAGAACACGGCTTTGACTTATTTGGACTGCTCCCGTAACTCCCTCACCTCTCTGGATGTGAGCAAGAACACGGCTTTGACAGAGTTGTACTGCTCCTCTAACTCCCTCACCTCCCTGGATGTGAGCAAGAACACCAAGTTGGAGCAGTTGGAGTGCTACAAGAACTCCCTCACCTCCCTGGATGTGAGCAAGAACACGGCTTTGACACGATTCGCCTGCTCGAATAACCCGAATCTGAGCTCCTTGAAGATCTCGAGCAGCATAAATAATGCGTTGTGGGTCTTCCGCTGTAAGCTGAGCACGGAGACGCTGAACGAGATATTCCGCACACTTCCCGATGTAAAAGGGCAGACCTCCGGCGAGAAGAAGATCTGGATCAAAGGTAATCCGGGCACGGATGCGTGCAACAAGAAGATAGCCGAAGACAAAGGGTGGACGGTTAATATTGATTAAGATTGAGGGGAATTTCCCTCACCCCGAAGTGGCAGGGCGTAAAATATTGTAGACAAATTCGGGCAGTGCCGGTGCGATAAGTGCCGGCACTGCTTTTTTTGTGCCGAGACGGAAAACCGGAATCGGGAAAAGAGAAAAGGTCGGTTTCGGAGAGCATGAAAATTTCGTACGTACAAAAAATATTTTCGTACGTACAAAAAAAAATTTACGTGCGCACGAAAAAAAATTTATGTGCGCACGAAAAAAAAATTACGTGCGCACGAAAAAATATTTTCGTAGGTAAGAAAATAAATTTTCGTAGGTAAGAAAAAAAATTTCCGTGGCCAAGAAAAAAAATTTTCATGGGCATAGAAAAAAATTTCCATGCGGACGAAAAAATATCTGCGTGCGCAGAAAAAGTATTTTCTTTAGCATAAGAGTTGTGGCGATCCGGGCATAAAAATATATTTTCATNGACGAAAAAATATCTGCGTGCGCAGAAAAAGTATTTTCTTTAGCATAAGAGTTGTGGCGATCCGGGCATAAAAATATATTTTCATAGGCAGGAAAATATATTTTTATACGAATTGGAAATATTTTTTATGCTTGCGAACATATTTTTATCTGCGTGCGGAAATGAATTTTCATGATGACGGGAAATGAACGATCTCCTCTCTCTCCGAAACTTTTTCCCGTTTTTGGAAAAACTTTTTGGCTTGTTTTTTTTGAGTTTTTTTGCTGAGAAGAGGTGCTTTTGGGGGAGAAAAGTTGGTTCGTGTCGGTATTTATGACTAAAGTTTTGGTTCTGTTTTTGAATCTTTGTACCTTTAGGACACCACGATATACGGGAGAAGCCACGCCCGAACATACGCCCGGCCGTGGGTGGCGATCCCTGAGACTTTATGCGTTGTAAGTACCGAATGAGAAACTAATAAAAACAAAAATCAGATGGAACGTATCTCTATTAAATTTTTACTATCGTTTTTTCTGCTGTCGGCCCTCCTGTTGGCAGGCTGTCAAAACGAACGCGAATCACTATTGCCGGGACAGAAAGAGCGGCAGCTTACCTTTACGGCATCCATGCCTCAGGACGGCATTTCAACACGAGTGGCATTGGAAAATGATGCTGTCAAGAACATCCTTTCGGCCCGCTGGGAGTCGGGAGATAAGGTAACGTTCGTCTTCGAGCAAGGAGCACGGCTTACGGAACCGGTGGAGGTGGTCGTAGGCAGCATCGGTCAGGAAGGCAAAAGTGCGAAGCTGGACATCGAAGTGCCCGAGATCATAGACACGGCGGAAGAGTACACCATTCACGCATTCTGCGGAGTGCCGGGAGAGGGAGTGAGTATTCGTAACAAAGAGATTTTTTTGGACATTCTGCCCTTGCGAGGCGATCGTCTGTCGGATATTGCCGTTCCCGTCCTTTCCAAGCTCAAAGTGGAGCCCGAAGATATGGCGGCTTCGGGCGAAATGCTTCTTCCGTTCGCACATCTCGGGAGTGTGGAGTATGTCGATCTCAAGAACAGCTCGGATGCGGAGCTGAAAGTGCTCAACTGTCATCTCTACGGCACCGATCCGGGAGCGGATGAGTGGCGCTATCTGCCCGGCAACGGGAAGCACTATCTCTACAAACCGATGACTGACGAGGTGGTGTCAGCAGACGGAGACAAGCCAAACCCTTTGGAAGCAGCGGGATCCGGCATCGGCATTGCACCGGGAGCGACTCACACGTTTGCCGTTTGGCATCGCCCTACGGGAAAGAACATTCCGGAGTTCGGCATATCCATGCAGACGGAGCATGGCACCAAACTCTCGGCCAACAAAAAGAGAGCCAAAGCGTTCTCGATGACTGCCGGCAAGGCTTATCGTGTGCAGGCGGAGTGGAAAGAGAACAGCCTGAGAATCCTGGGCGATGGCGTGGAAGAGGATCTGCCTTCGATCTCTTTGACCACGGAGAGGGCAGTTGGCGGGAAGATTTGGCTTTTGGTAGATGCAGATGACGCAGACCGTCCGGATGTCTGGATAGACCTGAACAACAACAATACCAAAGATGCAGGAGAGAGTGTAACCACGTTTGACGAAAAACAAGTATACACGCTCGGCTCTCAGACCATTACCGTGTACGGAAAGATAACTGTTTTTAACTGCTCCGCGGCAGGAATCAAAACGTTAGATCTTAGTAAAAGTCCGGCTTTGAAAGAATTGCTCTGTTTCGAGAATCCTCTCGCTTCGTTGGATGTGAGTAAGAACACGGAACTGGAAAAGCTGGAATGCTGCGATATAGATGAACTTACTGCTTTGGATGTCAGCAAAAACACAAAGCTGACTTATTTGGACTGCTCTGGCTCTTCGATCAGCTCTTTGGACGTGAGTGAAAATATACGGCTGACCAAGCTGGTCTGCCACTCTAATCCTCTCAATTCGTTGGATGTGAGTAAAAACACGGCTTTGTCCGAACTTTTATGTAACAAGATCGGGCTGAAATCTTTAGATGTGAGCAGTAACGCAGACTTGCAAGAGTTGTATTGCAACGGCAACAGCCTCACCTCGTTGGATGTGAGTAAGAACCCAGCATTGATTGTCTTGTCTTGCAGCGAAAATTTCCTCCCTTCTTTAGATGTGAGTGGTAATAAGAAGATGACTTATTTGGATTGCAGGGACAACAAAGAGTTGAGCTCTCTGAAGATTCCCAACAGTATAAATAATGCACTGTTCAGCCTCAATTGTAAGCTGGACGCAGAGACACTGGACGAAATATTCAAAACTCTTCCCGATGTAACAGGGCAAAGCATTGGCGATAAGAAGGTCTTTGTTGCAGGAAATCCCGGAGCGGACGCCTGTCATCCCGAAATAGCCACCCAAAAAGGATGGAAAGTGGATGTCGTGGGGCTTCCTCTTATCAATAGCATGGTGCTGACGACAGAGAAAGCGGTCGGAGAAAAGATCAATCTTAGCATAGATGCAGATGACGCGGACCGCCCGGAAGTCTGGATAGACCTGAACAACAACAAGAAAAAAGATGCGGGTGAGAGCGTAACCAAGTTTGGCAAAAGCCAAGAGTACACGCTTGGAGCCAAGACCATTACCATATATGGAAAGGTAACCACGCTGCGGTGCGAGAAAAATGGCCTCACGGCACTGGATGCGAGCAAGAACATTGCTTTGGAAGACTTGAACTGTAGGGAGAATAAGCTCTCCACATTGGATGTAAGTAAGAACCCGGCTCTCGTCCGGCTCTCTTGCTCTAAGAATCTTCTCGATGAACTGGATGTGAGCGAGAACGTTGCTTTGAAGTATCTGTATTGCGGTAACAATAAGATCTCCCGTTTAGACTTGAGCAACAATAAGAATCTGACCTATCTGGAGAGCCGTGATAACAAAGAGTTGACACATCTGGAAGTTCCCGGCACCCTAAACTATGGCTTGGTTCTTTCCAATTGTAACCTGAGCGAAAGCGTATTGGACGAGATCTTCCGGACACTTCCCGATGTGAGAGGACTCACCGGCAACCAGAAGATCCTTATTACAGGCAATCCCGGAGCGGCTGCTTGTCATCCCGATATTGCAACATATAAGGGATGGAAAGTGGATGTCGCGGGGCTTCCTTCTCCTTGGGAGATGGTTCTGACGACAGAGAAACCGGTCGGCTCCAAGATCACACTTCTGTTGGATGCGGATGCGCCGGATCGTCCGGATGTCTGGATAGACCTGAATGATAACGATGTTAAAGACGCAGGCGAGGCAGTAACCGTATTTGGAAGATTCCAAGAGTACACCCTCCGTTTCTCTGACTTCACCATATATGGAAAGGTAACCGCCCTCAACTGCAGTAATCAAGAAATCATCGACTTGGATGTGAGCGACAACCCGGCTTTGAGATATTTGGGCTGCTATAATAATAAGCTCACGGACTTGGATGTGAGCGACAACACGGGACTGAAGGAGTTGTACTGCCAGGGCAACCGGATAGAAACATTGGATGTGAGCCACAACACGGCTTTGGAAGGGTTGGGCTGCTATAATAATAAGCTCACCTCCTTGAATGTGAGCTACAATACGGCACTGAAGGGGTTGTACTGCCAGGGCAACCGGATAGAAACATTGGATGTGAGCAAGAACACGGCTTTGGAAAGGTTGCAGTGCCACGACAATCTCCTCACCTCCTTGGATGTGAGCTACAACCCGGCTTTGGAAATATTGAAGTGCAACAATAATAAGCTCACCTCCTTGAATGTGAGAGACAATACGGCACTGAAGGAGTTGTACTGCTACGGCAACCGGATAGAAACATTGGATGTGAGCAAGAACACGGATTTGACGGATCTCCACTGCGACAGGAATAAGCTTACAACCTTGGATGTGAGCAAGAATATCATGTTGCTAGCGCTGATGTGCTACGAAAATCAGCTCACCTCTTTGGATGTGAGCAAAAACACGGATTTGATAGTGCTTTACTGCGACAGGAACAACCTCACCTCCCTGGATTTGAGCAATAACATCTTGTTGACGGAGTTGAACTGCTTCAAGAATCAGCTCGTCGCGCTGGATGTGAGCAAGAACACGGCTTTGGAACATCTGGACTGCTACGTAAACAACCTCACCTCCCTGGATTTGAGCAACAACAAGAATCTGACCGTCTTCGGCTGCGACAACAACAAGGATCTGAGCTCTTTGAAGATCTCCGGCAGCATAAACGATATGTTGTATTGCCGCAACTGTAAGCTGAGTGCCGAGACACTGAACGAGATATTCCGAACGCTTCCCGATGTAACCGGGGTGGTGGGAGGCGAGAAGACCATCTACATCCACGGCAATCCGGGCACGGATGAGTGCGACAAGAAGATAGCCACGGACAAGGGCTGGACGGTATCTCTTGACCCCGTTCCATAATCTCTGTTCTTGAGGAAACAGGTAGAAAAAATGCAGGCAGCGCCGGTACGATGATAAGTGCCGGCGCTGCTTTTTTTGTGTCGCAACGGAAGAGGAACAGCAGGGTAGAAGAGCAAGCGGAGCGGGACACTTTCCCCGGGGCTGTAAGTGCTTCATAATAAGTGTTTTCGGAGGCGGAAAGAATTCTTTGCGGAAAGCGTCAAAATTTCTTGGCCAAGAAAATTTTTTTTCCTTGGCCAAGAAAATAATTTTTTGTGGCCAAGAAAAAATATTTTTGTGGCCAAGGAAAAAAATTGCGTGGCCAAGGGGAAAAATTTTCGTGGCCAAGGGGAAAAATTTTTGTGGCCAAGGGGGAAATTTTTTGTGGCTAAGAGGAAAAATTTTTGTGGGCAAGGGGGGAATTTTTTGTGGCCAAGGAGGAAATATTACGTGGCCAAAGGGGAAATATTTCCTTGCGGAAAGAAATTCGCCCCCTTACGAAAGGAGTTGCAGATAACCCTTAGGAGAGATGAAAATAAGGAGAGAAAAAGCTGAGGATGGAGGAGGAGAAGATGGACTTTAATCCGGCTTAATTCCCAATGGATAGCTGCTCCAAGATTTCCCGGTATCTATCGGAAGATATACGGGGAGTGGAGGGGATTGTCGGGGCATCGATCCATCTTTTTTCTATCTCGAAGTAGTCCGGTGCTTCGGTTCGGATGCCTTCAGCTTGCCATACAGACCATTCTTCTCCCCAAAGTTGCTGACATTGCACCAGAGAAACGGAGTGTCTTCGTAGCCCTTTCTTCTCTCCCAATTGTCGGTGTTTTCCCCGAACAGCTCGATCACAAGCGCATGCCGTTTGTCAAGACCCTGCAAGAGCTTTGTGCCGGGATTCTCTCCCCACCCTTGCAGCACCCAACAGCTCTGCGGAAAGGCTTGCATCATCTCCTTTTGGATGGCGGACGAAGCAAGGGCAACATCTACTCCGGAGCTATTCCCTCCCTCATGGAATGGATCTCCTCCAAAGTGTCTGAGATCATTACCATACAGCCGCTTCATCTCCTGGTAATAGATCTGCGCCACTCTTTTGAAGTTCGGATCCGTGGGAAGTAAAAAGTCGGGGCGTTGAAATCCTCCTGCCCATCTGCCTTGAGGGATGATGCCGGCAGAGAGTTTATCCTTGAGCGTCGTCGGCACCATGCCATAGAAGCCTTGCATGACCGGCTCGATACCCAACTCTCTCATCCGTCCGAGAATCTTCTGTTGCAACTCCTTCTGCTGCTCTATCAGAGTATCGCTTACGGGACCTCCCCAGCCCTCCAAGTTGCCCATCAGCCACCAGGCACCAAACACAGGATGCGCAATGAAGTCTTTAATCTCCTCCTTATAGAGAATAAAGTTTATTTTTGCGGAGAAGATAAAAACGAAAGACTTATGAACAAGAAATATCTCGTTGGTTCGCTTTTTCTAAGCTTTCCCTTGGCGATGTGGGGACAGAGCAAAGATCGTCCCAATGTGCTGATCATATATGCCGATGACCTTGGCTACGGAGACCTGGGCTGTTATGGAGCTAAAGGCGTGGAGACGCCCAATATCGACAAGCTGGCAGAGGAAGGAGTCCGGTTCACCAACGCCTATGCCATGGCTGCGACGAGTACGCCGAGCCGATATGGTATGCTCACGGGAGAGTATGCGTGGCGGAAGCCCGGGACGGATGTTGCGGCGGGTGATGCAGGAATGATCATCAAGCCGGAGCAGTTTACCCTCTCCGATCTTTTCAAGCAGGCGGGCTATGCCACGGCAGCCATCGGGAAGTGGCACCTTGGTCTTGGGCCGGAGACAGGCAAGCAGGACTGGAACAAGCCTCTTACGATGGGACTGAAAGACTTGGGATTCGACTACCACTACATCATGGCTGCCACTGCAGACCGCACTCCTTGCGTCTTCATCGAACAAGATACCGTTGCCAACTACGATCCGTCTGCTCCCATCGAAGTGAGCTACCTGCGACCATTCGCGGGAGAACCTCTGGGACGGACACATCCGGAGCTCCTTCAGCTGCGCTCTTCTCACGGGCACGACATGGCGATCGTGAACGGCATTGGCCGCATCGGTTACAGTCGGGGAGGAGGTCGTGCGTTGTGGAAAGATGAGAACATCGCGGACAGCATCACTGCGAAAGCCGTGCAGTTCATCCGCGAGCACAAGGACCAACCCTTCTTCATGTACTATGCCACGAACGATGTCCACGTCCCCCGCTTTCCGCATCCTCGCTTCCGGGGAAAGAGCAGCATGGGACTGAGGGGAGACGCCATCGTACAGTTCGACTGGGCTGTGGGCGAACTCCTTCGCACCCTTGACGAGCTCGGCATCAGAGACAACACCATCATCCTCATCTCCAGCGACAATGGGGCTGTCGTCGATGATGGCTACGAGGACAGAGCCGAAGAACTTCTTGGAGAACACCGCCCGTCGGGAGGTCTGCGCGGATTCAAGTACAGTGCATTCGAGGGCGGCACTCGCGTCCCGGCGATTCTCTCCTGGCGCAGAGGGCAGCAGGGCAAAGGCACCTCCGACCGTGTCGTGAGTCAGGCGGACTGGCTGGCGAGCTTTGCCCACCTCCTCGACATCACGCTCTCGTCCGGTGCCGCTTCCGATAGTCGCCCGGCGCTCTCCGCATGGCTTGGTCGGCACGATGCTCCGCACCGCTCTCATGTGATCGGGCAGGCTGCCAACAAGACCCTATCCGTCCGCACACCGGAGTGGAAATACATAGAGCCGTCCAACGGAGCACCCATGATCACGTGGGGGCCGAAGATCGAGACCGGCTACCTCCCCCGTCAGCAGCTCTATCACCTCCCATCCGATCCGGAAGAACGACACAACGTTGCCGACAAGCACCCCGACATCGTCCGTCGGATGCAAGCAATCCTTCAGAAAGAACGCAATCCCTAAAGCCTCCGGCTGTTTGGAAAAAAGGGGAAGAGGCTCACCGATCATGGCGAGTCTCTTCCCCTTTTTTTGTTTAGAAGTAAATGAAAAATTAACTTCCGGAATTGGACATATTGCTTATTGATGGGGCAATTTTACCCCTAAATATCAAGCAGAGGATCGTATTGAAAATTCGGACATCGGAGTAGAAATGTACTACTTCTCCAAAGGTTCTGATGCTGTTATTTGATCTGTCCAAAAAGGTTTGTTGAGATAATGGATATTAGAAGACTGCCAAACCCATCCGAAAAGGACTATCTGCGTCTCGACAGATACAAGCAGAGGTACGTATATCTTAGACAAAGAGAGCCGTGATCTTATTTTTGTGCATAAAAAGGGAGTATATCGCATGAGTCGTGAATTGTCAAAATGATACTTACGACACCTAAAAGCCGAACTCAAAAATACTTGGGACAAAATTATCTTCCTTGCATGGAACAAATGAACTAACCTTCCGTTTTGCAATTAGCTATTTAAGCGCAAGATCTGCACCTAAAGATAATCATCTACCTTGCTTGATGTGGATAGTGATAGGAATTATAGCTGAAAAATGAGCGATTCCAGAGAGATCATGATCATACACATGGTGTTTTGTTCTTTGGAGGTTTTTTCCTCCGTATTCGTATTGCTGGGCTGTGAGCCGTGGCGAGCAAGAAAGAGCAATTCCTCGCCTGTCATCTGCCATACGGGCTTGCCCAAAAGTTCTTCTAAAATCATACTTCATTGCAGTTGAGTTGTGAATACTTTTGCCCTTGCGCTTAGGGCCATTAGTCAGCTCTGACACTGCGAAAGTATGAGCTAATTCGTTGTTTATGAAATGGTAAGGAAGTCTCAGGAAATACAGGGAAAAGGCAGGAAATCAAAGCCTCTCATAGCCTCACTCTCAATACGCATTTTGACACAAAAAGAGGCTCGCAGAGTATCATGCCCCCGAGCCTCTCTCCACGTTTCGCCCTCCCCGATCCTCACTTCTTGCTTTTCAGTGTTAAATAGGGAAATCCCCTCGTCCCTCTGCAAGCTTCTTCGTACCTTTGTAAGATAAATAGGATTTATAGATAGAATATATGGCAAATAGAAACCTCAAAGATGCTAAAGCAGCTAAGAATGATGAATTCTATACGCAATATCACGACATAGAGGCTGAGATGAATGCCTATTTAGAGTATAATGCGGAAGTATTCCGAGGCAAGACGGTGTTGCTCCCTTGTGATGATCCCGAATGGAGTAACTTCACACGTTTCTTCGTGGCTAAGTTTGAAGAATTGGAACTAAAGAAGCTCATTAGTACGAGCTTCGCTCAAGAGAGCAAGAACTACAAATCTGATTGGCAACCCTCCCTATTCGAGACAGAAGATCCTCGATACAATGCAGAGAAGTCGGCTATTTGTGGTAAAATATTCACCCTTACACATGACACTAATCATAGTGGCAAGATTGATATAGATGACTTGGAATGGGAATATCTCGAGGGCACTGGCGACTTTCGTAGCCCTGAGGTAACGGCTCTGAGGGATGAAGCCGATATTATCATTACCAATCCTCCGTTCTCGCTCTTCCGTGAGTTCCTCGCTTGGATTATGGAGGGAGATAAGAAGTTTGCCATCATAGGCAATATGAATGCCATTACCTACAAAGAAGTCTTCCCTCTCATCAAGGATAATAAAATCTGGCTGGGAGCCACTGGGAATGGGAAGGACATGGTGTTTGCAGTTCCTAAAGGTGCTAAGGTTGATGAAAAAGATAAGCAAAAAGCGGCTCGGTTAGGGTACATTGGAGACTATACAAGATTAGGCAATTCTTGTTGGTATTCCAATATCGAGCATGGACGTCGTCACCAGCCACTGGCTCTTATGACAATGGAGGACAATCTGCGCTATAACAAGAAAATGAAAGGAAAAGAGGGTTATGAACGTTACGATAATTATGATGCGATAGAAATTCCTTTTACTGATGCAATCCCTTCAGATTATGATGGAGTTATGGGCGTTCCTATCTCTTTTTTGGATAAGTATTGTCCGGAGCAATTTGAAATCTTAGGGATAGACCGATATATAGAGGATAATCCTATTCCAGGTAAACGATTTAGTATCAATAATAAAGAGGTCTATGCTCGAATACTCATTAAGTTCTTACTCTAATAAAAATGCGTTTGTAGATTCTCTGACTTTGAATAAGAGGCTGTGCGATACCACTTTCTCTATGCCAAAGTCCGTTAGAAAACCCTTTACCTTCGCTTTCAGTACACCCTAAGATTTCAACTCAGTTACATAAATACAAAAACAATAAATGAAAACAGAACTACATACAGAATGGACTATTGCAGATATCTGCAAAGGGTTTGTTTACAATGAGCTAGAAGGAAAGGGACTATTTGGTCTAGATGGAAGGCTAACGATACAGCCCGAATATCAACGGCATTATATCTATAACGATGGTAAGAAAGATGTAGCCGTTATTAAGTCCATTTTAAGTTCCTATCCTCTGGGGTTGATTTACTTTAATCGTACAGCAAACGGCCAATATGAAGTGCTGGACGGACAACAACGCATCACATCTATAGGACGCTTTTTTACAGGTAAGTTTGCTATAGAAGATGCCAATGGTAATATGCAATATTTCTCTGGTTTGCCTGTGGAACAGCAAAAACTCATCTTAGACTCAAAACTCTTGGTGTATGTCTGCGAGGGTGAGGAGCGAGAGGTCAAAGAATGGTTTAAGACCATCAATATTGTAGGCGTACCTCTTAACGAACAAGAACTGCGTAATGCTATTTATTCAGGTTCGTTTGTCAATGCAGCAAAGCGAGTTTTTAGTAACTCACAGAATGCCGAAGTCCATAAATGGAGTCACTACATCAAAGGAGATGTCAAGCGACAAGATTATCTCAAGGTTGCTCTCGAGTGGGTCAGTACAAGCCATCAGCAAACTGTGGATGCCTACATGAGTATGCACAGGCATGATAAGGTAATTACAGGGTTAGAGTCCTACTTTCGATCGGTAATTGATTGGATTGCGACCACCTTCACAATGACAGATCGAGAAATGTGTGGTCTCGAATGGGGGCGACTCTATGAAACATATCACACAACACCCTATAGTATCGATCATATTACAGCACGGGTGAAAGCACTCATCGCTGATGAAGCCATCAAGTGCCCACGTAATATCTATGAATATGTATTAGGTGGGGAGCAGCATACTCACCTCTTGGATGTGCGTTTCTTTGACGAAAAGGATAAGAAGGTGGCCTACAAGCAACAGACAGAACGTGCAGAGAAAGAAGGGAAATCAAACTGTCCGCTGTGTGCCATTGGGGAAAACGCCAATAAAACACGCATTTACAAACTCTCAGAGATGGATGCCGATCATGTAACAGCATGGAGCAAAGGTGGTAGTACAACTCTTGCCAATTGCGAAATGCTCTGCAAGACGCACAACAGATCGAAAGGAAATAAATAGAAGTTCCCATCTTGTACATGTTATTCTATGAACTAAAAACAATGTACAAGATGCAAACAACATTTCATCAAGTCGCACAATCGTGGTGTGAGGCCAAGCAACCTCTGGTCAAGTACTCCACGATGTGCGCTTATCGGCTTATCCTTCGTACACATTTGTTGCCCCAATTTGGGGCAATGACTCAGATTGCAGAGTCTGATGTCCAAGATTTTATTATTGATAAGATTAATAAAGGACTCTCCAAGAAAACCGTTCGAGATATCATTGCCGTACTTAGGGCTATTATCAAGTATGGAGCAAGACAAAAACTATTTGAGTCGGAGAACTGGCATCTAAGTTACCCAACAATAGAGAAAGGTAGTAAGTTGCCTGTGATGTCGGTTAAGCACCAACGCAGGCTTATGACTTATCTCATCGAGCAGCCAGACTCCAAGAATATAGGGATATTGCTCTCGATCTGTACGGGTATGCGTATCGGGGAAGTGTGTGCATTAGAGTGGTCTTGCGTAGATTTATCTCATCGAATTCTTCGTATACGGCAAACAGTAGCACGCATCTACGATTGCGAAAAAGGGGCTACCGAGCAAGTTTTTAGCACTCCTAAGACAAAACATTCGTTTCGAGAGATTCCTATGAGCAGACATCTGTTTGAGGCTTTGTGTATCTTGAAGAAGTCATCCGTTTCGCCCTTTGTTGTTGGTTCGTCTATCAAAGCAATAGACCCTCGCACTTATCGAGATTATTTTGCCCGATTACTCAAGCGCCTACGGATTCCTCCGATTGTTTTTCATGGCCTCAGACATACATTTGCAACACGCTGTATAGAGAGTCAGTGCGACTATAAAACTGTCAGTACTATTCTCGGACACTCCAATGTTTCAACAACACTTAATCTGTATGTACACCCAAACCTGCAACAAAAGAAACGTTGCATTGAGAAGATGAGTCGATTCCTTGAGACAAAATAGCAAATGATCTCAGTATAAGGAATGATAATTTACCTGTATTTCTTGTAGGTTGCCTTTATCGGTGCAACCGCATAACCTTAAACAAAATCACCACCCAAGCTGTAGTCTTAGGTGGTGATTTTATTGCCTCTAAATTTTTGGGTGTAATAAAGGGTGTAAACCGCATACTCTTGCTGATTTACACCCTTATTGCGGAGAGAGAGGTCAGTGAACCTTCCCCCTTATGTGCTTAAAAGTCAATGCTTTTGTTTTTCCAAACTTATAATCGGTAACGAAATAGGCACAAATTAAATAGCCTTATTTGTCCACCTTTGACCTATGCTCTTCTGCATATATCGTGGGTTCAAAGATACATATAAATTTCATATTTGCAAATTATTTAGTCCTCAATGCTTTAGCATTAGTGCAAGGTGCAAGCTTATCTATATAGATACTTGCACCTTGCACTAAAAAATGCAGAAAAATTTGTTTGTTTGAAATATTGTTCGTAGTTTTGCGAACAACAAATAAAGGAGATAGAATTGTGAAGATTAAGAATGACATTGAAGAACAGGAATTAATTGCCCGCTTTGCAAAAGCAATGGGACATCCTACCCGGATTGCGATACTACTGTTTTTGGCATCGCAAGAAAGTTGTTTCTTTGGGGATATTCACGATGAACTTCCGATAGCTAAAGCGACCGTATCACAGCACTTAAAAGAACTCAAAGATGCGGGCTTAATTCAGGGAGAAATCGAAACCCCGAAAGTGAGGTATTGTATCAATAAGGAGAACTGGGAAATAGCCCGAAAGTTATTTGCAGACCTTTTTAATGTATATGTAAAAGATGTATGCTGTTAATCAGCATATATTTTTTCCGACAGACGTTCGTTGTTTGGCGAACTACATTCGTTTGGTGTGTTCAGATAAATAAAGTGATATGAAAATTAGAAAAGTAAAATTAGAAGACGCCCGTAGGATTTGTGAAATATATAACTATTACATTGAGAATACGGCTGTAACATTTGAAACTGCTCCTGTTTCAGTAGAAGAAATGAAAGGACGTATCAGTGAGATTATTGATTCCGGATTTTCCTATTATGTCGGAGAAATCAATGGTAATATAGTAGGATACTATTACATCCACAAATGGAATGGCAGGTGTGCTTATTCATCTACAAAAGAGGTTACAATTTATTTAGATAAAGACCATACTGGAAAAGGATTTGGAACAGTGTTATACAACCATCTATTCCAAAACTTAGATAAAAAAAATATCCATGTGTTAATTGCTGGAATTTGTATTCCAAATGAAGGCAGTGTGAAGTTGCACGAGAAATTTGGATTCAAGCAAGCTTCACACATGAAAGAAATAGGATGGAAATTTAATCAATGGCAGGATGTCGGTCATTGGTTGCTTAACATAAATAATTGAAGCTATGAAAATACTTATTCTATGTACTGGTAACAGTTGTCGTAGCCAAATGGCACATGGGTTCTTGCATTCTTTTGACCCATCACTAAAAGTATATTCCGCAGGGACAAAAGCGAGTGGAAAATTAAATCCTCAAGCAGTGGAGGTTATGAAAGATGCCGGAATAGATATTTCGCACCATACATCCGACAATGTAGATAAATACTTGAATGAAGAATGGGACTATGTTATTACGGTTTGCGGTGGTGCAAATGAAAGTTGCCCTACCTTTTCCGGTAATGTTAAGAATCGTTTGCACATAGGATTTGAAGACCCATCAGAAGCAACGGGTTCGCCTGAATTTATCCACTCTGAATTTATTCGGGTAAGGGACGAAATTAAAGAAGCATTTTACAAACTATATATCGAAAAAATAAAAAGCAATGAGTAAGAAGAAAATGAGTTTTTTAGATAAGAATCTCACTCTTTGGATATTTTTGGCTATGGCTATTGGCGTTGGGCTGGGTTACTTTTTCCCATCATTCAGCAGTACAATAGATTCATTATCCAGTGGAACTACAAACATCCCTTTAGCTATCGGTTTAATCTTAATGATGTACCCACCATTGGCAAAGGTCGATTACAAACAATTACCGAAGGTTTTCAAAAACGTAAAAATATTATCAATCTCGTTAATCCTGAACTGGATTATCGGGCCAGTATTAATGTTTTTACTTGCCATCATCTTCTTACACGATTACCCGGAATATATGGTAGGAGTAATTCTTATCGGATTAGCACGATGTATAGCGATGGTTCTTGTATGGAACGACTTAGCAGAAGGAAATACGGAATACGGTGCAGGATTAGTAGCCTTAAACAGTATCTTTCAAGTGTTCTTTTATAGCTTCTACGCTTGGTTGTTTGTTACAAAACTTCCTCCCCTATTCGGTTTTGAAGGGGCTATCGTTGATATTTCTATCGGTACGATTGCCGAAACGGTTGCTATTTACTTAGGTATTCCTTTCTTGATGGGAATATTAAGCCGATTTATATTGGTTAAATTAAAAGGAGAACAATGGTATAAAGAAAAGTTCATCCCTAAAATATCCCCTATAACTTTAATAGCACTACTGTTTACTATCATCCTTATGTTCAGCCTGAAAGGTGAACTGATTGTGCAAATACCACTGGATGTAGTTCGCATAGCTATACCGTTGCTTATCTACTTTGTGGTGATGTTCTTGCTTAGCTTCTTCGCAGGTAAGCTTATGGGGGCTTCTTATGATAAAAATGCTTCGATTGCCTTTACTGCAACCGGAAACAATTTTGAACTGGCTATCGCAGTGGCAATTGGTGTATTCGGATTACATAGTGGGCAAGCCTTCGCCGGAGTAGTCGGGCCTTTGGTCGAAGTCCCGGTATTAATCCTGTTGGTAAACTTAGCATTTTGGCTTCGGAAGAAATATTATAAATAAACATAGTACAAACCAATAAAAAGAAAATGTATGAAGAAATGTATTTTAATCGGACTTTTTGCTGTATTGCTGGTTGCTTGTGGTGGTAATACACAAAAGAAAAACGGACAAGCTGCTGAATCTGAAACGGCAGCTAAAGAACAAGTTGCAGATGCTTCTGTGGTGAATGTGTATTACTTTCATGGAAAGCAACGTTGCAAAACCTGTGTGGCAGTTGAGAAAGTAACTAAAGAAACCATAGAAAAGGCTTTTGCTGATAATAAGAAAGTTCGTTTTGTAGAGATAAACACGGAAGATAAAGCAAATGCTAAACTGGTAGAGAAGTATGAGATTACTTGGAATGCCCTTATCATTGAAAAAGGCGATAATTATATCGACCTGACAAAAGAAGGTTTCGCCAATGCTGTCAATACTCCTGACGTGCTTACAGAACTGATTAAGAAAGAAGTAAACGCAAGGCTATAATACCTATGATGGAGTTTTACAAAATTTTGTCGATGGGTCTAATTTCCCACTACTGACGGCATTCTTGCTCGGCTTAATGACTGCAATAAGTCCTTGCCCGTTGGCTACCAACATTACGGCTACGGCTTATTTAAGCAAGGATATTGCCGACAAAAGGCGGGTATTGCTTAACGGGGTTTTCTATACTCTTGGCAGGATGTTTTCTTATACGGCTCTTGGAACTATCTTCTATTTCGGAGCAAGTCAGTTTCAGATAGCAAGGTTTCTTCAAAATATCGGTGGATTTTGGCTGGGGATAGCATTAGTTATAGTAGGAATCTTAATGCTCGATGTAATAAAATTCAAGTTTAATGGAATGAATAAACTTACATCAGGATTGGAAAATAAGCCAAATAAACGGAATTACTGGAATGCCTTTTTGATGGGAGTTGTGTTTGCTTTGGCTTTTTGTCCATATAGCGGAGTTCTTTACTTCGGGGTGCTTATACCTATGACGATAGCCAGCCCGTCAGGATTATTACTTCCTCCGGTATTTGCTATTGCCACCGGGTTGCCTGTAATAATCATCGCTTGGTTATTGGCATATAGTATCGGGAATGTCGGAAAGTTCTACAATAATATGAAAACCTTTCAGGTATGGTTTAAGCGGATAGTAGCCGCCATCTTTATCATCGTAGGAGTTTATTATATCATTACAAATATTTAAAGAGAACGAAAATGGAAATTATAGTATTAGGCACTGGATGTGCAAATTGCAAAACCACGTATAACAGAGTTGCCAAAGTAATTGCCGACACGAACAGTAAAGCAACTTTGAAGAAAGAAGAAGATATACTGGAGATAGTGAAGTATAACATTATGTCGTTACCCGCTATCGTTGTGGATGGTGAAGTGAAAATAAAGGGCTATGTACCATCCGAAGAAGAGATAAAGAAATTAGTAACAGAATAAATAAAAATAATATGGTTGATTTAAAGTTAGATACACGGAAAGCCGTAAAGATATACGACCCGGCATTGTGTTGTCCTACCGGACTATGTGGGGTAAATATAGACCCTGAATTAATGCGGATAGCAGTTGTTATCGAAAGCCTGAAAAAGAAAGGTGTTATCATCGAACGCTTTAATTTGCGTGACCATCCACAGGTTTATGTTGATAACAAGAAAATCAACGAATACCTGATGAAAGAATCGGCAGAAGTGCTTCCTATCACAACACTGGACGGTGAAGTCGTTCTGACAAAGCAATACCCCTCAAATAAGCAGATTGCAGAATGGTTAAATGTCCCCGAAGAGGACTTGACCGTTAAGAAATAACAGTAACAATAATCAGGTTTACAACAATTTATTCTATCTGTAAAAATAGGTAGAACAGGATGTTTACATCCCAGATTGTAACCATAAAACAGATATAGATATGAAAAAGTATAATCCGGCAAACGAAAAACTTACCCAGTATATATTCTTCACGGGTAAAGGTGGCGTTGGGAAAACATCCATCGCCTGTGCTACGGCAGTGAATCTCGCTGATAACAGTAATAAGGTACTTTTGATAAGTACCGACCCTGCATCCAATTTACAGGATGTATTTGATATGCCGTTAGACAATAAGGGAACAGCTATTAAAGAAGTTCCAAACCTTACAGTAGTCAATCTTGACCCGGAACAGGCAGCAGCCGAATACCGGGAATCAGTTATCGCCCCTTATCGTGGGAAATTACCCGAAAGTGTTATTACCAATATGGAAGAACAGCTTTCAGGTTCGTGTACCGTTGAAATTGCAGCTTTTAATGAGTTCTCCGACTTTATTACCAACGAAGAAAAGCGCAGGGGATTCGACTATATCATCTTTGATACTGCACCTACCGGACATACCCTGCGAATGCTTCAACTGCCATCGGCATGGAACACTTTTATTGCCGAAAATACAACCGGAGCATCTTGTTTAGGACAGCTTTCGGGACTGGAAGACCGTAAAGAAGTATATAAGAATGCTGTTGCTACCCTGACAGATAAAACCCAAACTACACTTTTCCTTGTCAGCAGACCGGAAGAAAGTCCTTTGAAAGAGGTCGAACGTTCATCTAATGAACTGCTGGATTTAGGCATTGAAACACAGCATCTAATTATAAATGGAGTTTTAGAAAACTACGATGCAAACGACAGTATTTCCAAACAGATTTACGAACGCCAGCAAAATGCACTCAATAACCGTTCGTCAGCCTTGTTAAAACTGAATACATACATAGTTCCGCTTCGTTCTTATAATATGACGGGTATTGATAATATCCGTAATATGCTGAATGCAGATGTAACCATAAAGAACGATGTAGCGCATATTGAAAAAGATGATTTCAATACGATTGACAGCGTTATTGAAGACCTCTACCAATCGGGTAAGCGTGTAATTTTTACGATGGGTAAAGGTGGTGTCGGCAAAACTACTATTGCCGGGAATATTGCTCGTGGGTTGGCTAAAAAAGGCGTAAAAGTGCATTTGACTACAACTGACCCAGCCAATCACCTGTCCTTCATCGAAACGAAATTAGATGGTATTACAGTAAGTCATATAGACGAAAAAGCGGTGCTTGCCGCTTATCAAAAAAACGTATTGGATAAAGCAAGGGAAACAATGGGTGATGCCGATTTAAGCTATATCGAAGAAGACCTGCGTTCGCCCTGTACACAGGAAATCGCTGTTTTTAATTCCTTTGCCGAAATTGTTGCCAAAGCGGATAATGAAGTGGTAGTGATAGATACTGCCCCTACCGGACACACGTTGCTATTATTGGATTCAACTCAAAGTTATCATAAAGAAGTGGAACGGACACAGGGAAATATTACTCCTGCGGTTCAAAACCTGCTGCCTCGTTTACGGAATGAGAAGGAAACAGAGGTGGTTATTGTAACTCTGCCCGAAACAACGCCTGTATTTGAAGCACAAAGGCTGCAACAGGATTTACAACGTGCCGGAATTAAAAACAAATGGTGGGTAGTTAATTCCAGTCTGCTGCTTACTTCAACGAATAGTCCTTTCCTTAAAGCCAAAGCACTAAGCGAAGTACAATGGATTAATAAAGTAAAGGAAATTTCAGAGGGGAACTTTGCAGTTATAGAATGGAAAGAAAAGGTGTAATGCTACAAAACAGGAAGGAATAGGAATTTTCTTATTCTCTATGTAAGTTATCCTTTTTGAGATAAGAACCTGAAACTGTTTTTTAGCGGATTCAGGTTCTTACTGTTTTATCACAGATAAAAATATATGAAAATGAGAAAATAAATATATCATCAGGAATCAAAACGATAACTACGATGGGAGAAATAACAATAAAAGACTATTTCAGCAATCTATTACAGGAAGTGGATTCGGAAATTCAAACAATAGAATTAAACGAATCCGACTTTCTCCATGTGTGTAAAAAAGTAATTAATTACTTACAGGATATAATTTCTGATTTAAAGTCGTTCGTATTGAATTATAAATTTCAGGATAATTCAGAAGAAATATTGTTTTTCAAACACTTGAAACCTCAAATTAGTAGTAAATTAATCTATTACAATAGCATTTACAATATTGAGTTAAAACGTCCTACCGGAAGCGATGATGTTCAAACGCAATATTATGTATCAGAATTAGATTCTCTCACTACTTTTTTCAATCAAAATCTCACTTTTTATCAATACTACCGAACAAATGCCTGTTATCTTGACGATAAATACTTTCTTCGTGGAAAGCCAGATATACATTTGATTATAGATAATTCTTTTTTCGATTCAGACCCACAGTTCTCCACCAGTTATGATTTCAAGGTCGCAAAAATTTTAGCCAACGAGTTAATTAAAATTTACCTCACGAACAGGATAAAAGAACTAACAAATGAAGGTCTTCGGAAAAGGAATCAGGGTTCTTGTTGTCAAATGACTTGGACAGGCTCAAAACGTGGGCTTGTTGAACTGATTTACGCCTTTGATACTTGCGATGCATTCGATAAGGGAAATACTGATATAAAAACAATAGCTGTGAATTTTGAAAAGATGTTCAATATAGATTTGGGGGACTTCTATCACATATACATGGAGATAAAGGGACGTAAAATTAACAGAACAAGATATTTAGATATTCTACAAAAGAATCTTCTTCGGCGGATGGAAGAAGAGGATTAATTACTGTCAATCCGATACGAGGTACTGGCAAGTTACCAAAGGCGAAGCTATCAATGTTTCGCCTTTTTTATTGAATAAAAATTTCACCACAGGTGGGTAAAACTGTGGTTTTTATTTGATTTTATCCCTTCATCTTTGCAGCAAATCAATTAGTTACAATTATGGATGTCATAACGATAGAATCAAAAGCATTTAAGGAATTGGAAGCAAAGATTAACGCCATTGCAGATTATATCCTTAACAAACAGGAATCGGAAGATATAAACGAAGATGAAATATGGGTGGATAGTTACGAAGTCTGCACATTCTTAAAAATCAGCGACAAAACATTACAAAGGCTTCGGGTATCAGGCACAATCGCCTATTCCAATATTCGGGGTCGATATTTCTACAAAATCGGAGAAATAAAACGGATGCTGGAAGAACGACTGATTAAGAGCAATTCAGAATGTTTAAACGATTTAGTAACAAACCATAAGCTATATGTTAAGGAAAGAAGAAATCTTAGAAAGAACAAGTAACGGACTGAACGTTTTTAGATATTACATTGCTTGTCAATGGCGTGTAGGACGTAATTTCTTCAACCCATTGTATAAAGACAATAAGGCTTCGTGTAATATTTATTTCGACCGAAAAGCCGGAGTATATAAGCTGAAAGACTTTGGGAATGACGAGTATAGTGGGGATTGTTTCTACCTCGTAGGAAAACTGAAAGGTTTGAACTGTAACAATGCTAATGATTTTGTCGAGATATTGAAAACTATTAATAAGGATTTATCACTTGGATTATCAGAGAATACAGATACCTCTGTACCATATAGTCCGAAGGAATCTATACTTGTCATTCCTGAAAAGAAAGCTAAACCATATAGTTTTCAGGAACAAAAAATTTCCCGGAATGAATTGGAATATTGGAAAACGTTCGGCATCACTTCTGAAATATTGGCACAGTACAAGGTCTGTTCTATCAGAGAGTTCAAAAGCGAAAATTCAGAAGGAAAACCATACTCCATAACTTCATCATTGGGAGAACCCATATTTGGTTATAAGAGCAAACGATATATCAAACTATACCGTCCATTTTCCAAAATGCGATTCTTATATGGGGGTGATATGGGGGAAAATTACAGCTTCGGATTGGAACAGTTACCAGCCAAAGGTGACACAGTTTTTATCACTGGTGGTGAAAAAGATGTCCTTTCCCTCGCAGCGAAGGGATTTCATGCGATATGCTTTAACAGCGAAACCGTAAATATTCCGGCAACTATCATTCACAAACTGTCTTTCCGGTTCAAACATATCATCCTGCTTTATGATATGGATAAAACCGGGCTTGAGAGTTCTTCTAAACATGAAAAACAGTTAGCAGAATATGGTGTAAAACGTCTTCTATTACCGCTTTCAGGAACAAAAGAAGAGAAAGATATATCCGATTATTTCAGGCTTGGAAATAGCCGTGAATCGTTTCTGAAACTCTTCCTTGATTTTTTAGATACTCTATACAGCGATACTATGACTATGCTGAAATCGTGCGAAATAGATTTTAATAACCCTCCGGCAAAAGCACAGGAAATCATATCTGCCGGGGATGTGCCACTGGGAACACAGGGAAATATCCTTTGCATCACAGGTGGTGAAGGTACAGGGAAAAGCAACTATGTTGCTGCGTTGGTTGCCGGGTCAATCAGACCGGAAAATATTTGTATTGATACATTGGGAATCAATGTACACGAAAACAGCCAAAATAAAGCTGTCCTGTTGTATGATACAGAACAGTCCGAAGTACAACTGTTTAAGAATGTTTCCAACCTATTAAAGCGGGCAAAACAACCGGGAAAGCCGGAAGAGTTGAAAGCATTCTGTCTGACCGGGATGTCCCGGAAGGAACGTTTACAGGCTATTGTTCAAAGTATGGATAAGTTTCATTATCAATATGGCGGTATTCAGTTAGTTGTCATAGATGGTATTGCAGATTTGGTACATTCCGCCAATGATGAAGCCGAAAGTTTGCGGGTTGTCGATGAACTCTACCGATTGGCTGGAATATATCAGACCTGTATTGTTTGTGTATTGCACTATGTCCCGAACGGATTAAAGCTTCGTGGACACTTGGGGTCGGAACTGCAACGAAAATCGGCTGCCATCCTCTCCATCGAGCTGGATAATGAACCGACTGTATCAGTAGTGAAAGCCTTGAAGGTACGGGAAGGCAGTCCGTTGGATGTTCCGCTAATGCTTTTTTCTTGGGATAAGGAAACCGGGATGCACCTATATCGTGGTGAAAAGCCCCGTGAAGAAAAAGAGAAGCGGAAAGAAAAAGAACTGGTAAGCGTAGCCCGTGAAGTGTTCGACCAGCAAACATTTATCACTTATATAGACCTGTGCGAACAGATACAGCAGATTATGGATGTAAAGGAACGCACAGCGAAAAGTTATATACGCTTTATGCGGGAGAAGGAAATTATTATTAAAGACCCTTCAAATCAGAGTTATTTTATTAAAGGTCATTTTTAATCGGTTATTGTTATGAATATAGATAGGGAAACATTCATCGCTTGGATGGAACGTATAATGGACAGGTTCGATATGACCGAAAAGAAAATCGACCGATTGGCAACCCAGCGTAATTGTTTGGATGGTGAACAGCTTTTGGATAATCAGGATTTGATGTTTCTTTTGAAAGTCAGTCTTCGCACACTCCAACGTTATCGAAAAAAAGGTATCCTTCCGTATATAAAACTGGATGATGGTCGATGCTATTATAAAGCTACCGATGTACATAAGTTGATTCGGGAGAAACTGTAAAAAATAATAGCTTATATTACCGACTTTCAGTATCTTTGCAGAAGAAAATTTGAGATAAAAAGCTGAAAGTTAATCTTTCAGAATTGATATATAACATAACGTTCGCAGAACGTCTCGATACGAAAACTGGCAATTTTCAAAAGAATAGGGACTACTGTGCAATGTCTATGCTATCGTTGTATAGCGTGGGCTTGCCTGTCTTCTATTCTTAGGTATGCCAGTACCTCGTATCGGAGCAGTGTGAGTTCCACGCTTCTTTTTGATGGGCTGGCGAACAGTTTTATAACTGTTTAATACCTACTGATATGGGAATCTTAAAATCGCAAATAGCTGTATCTCTTGATGGGTTTATTGCCCGTAAAGATGGTGAAATTGACTGGATTACAAAAGAAGTAAAAGAATCTATCAACAAAGTTTATAGTTCCGCAGAAACGCTGATTTCCGGCACAAATACCTATAATTTTATTTTTGAACGCTGGGGTGGTTGGCCATACAAAAGTAAAAAGACTTTTGTTGTCACAAATACCCCTATAAATACTATTCAGGAAGAATATTTAGCTTTCATAACCGACAATCCTTTCGATGTTATTCAAGGATTGAAAAAAGGAATGGAATCCGATTTGGTAGTTATTGGGGGCGGTAAACTTATCACATCTTTAATCAATAATCAACTGCTGGATGAATTGACAATTTACACAGTTCCTATCATGTTGGGAGAAGGTGTTTCTTTTATCGGAAAAACAATCGGTTCAGAATGGGAATTATCAGATTGTCATTCACTGGATGGTGGAATATTATGTGCAACATATAATTTTAGGTATGAATTAAACTGAAAAGCACCCAGTGTCCCCACCGGGTGCTAACCACAAAAATCCTCAATTACGGATAGCATAAAATCTATTCATAATGGAATTTTCTGTGGTAAAGATACGGAATTTCGGATTATTTCCTTGATTTCCCTTTCTTTTCAGGGAAAACGAATACCACATTGAACTGGTCGTCAAAAGCCAGTGAAGCATCAAAGGGCTTTCCGGCTTTACTCCTGAAACCTTTTATCATTCCGGTTTTCTTCGCTGTTACCAGTTCCGTAATCTGTTTATCCGTTAATTGCTTATCACTTTTATTTCGGAAGATAACCAGCCCGCAATCAGTATTATCACACTTTGCTACTTTCGGATACAGCAGGATCCGACCTGTCCCGCATTTCGGGCAGGTTAAATCCTGCTGCGTTGATAAGGTGAGCTGCACCCCTAAAAGTTCGCTGGTTATCTGTGAAGCATGAACTTCTGTACTTTTATGGAAGGTGTCGGGATTCATTTCCCCGCTTTCAATCTTGGATAGTGCGTTTTCCCACATACCTGTCATTTCCACATCTGCGATTTTCTTGTCCCGGACTATATCGTAAACCGCCAGTCCCTTTTCTGTCGGCACAAGAGCTTTCTTCTCCCGGATAATATACTGGCGGGTAAAGAGAGTTTCAATAATCGCTGCCCGTGTCGCTGGCGTACCGATACCGGAATCCTTCATACTGGCTTTCAGTTCTGCATCTTCCAGTTCCTTTCCTGCATTTTCCATAGCCGACAACAAAGAACTTTCCGTATGTAACGGCTTGGGCTTAGTCTGCTTTTCCAGTAACTCAATATCGGAGAGGGGTAAATTTTCACCTTCTTTTAATGCTGGTAAAACTGTATTTTCTTCGCCTTCTTCTTGGGCGTTGAAAACAGTCCGCCATCCGGCAGACTTTATTACTGTTCCTTTCACTGCAAAAATACTCTCGCCACTGGTGAGAGAAATTGAAGTAACTTCCTTGACACACTTTTGCGAGAAAGCTTCCAGCATCCTTCCGGCAACCAGTTCATATATTGCCTGTTCATCCGCCTGTAAACTTCCGGGCTTATTTTCGGTAATAATCAGGGCGTGGTGGTCGGTAACTTTCTTATCGTCCACCGAACGCCGATTCAGACTGCTGCCTTTCATTGATTTTGCGTAGCCGGCAAACCGGTCGTAAGTTTCCAGTAGGGAAATACGTTCTGGTATTTCATCGAAAACATCCTGTGATATATAACGGCTTCCGGTTCGGGGGTATGAAATCAGCTTGCATTCATACAGTTTTTGTGCAATAGACAGCGTTTTATCTGCGGAGAAATTAAGTTTTGTATTGGCTTCCTTTTGCAAGGTGGTAAGGTCATACAAAAGCGGTGGCTCTTGGTTCACTTCCTTGCATTCTACCGATTTAACCTGCACCTGACCGCTATCCTTTATTATTTGCAACTTGTCGATGGCAGGTTGCTGGCTATCGAATTTTTCTTCTGAAAGGGCTGAAAACTCGATGCTGTCTTTCCCGGTGTGTAATTTCAGTTGCCAATACTTCTGTGGAACGAAGTTCTTGTTCTCAAGATAACGGGAACATATCATCGCCAGCGTGGGTGTCTGTACCCGTCCCAAAGAATATGTCCCTCTTCCGGCAGCTATACTTAACGCTTGGGAAGCATTAATGCCGATAAGCCAATCTGCTTCGCTTCTTGCCTTTGCCGACCGGAAAAGGTTATCGTACATTGTCCCGTCCTTGAGATTCTGCAATCCGTCCCGGATGGCTTTATCCGTCAGGCTGCTTATCCATAAGCGGACGAAAGGTTTCCGACACTCAAGATATTGGTAAATGTACCTGAATATCAGTTCACCTTCTCTTCCGGCATCAGTTGCAACGATAATCTTATCGCACTGGTCGAATATTTCTTTAATAATCTTGAGTTGCTTAACCGTCCCAGTATCGGGCTTATATCCTTTGTCGGTTTTTATCTGACGGGGAATAAGCTGGAATGACTGCGGTAGTATGGGTAAATTTTCCCGCCTGAAGTTTTCGATTCCGTAGGCATCAGGCATGGCAAGTCCTACCAAATGACCGAACGCCCAGGTAACGATGTATCCGTTACCTGAAATGTTCCCGTCATTCTTTTTTGTTGCACCCAGTACGGTGGCTATATCCCTTGCCACACTGGGCTTTTCTGCTATTACTGCTATCATTATATAATTGGATTTTTGTGGTTAATAATTATTTCATTTTGCGACCTTGCGACTTTTTAGGTTTGTCGGGCTTCTGTTCTTCTTTCTTTTCTTCCCACTTTTTCTTCTGTTCCCCGGTAGGTGTAGCTTGTCCGGGCTTCAAAGGTTCTTTCGTATGCTTGGTCGCTTCGTTCGTTTTGCCTTCGGAATTGACCGCTACTTGTGTTTTATGTTCGTTGGCAGGGGTTATTTCTTTGGCTTTCTCTTTCGCTTTATCAGGATTGAATTTGTAAAAATCCAGCTTTCCTTTTTCATGGTTTACCTTTACATAGGCGTTATATTCCTGACCTTCTTTATCTTTCAACCCTTTTACATAGATGGTTTTATCCGCCCGCAAATCAGCCTGCTGTTTGTCGGATAATTCCACTCCTGCAAGGGATTTGGGAATACGCACCCCTTCGGGCTGGTCGTTCCTCTGCTGTTGTCCCTGTTGCTGGGTATGCTTTTGCTCTTTTTCGGGAAAGATAAATTCAAGGCTGCGTTTTTCCGCATTGACCTGAACGAAGGCAGAAAACGGTTTATTCTTGGCGGAAATCATATTTTCAAGGAATACCGCTTTACCTTCCATCAGGGCAGCTTTCTGTTTTTCATCCAGCTTAACACCTTTTATTTCATCGGGTAGTTTGAGGGACGAAGCCTTCATGGATACCAGTTCATTGGTCTGTTTGTCGATACTGATAAAAGAAGGTACAAGTTCACTTGTGCGATAGTTCTTTACATCAACAATTCTACCTATGTTTCCGGTTTCCCGGAGATTCTTTTTGTCTTCATCGGTAAACTGGTGTCCAAAGAACGGACGGTCAAGTTCCGGTTCTTTACGGATACCATGAATTGCCAAAACCACATTTCCTTCACTGTCCGGACGAAACGAAAGACGGGCATCCGTTTTCATTACCATTGACCCGAAGTTGGCTTCAATTGGAAAAGTGGAAGGCGACTTATATCCTCGCAGCATAGGTTCTAATGCCTTTGACTTCTCAAGCTGTTCTTTGGTGATTCCCAGATTTTTCAGGTCGTCCCAGTTAATTTTGTTAGGGTCGATGAAATACTTATTCGTATCGGCTGGCTTCTGTTCCTGTGTAGTGGATTCCTTTGGAACTTCCGGTTTCGGTTCTTTCGGCTCGATACGGATTTTATCAAGTATTTCATCCGCAGCAGGTGTCGGATTCTTGATATTCTCCTGAATGATTTTTACTGTCCGTTCGGTATCTTCGGGTGCTATTTTGAAGAAACTGAAACGGGTCGGGTCTTTTAGCTGGTTGAAAAAGTTCTTCAAGAAATTTTCAAGTGCGTTCCCCTGCTTATCCACTTTCAGGAAATCGTTGTTATGTTCCTGCTTTGGCGGAACAGTTTGCAGTTCCCCGTTTTCATCAATACCCTTTACGGCATTAATCGTTTTCTTTTCCTTGTCAAAGACAAGAAGAATTTCCATCATCTGTTCATCAGAGCCGGACTTGTTGTTTGAATTTACATCCATAACTTTAATTTTTAATGGTTAATAAAAAACTTATCGAATTAAAAGTACGGATGAAATAGTGTATATATTAAGTTGTGGCGTTAGGTGGCTGTATATGACCTTATTTGTCTTATTCCCAAACACAAAGACGGTTATATCCTTTGTTTTTGTTAAATTTGCACTATTATTCAAAATGTAATTATGGCAACAAGAAGAAAGTGTTTCACGCAGCCAACGTTAGAAGTTATTTCTAAAATATTAGGTGATACGAATGAAGGACTAACGGGTAGTGAAATCCAATACTTATTAATGCAAAGTCAAATAGCAGATATAGAACCAGCACTAACAAAATGGAGAAGATTGTATAGTGCATTTGCGAACTATCAGAATATAAATCAATGTTCAAATTCTATTCTGAATTTTATTGCATTAGCATTAGCACCAGCGAAGTATGTTGATTGCCCCGAAATATTTACAGAAAAACGAAATCTGATAAATCAACAATTAAGTTTTATAGGATACCAATTTAATGATAATGGTAAGTTTAGTGAAATTACACAGGCAACTACAATTTCCGAAGCCCAAAGAAAGGCTAATGATTTGAAAACGAAGTTGGAACAGAGAAAAGCACATGCCGATATTTTCAAATACTGCAAAGCAGAACTATTAGCAAGCAATTACTTTCATTCTGTTTTTGAAGCTAACAAAGGATTATTCCAAAGAATCAGAGATTTATCCTTGCATAATGACGATGGCAATAGATTAATTGAATATGTTTTCAGTAGTACCCCAGTATTGATAATAAATAACTATCAGTCAAAATCGGAACAGGACGAACATAAAGGATTCTGTAATATTCTAAAAGGATTATGTGGTATGTTCCGTAATCCAGAAGCCCACGAGCCAAAAATCAGTTGGGAGATTACAGAACAAGATGCGCTTGAAATATTATCAATGATTTCATATTGTCATAGAAGATTAGATAATGCACAAAAAATAAGATAACTAATTATGGGAGAAACTTATAGAACAGGAAAAGATGGAAAAAAGGTTACATTTCCATCGACTGGGTACACGTATAGAGAGGGAAAAGATGGTCGGGTAATAGCGTTTCCATCTACTGGTTACACATACAGAGAGGGTAAAGATGGCAGAGTAGTGGCTTTCCCATCTACTGGAAGTAGTGGCTTTCCCATCTACTGGATATACATACAGAGAGGGAAAAGATGGTAGAGTAATAGCGTTTCCATCAACTGGTTATACATACAGAGAGGGTAAAGATGGCAGAATAGTAGCTTTCCCATCTACTGGATATACATATAGAGAAGGTAAAGATGGTGAGAAGGTAAAGATGGTAGAGTAGTAGCCTTTCCTTCGACTGGATATTCGTACAAAGAAAATAGTAAAGGAAGAATCGTTCCAACAAAAAATAAATAGCCCCAAAATTGAGGCTATTTATTTTTTATTTTATTCTTCGGATTTCACCAAATGCTGCAACTCCGGGTCGCTTTTGATGCGCTCCATTTCATCAATAACAATCTGCTTTACATCCTGCTTTATCCGCTCGTAATTAAGCTGGATTTGCTCTTTCATCAGGTCGTTGCCATCTGCATCCCGGAAGTCGATAATCTCCGGTATCTTTTCATAGCGGGCTGTTTCACGCTTTACCTTCTCGTTATCCACTACGATTTCAGCATGGAAAATCTTTTGGTCTATCCGTTCATCGAAATTATCACTGACCGCACCCACAAACATTCCCTGCGTAAGATTCGATATTTTACTGGCAGGTATCAAACTATCCATCTGCATACTGATTGAGGTTGATTTATCCTGACGGTTGATTGTCATAGACTGACGTTTCTGCAAAACTTTCCCGAAACGGTCTGACAATGTTTTTGCTGTTTCTCCTACAACCTGACCGCTAAAAATATTTCCAACTGTATTTTGGATTACTTTACTTTCCTTATCGCCATAATCCCTTGTTAGCTGGCTGTAATCCTGAAAGCCCAAACAGACTGCTACTTTATTGGAACGGGCAGTAGCTATCAGGTTATCCAATCCCCGGAAATAAATGGTCGGTAACTCGTCAATAATAACCGAACTTTTAAGCTGTCCTTTCTTGTTAATTAGCTTCACTATACGACTGTTGTACAGTCCCAAAGCGGCGGAATAAATATTCTGCCTATCGGGATTGTTTCCGACACAAAGTATTTTCGGTTCGTCCGGGTTATTTATATCCAGTGTAAAATCATCACCTGTCATTACCCAGTACAATGCCGGACTTATCATTCTTGATAGTGGGATTTTTGCCGATGCGATTTGCCCCTGTAACTGGTCTTGGGCTTGGGATTCCCACGCATCCATAAAGGGAGAAAGATAGTTTTCCAACTCCGGGTAGGAAGTCAGAATAACAAATGTGTCTGCATACTTCCGGTTCAGGAACTCGATGGCGTGTGGGAATGTGCAATACTTTCCACCCTTATATATCTTGAGAAACCAAATAATCGCTGCCAGCAGGATAATCGGAGATTCCACAAAGAAGTCGCCTTGCTTCTGAATCCAGCTTCTGTTCAGGTTCAGCATAATGGTGTATGCCGATTCATAAGCATCCGATATATCTGTCATAAAAGCCGGATTGATAGGGTTACATCGGTGGCTTCGGCGTGGGTCGTCAAAATTTATCACATAGAATGTGGGCTTTACCTTATAAGCATCCGAATGGTTCATCAAATGATTGTAAGCGATTTCCGATAAGTCCGGGAACTTATAATCATAACAGTAAAGTGCAAAACCCTTCTCTATCTGCTGTTTAATGTAATTATTCACCACTGCATAGGATTTACCACTACCGGGAGTACCCAGCACAATAGTAGCCCGGAACGGGTTCACCACGTTTATCCATCCTTTGTGCTGTTTTTTCTTATACCAAAAACGTGATGGAAGATTTACTGAATATTCATTCTCCATCAGGCGGGTTTCCTGCATGAAGCTTTCGTTCTCCAAATTGAAAACATCGTCCATCATATTATTTTTGAGTAGCCGGGACATCCAGACCCCAGCAACCAGTAAACATAAATATCCGCCAGCCATTGACAGGATATAAAAGGTAGCGTTCGCCGAAAGTGGTAATGGCAAATACAGCATCCACCAGTTCAGGAAAAACAGGATAAAACCAATAGCAAGGAAAACGTAAATCTTTGTCCATGTTACCTTTTCTTCCTTCACTCCTTTTGTTCCCAAACAACTCAAAGCAAGGAATATCACTGCAAATACTTTCGTTATCAGGATATGGCTAAATAGCCCTGCGGTTCGCTGAAAGTTTAATAGTATCTTATCGAGTACGCCGATATTGATACCCCAGTTTACTATCGACTGGTAACAAAACCAGTAGATATTGATTACCACAAATAAAATACTGATTGCCCGCATAAAGTCCATGACTTTGGCAAGTCCTCTTAAATCATCTTCATTTTGCATAATTGATTATTTTTATAGATTGTTATTACATCTGCCGTCCGTAACGGCGTTTTTTCTTTTTCTTGGGAGTTGGCGGAGTTTTATCATTCCCTGCCGATGAATCGCTGCCACCGGGCAGGATACTGAAAAGGCTTCCGATTGTAGATTCCCCGTTTTCAGATTGCCGTTCTAACGGCACGAACGGTTCTGCCAAAGGTGTGAACGGTTCTTTCGGAACAGCCTGTTTTGTGTGTCCCTCGTTTACATGGGATTCTCTAAACAGGTCATTAAATACATTGGCTGAAAATTCCTTCCCTAAACGAGAGCCGTTCAGGACGGCTTTGTTTTCGTGGTCGATAAAGGTTGCACCATATATGCGCCCTTCCGGGTTCTGCCGGAATACGACTTCAATTCCTTTATCTTTCAGGTTCTTTTCAAATTGTTCCTTTGAGCCGGAAGCTTTCAACGCTTCGCTTACCCGACCTTTGATATTGGCTTTCAGTTTGCCGTCTTTCCATTTGGTTGCTGCTTGTCCTATCCTGCGTTCCAATGCTTCATAACCGACCGACTTACCCAGCCGGGAAGACTTGATGGGATTACCCAGCTTTTCGCCTTTATCATCGGTTGCGGAATAGACAATACCATTATACGCCTTGCCCCGAACTTCACCTTTAACTTCTTCCGCACGTACATTATAAATTGATAACAGAGTATTCAGTTCCCCGATACTTTGGAACTGGTAAGTGTTTACTACGCCTTTAACCGTATTGGAAAGCTGGTGCTTTACATCACCCGCAGCATAATCGACCTTTCGGAACTGGTGGTGTTCCTGCTGTTGTTTCTTTTCGGCAGGATGCAGACCATATTTTGCTTCCAGTTCCCGTGTAATATCCTTGCTCCGGCGATGTTCAAACTTATCATTCAGTTTTTTGCCGTTCTCGTC
Organism: Porphyromonas canoris; assembly: GCF_000765975.1. NCBI lineage: Bacteria > Pseudomonadati > Bacteroidota > Bacteroidia > Bacteroidales > Porphyromonadaceae > Porphyromonas > Porphyromonas canoris. The sequence continues at coordinate 35,299 of NZ_JQZX01000012.1, forward strand.
CACCCGCAGGGATACGATATGCAGGTGGTGACGGTCGATGTCTTCATGCTTGTAAACCATGTAGGGCTGATTCCCATAGCCCAGCTTCTCCATATATTCCTGTGCAATCTCCGATAACTGTTCATCCGAAAGTTTATCATCCGGGTGCGGATTCAGGGATATATGAATTATGGGCTTTTCGGTTTTGATGTCTTGGGGCAGGTGCATTTCAAAACTTTCCAAGCAACGCTGGATATTGAAATTACCATCTTCACTTTCAAACATCCGGTTGCTGAAAAGTACCTTGCCTTGTTCTTCATCAACCTTATTCTGATTGTATGCCAGCGCACCGAAAAGCGAACTTCCCACATTTATTTTTGCAACCATCGCTGTTCAAATTCCTGTGTGAGTTCGATAATTTTCCGGCTTAATACCACCAGTTCTTCGGTCGCCTTTTCCAATTTATAGAGAAAAGAAAGGGCTTTCTTTTCGGTAAAATTGGTATTCAGAGCCTTCACAACCTGATTATAGTTCACGCCTATTGCCCGGAATTGAGCGTAAAAAGTTGTCAGGCGTGTGTAATAATCGACTGCTGCCTTATCAATTTTTATCACTTTGAATGAACCGCCAAAAATTCTTTCTATGATAAAATGCGCTTTCGTCCGCATACCGGACTGTTCAAAAAGAGCCAAAAAACGGGCATGGTCAGTTGCATTGAAGCTGACCGAATACCGGAAAACTGCCGGGTCTGCCTTTGGCTTTCGTCCTTTGCCACCGGATTGTGGCACATTCGTTTTTTCTTTTCCCATACCATTATTTTTTTAAGGGTTTACGACTTCGGAGTACAACCCATCCCGGCTTGTCCGGGCAAGGGGTTCTAAGCTGCTGAAAGAATTTCAAGCTGCGCAGAACACACCTTGCTATTTGCACGGCGCAAATAAAATCCGTCATGGGACGGATTAGCAGTTAGCCATAAGGTGAATGAACTCCGGGAAGCTACCGAACGGATACCTTTTTATCGGTTCAAATAGGATTCCGATGCAAAGTAACAGGGATTAATTATGCTGTGCCATAGCACATTATAGGACAAGCAAAGCCATCTAAAGCCATACGAAGCCACTTTCAAAAACGGACGGTTTTTCTCCATTTATTTGCGGTCAGAATCAGTATTGAAATAGATAAGTAAAGCGGTAAATACCGATAGAAATATTGGAATGAACCGGGCAATATGGAAAGACTGGTTTACTGATTTCAAGAAAGCAAGAAATACTGAAATCAATATTTCAAGCAATCAATAAAACAATATGTCTGCAAGTCGATAAAGACAGATTGAATTACAGATAACAATATGGAAATCAATACTGCACAGAATGAAGCAGTCAATCAATAATGAAGTAAAACAATAAAGAATTAAAGAAATGAAGAAAGAAACATTATTCGTAGCCTTCTCCACCCAAAAGGGCGGGGTCGGTAAAACCACTTTCACGGTATTGGTGGCAAGCTATCTCTACTACCTGAAAGGCTACAATGTAGCGGTTGTCGATTGCGACTACCCGCAGCACAGTATCAGTGCCATGCGTAAACGGGACGGTGAACAGGTAAACAACGATACCAATTACAAGGTGCTTGCCTTTAACCAGTTCAAAGCATTGGGAAAGAAAGCCTATCCGGTCTTGTGCAGCACTCCCGAAGCTGCCATCAGTACAGCCGAAGAGTTCCTGAAAACAGAGCCGATGGAAATAGATGTGGTCTTTTTCGACCTGCCGGGAACTGTGAACAGCGAAGGTATCATCAGTTCGCTGGCTTCTATGGACTACATCTTTACACCGATTACCGCCGACCGGGTGGTACTGGAAAGTAGCCTTTCATTCGCCATGACAGTAAACAACCTGCTGGTACAGAATGAAGTTTACCGGATACAAGGCTTGCACCTGTTTTGGAATCAGGTCGATGGCAGGGAGAAAACCGACTTGTATAGAATTTACGAAAATACTATCGGCGAACTGAAATTACCCCTCATGAAAACCTTTATCCCGGATACCAAACGCTACAAAAAGGAACTGTCCGGTGATAAGACTTCTGTCTTCCGTTCCACACTGTTCCCTGCGGATAAGCGAATGATAAAAGGCAGCAACCTTGAAGAATTGGTGGCTGAAATAGGATACATTATAAAACTATACTAATATGGCAAAACAGGAAAAAGTACAGGTGGATGAAGATTTTATGAAAGAAATCATTTCACAGGGTTTACCCATGAAACAGGAAATTTCACCTAAAGCAGTAAGTAAAGAACCGGATACGCCGGAAGTTATACAGGAAACTGTGGAAGAACCTGTCCGGCAACCGGAAGCAAAAACCATCCGGGAAACTACCCGCCGGAAGAAAAGTACCCCTGCCGATTACCGGGAAACCTATTTCCAGAAAATGGAACTTCCCGACCGCCAGCCGATATATGTAAGTCGTTCCACCCATGAAAAATTAATGAAAATAGTAATGGTTATCGGTGAACGAAAAGCGACTGTAAGCAGCTATGTGGAAACAATTATCCTGAATCACTTCGACCAGTATCAGGACGAAATCAACGAACTGTATAAGAAAACTTTTGAAAGCCCGATATGATACTAAAATTAATGATAGCTGGGGTTGTCCTTTACTACCTCGTCCTGTTTTGTCGGTTCAGGAAGGAAGCAAACAATTCCCCTTCCAAAAGTCCCGGCAACCGTAAAAACGAAAGGGCTGTCGTAGGAAAAACTACCTTCCGGTTAAGACAAGTAACGCCATCCGAAGACACTGAAAGCCAGTTTTCTAAAGGGGTTGATAATGCTTCTATATTTGCCCCGGCTGACACGGAAGATACCCCGCAGCCGATGGATGTTGAATTTGAAATGAAGTATGAAGATGAAGTACCGGAAGATGAACTGGAAGCGGAAGAAATCGCACTTATCACTGGCGGTGAAGGTCAGTCGGCACGGGGTATCTCCTTTGAAGAAATGGCACAAGCAGTACAGGTCGTTAGGGAGCAGGAAGCCCCGGAAGAAGAGGAACGGAAAGCCCTGCAAACCTTGTCGGTTATGCAACAAACCAGCCTGTACGACACAATGATGGAACAGATAAACGGGGGCATGGTACGGGTGGCGGAAATGCTGGGTAAATATGATGCTGTATTTATCGCCCCGCCAAACGAAACCAGCCCCGAAGATTTACAGGCGTTCGATATGAACGACTATATGTAGAACCTTTAAAACGAATCAGGTATGAAAGAAAAAGATTACGGTTAGCTGGGCTTAACCATTCAAAAGAGGTCAGAAGACCAACCACAAAAATTCTCAATTATTAATCCCGCCGGAATAGCGGACTATCCACCCGCTTTCCGGCATCATAAAATCAAGTTTATAATGAAAAAGAAAATATTTCTTTCCGCAGCCATCGTCTTGGCTGCAACTTCCGCATTTGCACAGGGCAACGGCGTAGGTGGTATTACAGAAGCTACAAACATGGTTACCAGCTATTTTGACCCGGCGACAAAGTTGGTGTATGCCATTGGGGCTGTCGTTGGTTTGATTGGGGGTGTAAAGGTGTATAACAAGTTCAGTTCGGGTGACCCGGATACAAGCAAAACCGCAGCTTCATGGTTCGGGGCTTGTATCTTCCTGATTGTGGCTGCTACCATCCTTCGTTCATTCTTCCTGTAATCATAGGTGTTATGATTAGCTATTCAATTAACAGGGGGATTGGAAAACCTGCGGAGTTCAAAGGGCTTCGCAGCCAATACCTTTTCATTTTTGCAGGCGGGCTACTTGCCGTCTTCGTATTGTTCATCATTCTTTACATGATAGGTATAAACCAGTGGGTTTGCATCGGGTTCGGGGTCGTAGCGGCTTCGGCTCTTGTGTACTTCACTTTTATGCTGAATGATAAATACGGTACTCACGGTCTTATGAAAATGACCGCCCGCAAAAGCCATCCCCGGTACATTATCAACCGGAAAGCCATCCCCCGATTATTCACCTATAAAAGACAGAAGCACGCATGAGGAATATATTAAAAGCTGCCACATTGGAAAGTAAATTTCCCCTGCTGGCAGCCGAACACGATTGTATCATCAGTAAGGATGCCGATATTACGGTGGCGTTCCGGGTTGAACTACCCGAACTGTTCACCGTTACCGGGGTCGAATACGAAGCGATACATTCCGCTTGGCATAAGGCAATCAAAGTATTGCCCGATTACAGTATTGTGCATAAGCAGGACTGGTTTATTAAGGAAAACTATACCCCTGAAATTCAAAAGGATGGGTTAAGTTTCCTGTCCCGAAGCTTTGAACGGCATTTCAATGAAAGACCGTTCCTGAATCATACCTGTTACCTGTTCCTGACTAAAACCACAAAGGAAAGAAGCCGTACCCAAAGTAATTTTAATACGCTTTGCCGGGGCTTCATCATTCCAAAGGAAATTCAGGATAAGGAAACCGTAACGAAGTTTTTGGAATCGGTCGGGCAGTTTGAACGGATAATGAACGATTCGGGATTTATCACCCTTACCCGCCTGACTTCGGATGATATTACCGGAACGCCGGAAAAAGCTGGGATTATTGAAAAATACTTTTCCCTGTCGCAGAGTGATACGACTACACTACTGGATATGCAACTGAACCCCGAAGATATGCGTATCGGCGATAATATTTTATGCTTGCATACGCTTTCGGATGTGGAAGACCTGCCGGGTGCGGTTACTACTGATTCCCGTTACGAAAAGCTGTCCACCGACCGTAGCGACTGCCGTTTGTCGTTCGCTTCGCCTGTGGGCGTATTGCTTTCCTGTAACCATATCTATAACCAGTATATCTTTATAGACGACCATACGGAGAACCTGAAACGCTTTGAGAAGCAAGCCCGTAATATGCATTCGCTGTCTAAATACAGCCGTTCCAATCAGGTGAACAAAGAGTGGATAGAGGAATACCTGAACGAAGCGCACAGTCAGGGTTTGACCTCCGTTCGCTGCCATTGCAACGTAATGGCATGGGCGGATGATAAAGAGGAATTAAAGCATATCAAAAATGATGTGGGAAGCCAGCTTGCCTTGATGGAGTGCAAGCCCCGTCACAATACAATGGATACCCCGACCCTTTACTGGGCGGGTATCCCCGGCAATGAAGCCGATTTTCCGGCGGAAGAATCCTTCTTTACATTTATTGAACAGGCTTTGTGCTTCTTCACGGAAGAAACGAACTACCAATCATCACCCAGCCCTTTCGGGATTAAGATGGTGGACAGACTTACCGGAAAACCACTTCACATTGATATTTCCGATTTGCCCATGAAAAAAGGAATTATTACGAACCGTAATAAATTCATTCTTGGGCCGAGCGGAAGTGGGAAATCCTTCTTTACCAACCACATGGTACGTCAATATTACGAACAGGGTACACACGTCCTGTTAGTGGATACCGGAAATTCCTATCAGGGATTATGCGAATTAATCCACCGGAAGACTGGCGGGAAAGATGGCGTGTATTTTACATATACCGAAGATAACCCGATTTCATTTAATCCATTCTATACCGAAGATAATGTCTTCGATATTGAGAAACGGGAATCCATCAAAACGCTTATCCTGACCTTGTGGAAACAGGAACATGAAAAACCCACCGGGGCGGAAAGCGTTGCCTTGTCCAATGCTGTAAGCGATTTTATTAACCTGATTACACAGGATAAGTCCATCGTACCCAGTTTTAATTCCTTTTACGAATTTATCAAAAATGAATACCGGAATAACCTGAACGAACAGAATGTCAGGGAAAAGGATTTCGATATTGATAATTTCCTATTCGTGTTGCAACCTTTCTATAAAGGTGGTGAATACGATTACCTGTTGAACTCGGATAAGGAACTGGATTTGTTGAACAAACGCTTCATCGTTTTTGAGGTAGATGCCATCAAAGATAACCCCGTACTTTTTCCTGTGGTTACAATCATATTGATGGAAGTTTTCATCAACAAAATGAGGCGGTTAAAGGGAATCCGTAAGATGCTGCTTTTGGAAGAAGCGTGGAAGGCTATCGCCAAAGATAGCATGGCACATTATCTGAAATACCTGTTCAAAACGGTGCGTAAATACTTCGGTGAAGCGGTGGTGGTAACGCAGGAAGTGGACGATATTGTCCATTCTCCCATTGTGAAAGAATCCATCATAACGAACTCCGACTGTAAAATTCTGCTCGACCAGCGCAAATACATGAACAAGTTTGACAGTATCCAAGCGATGCTGGGTTTGACCGACAAAGAAAAAGCGCAAATACTTTCCATCAACATGGCGAACCATCCGGGACGGAAATACAAAGAAGTATGGATTGGACTGGGTGGCGTACAATCGGCTGTCTATGCCACAGAAGTAAGTTTGGAAGAGTATTACGCATTTACAACGGAAGAAACTGAAAAACTCGAACTGTTCCAACTTGCCGATAGGCTGGATGGCGACCTTGAGTTAGCTATTAAACAGCTTGCCGAAAGCAAGCGTAATCCTAATTAAAATCAAATCAATATGAAACAAATAAAAATCATCTTCCCGGTTCTTCTCTGTGCTATTCTACTGGCTTTGTCTTCCTGTAATGAAACAAACGCCGACCGACTGAAAGCCATGTGCGGTCATTGGGAAAGCGTTACAAACCGACCATCATTCACGGTCTTTGAAAGTGCGGATGGCTATAAAGTAACCATGCAACGAAGAACCCGCAGGGGTGAAACCCGTGCGGAAACCTATCAAATCATAGAAAAGGACGGATACCTGTTTATCGAAACAGGATTTTCCATACTGGTAAGCTATGATAGTGAAACCGACCGGATACTATTATCCTCCGGCGGTGAATATGTAAGAAGTAAAAAACAATCAAAAAATTAAAGCGATGAAAACAAAAATAATGATGTTAGTCGTGGCACTCTGCCTGTTTGCAGGTAACGCCAGCGCACAATGGGCGGTCATTGACCCGACAAATTTGGCTCAGGGTATTGTCAATACTACCAAAGAAATTGCACAGACTTCAAAAATTGTAGGCAATACGGTAGATACTTTCAAGGAAACCAAGAAATTGTACGACCAAGGCAAGCAATATTATGATGCCTTGAAATCGGTAAACAATTTAGTGAAAGATGCCCGCAAAGTACAGAAAACCGTGCTTTTGCTGGGTGAGATTACTGATATATACGTTACCAACTTCCAGCTAATGTTATCGGATAAGAACTTCCGACCGGAAGAACTCAACGCCATTGCTTTCGGATATTCCAAACTGCTGGAAGAAAGTTCGGATGTATTGACCGAACTTAAAAATGTTGTGAATATCAACGGGCTGTCCATGACCGATGCCGAACGTATGGAACGGATAGACAAAGCATATAATTCCGTATTGAATTACCGGAATTTGGTTTCCTACTATACCCGTAAAAATATATCCGTGTCTTATCTGCGGGCAAAGAAAATCAGCGACACCGACCGTGTGATAGCCTTGTATGGAACTGCTAACGATAGATACTGGTAATTATGACGTTGTTAGCCGTTGATTGGGGAAACCTGCATGAGATTCTGAAAAATCTCTATGTGGATATGATGCCCCTGTGCAGTAATATGACTGGGGTAGCCAAAGGTGTGGCGGGATTGGGTGCATTGTTCTATGTGGCAGCGAAGGTATGGCAAGCCTTATCGAGAGCTGAACCGATAGACGTGTACCCGCTTTTGCGACCGTTCGCCATTGGTCTGTGCATTATGTTCTTTCCGACTATCGTACTGGGAACGATAAACAGTGTATTATCCCCGGTAGTAAAAGGAACGAATCAAATACTGGAAGGACAGACCTTTGATATGAATAAATACCGGGAACTGAAAGATAAAAAGGAGTATGAAGCCATGCTTCGGAATCCTGAAACCGCTTATCTCGTTTCTGATGAAGAGTTCGACAAGCAACTGGATGAACTTGGATGGTCGCCTTCGGATTTGATTACGACAATGGGGATGTATATGGAACGGGCTTCTTACAATATAAAGAAAGCCGTCCGGGACTGGTTCAGGGAACTGTTGGAAATACTCTTTCAAGCTGCTGCCCTTGTCATAGATACGATACGGACGTTTTATTTGATTGTATTAGCCATACTTGGCCCGATTGCTTTTGCAATATCGGTCTATGATGGCTTCCAATCAACCTTAACACAATGGATAACACGCTATGTAAGTGTGTACCTGTGGCTTCCCGTATCGGATTTATTCAGTTCCATTCTTGCCCGGATTCAGGTCTTAATGCTGGAACGTGATTTACAATTATTGGACGACCCCAGTTTTATACCCGACAGTTCCAATACGGTTTACATCATTTTTATGATTATAGGAATTGTGGGATACTTTACCATCCCGACTGTATCCAACTGGATTATTCAGGCTGGCGGATTGGGTGGTATGAACCGGAATCTTTCTAAAACAGCAAGTGGTGGTGGAAACCTTGCGGGTGCAGCAGCCGGGGCAGTAGGTGGAAACATCGCCGGAAAATTAATTAAAAAATAAACAGTAAAAATATGGAGTTTAAAAGTTTAAAAAATATAGAAACCAGTTTCAAGCAAATACGCCTGTTCGGGATTGTATTTGTATGCCTGTGTGCCGGGATTGTGGGTTATGCCCTTTGGAACTCGTACAGTTTTGCAGAAAAACAGCGTGAAAAGATTTACGTTCTCGATGGGGGTAAATCCCTTATGTTGGCACTTTCGCAGGACTTATCACAGAATCGTCCCGTGGAAGCAAAGGAACACGTTCGGCGTTTCCACGAACTCTTTTTTACCCTGTCGCCGGATAAGAACGCCATTGAATCGAACATACAGCGTTCCTTATACTTGGCGGATAAAAGTGCTTTCAATTACTATAAGGACTTATCCGAAAAGGGGTATTATAACCGTATCATTTCCGGGAACATCAACCAGTCGGTACAGGTGGACAGTGTAATATGCAACTTTGACCACTATCCCTATCAGGTGGCGACCTATGCCTGGCAAATGATTATCCGGGAAAGCAGTGTTACCGAAAGAAGCCTTGTTACCCGATGCCGGTTGCTGAACTCTGTAAGGAGTGATAACAACCCACATGGATTTACCATTGAAGCTTTCGAGATTACGGAGAATAAGGATTTACAAGTATTAAAACGGTAGAGCTATGGTAAAGAAATCATTAATAAACCTGCGGGACTGGATAGATGATAAGTTGCGTTACGCTTGCGGAAGCCTGTCGAAAGATGCCCGGATAATCATTATCATAACCTTTATTCTCGGTGGTAGCATCCTATCTATTTACTGGACGGTTTCTTCCATACATAATATAGGAAAGAAGAGTGCAGAGAAAGAATTTATGGAGATAAGGCACATTGAACGCTTGGAACTGGAACGAAAAGACAGTATAAACCATTATCAATTACAAAAATATGGAACAGAATCAGAATTTGAATCAGGAAACGAGTAACAACAAAGAAAGGAAAGAGAAAAAACAGCTTTCCCCGCAGGAATTACAGAAACGGAAGAAACTAATCATCTTCCCTTTGATGTTCCTTGCCTTTGCCGGATGTATGTGGCTGATATTTGCCCCGTCCTCAAAAGACGAAGTAAAGCCGGACGAAATCGGCGGTTTTAATGCCGATATTCCATTACCCAAAGAAGACGGGATATATAGCGATAAAAAGACGGCTTATGAACAGGAATCCATGAAATCCAAACAGGAAGACCGGATGCGTTCTTTGCAGGACTTCGGATTTACATTGGGTGAAGAAAATAAGGTTACGGATAATTTGAGCCTGACCGCCGACCTGCCGGAAGAACAACCAGCAAGGAACAACCGGAGTTACTACGGCGGTTCTTCCCGTAATAGTTCTTATGTGCAATCTTCGGCTTACGCCTATCAGGATATAAACCGCCAGTTGGGAAGTTTCTACGAAACACCCAAAGAAGACCCGGAAAAAGAAGAACTGGCACGGAAGATTGAAGAACTGGAATCCCGGCTGTACGAACGGGAGAATACCCAAAGTACGGCAGACGAACAACTGGCACTACTTGAAAAATCCTATGAATTGGCAGCCAAATACATGAACGGCGGGCAGGAACAGGCAGTGAAACAGGTAACACCCACTGCATCCATACAGGGAAAGGTTCAGGCGTTGCCTGTGCAAGCGGTAACAGAACAGACCGTTTCGGGACTGCAAGTGCCTATGAGTGATGCGGAGTTTATCGCAGCATATAGCCAGCCCCGGAACTTTGGATTTAATACGGCGGTCGGAACTGAGTCGTTAATGGGAAAGAATACAATTCTTGCCTGTATCCATGAAGACCAGTCGGTGATGGACGGGCAGAATGTCCGGCTTCGCCTGTTAGAGCCGTTACAGGCGGGTCATATCCGTATGCCGAAAAACAGCCTGTTATCAGGAACGGCACGGGTTCAGGGTGAGCGCATGGATATTAATATCTCTTCATTGGAATATGAAGGTAATATCATTCCGGTTGAATTGGTGGTCTATGATTCAGACGGGCAAAAAGGTTTATCCGTTCCGTCTTCGCTGGAAATGCAAGCCCTGAACGAAGGTATGGCAAATATTGGGGCTGGGCTTGGCTCAAGTTTTACTGTCAATCAAAATGCGGGGGCTGCCATCGTGTCGGATTTGACAAGGGGTGTTCTGCAAGGCGGTTCGCAATACCTGTCAAAGAAGTTCAGGACGGTAAAAGTAAACCTGAAAGCCGATTATAAAGTAATGCTATACACAAAACAGTAATAATAACCACAAAAAAATCTCAATTATTAATCTGCCGGAAAGTGGGCTATCCACCCGCCAACGGCAACTAAAAATCAATTTGTAATGAAAAAGTTAATTATCATGTTCGCACTGGTTATCGGTGCGGTAACGGTCAAAGCGCAAAGCAATGATTTCTTTCAGGGTATTACCCAAAAATTTCCTTACGGGCAGATGGTTACGCCTTATGGCGTTCAGGTCACTTTTGCCAAAACAGTACACATTATCTTCCCTTCCACTGTCAAATATGTGGATTTGGGTTCTAACCATCTTATCGCAGGAAAAGCGGATGGGGCAGAAAATGTTATCCGTGTTAAGGCTGCTACCGAAGGTTTTCCGGGAGAAACCAACTTTTCAGTTATCTGTGAGGACGGCAGTTTTTATTCTTTCAATGCCAAATACGCCCATGAACCGGAAATGCTGAATATAGAAATGAAAGATTTCCTTGAGAATGAAAGTATAACCGATTATTCCCATACCCGGATGAACATTTACTTCCGTGAACTGGGTAATGAATCGCCTTTGCTGGTAAAGCTGATAATGCAGTCTATTTATAAAAATAACGATAGAGAAATACGCCACTTGGGATGCAAGCGTTTCGGGATACAATTTTTAATCAAGGGAATTTACGTGCATAACGGAATGTTCTATTTCCATACACAGGTGAAGAACTCTTCCAATGTTCCGTTCGATACGGACTTCATTAAATTTAAGGTGGTCGATAAGAAGGTGGCAAAGCGCACTGCCATTCAGGAATCGGTACTTTATCCCGTCCGCAGTTTTAACGAAGTGATTACCATAGGCGGAAAATCCACTGTCCGCACGGTCTATACCTTACCAAAGTTCACCATCCCGGACGATAAGATATTGGTGGTAGAGCTGGTCGAAAAGAACGGTGGCCGTCACCAAAATATCCGTATCGAAAGTTCGGATATTGTGAACGCCAGAGTGATTAACGAACTTAAAATCAAGTAAGATGAAGAAATTAATCTGTGTTATAGCAGTGTTGTGTTTGTGCCAGACTTTTAACCTGGCACACGCACAACGTTACCTGCCCGGACAAAAGGGATTCCAACTTACGTGCGGAATGGCAGATGGCTTTAAGAAGCCCGGTGAACCGGAATCGGCTTACTATTTCGGTGCTGCGCTTGCCACTTATACCAAAAACGGAAACCGTTGGGTGGTCGGTGCGGAATACTTCAATAAGGAGTATGAATATAAGAATGTAACCGTGCCTTTAAGCCTGTTTACAGGAGAAGGTGGGTATTATATAAAAATACTTTCCGACCGCCGGAAAACCTTCTTTCTGTCCTTCGGGTTGTCAGCTCTTGCCGGATATGAAACAAGCAACTGGGGAGATAAGGAACTATACGATGGTTCTACACTCACGAACAAAGATGCCTTTGTTTATGGTGGGGCTGCTACGCTGGAACTGGAAACTTACCTGACGGACAGGGTGGTTTTTCTTATCAATGCCCGTGAACGTGCGCTGTTTGGTTCTTCCATCGGGAAGTTCCACACACAATTCGGGGTCGGTTTTAAATTCATAATAAATTAGTGCGATATGAAAAAAATAATCAGAAACATAATAATGGGGGTGTACTTGCTGGGAGCAATGCTGCTGGTGTTTTCTTGTGATGATAAGCTGGATGTTCAGCAGGTTTACCCGTTTACGGTAACAACGATGCCCGTGCAAAAACGTATTAAGATGGGTGAAACGGCAGAAATACGTTTTCAACTTCAAAGGGAAGGATATTACGAAGATACCAAGTATTTCATCAGGTATTTTCAACCGGATGGAAAAGGTACGCTTCGGATGGCGAACGGAACAGTTTTTCTTCCAAATGATTTGTACTCGCTTCCGGGCGAAACGTTCCGCCTGTACTATACTTCCGCTTCCACAGACCAGCAACAAATTGATGTGTATATCGAAGACAGCTTCGGGCAGGTGGTACAGCTAACGTTTGCTTTTAATAATGAGAACGAGAAAGAAGAGCAAAAGGAATAAGCAACTTTAAACAACTTATTGAAAAGCATCTGATAACAGTTTGTCAGGTGCTTTTTTATGGGTATTTTTGCAAAAAACATAGAATCATGGAAGATACATTACAGGACTTAACATCTTTATTTGAAGAAGCAAAAAATAAAAGTGAGTTTGAGTTTGTATTAACTCTTATAAATTACAGGGGTATGGGTACACAAAAACTGACCTCTAATCTTTATGAATGGTTTGATGCAATAGAATTTTATAAGAAGCTGTATGAATCGCATACAGGAAAAGAAAAAACAAGAATCGGGACATTACTTTATTCTACCTTCTTTGAAAATAGTGATTTTTATAATATTATTGGTAGCCTATGCCGAATAAAATTGGGTTATAAAGGTTCATCTTATCTTTTTTGGAAAACGAAAAAATACGAACGATTATTGGGAATTGGAGAAAAGCAGGATTATCTAATCGAGCTTTTGAATGATGCAGGTAAGCAAAATATAATTGCTTTTTTTGAAGAAAATCACTTCAAAGAAATAAGAAATACGTTTTTTCATTCTGCGTATTCTTTGAGTGAAGAAGACTATGTCTTGCATGACTCCGACCCTATTGTTATTAATGGGATTGGACAATCTATTTTTAATGTAGAAGAATTTTTTTATCCTAAAATAGAAAATGTAATTGCTTTTTTTGATGCTTTTAAGAAGCTTTTTTTGGATAGCTTGGATTCATATAAAGCAGATAAAGAAGTTATGGGATATTTCCCAAATTTACAGAGGATAACTATATTAGGCTCTGATAAAGGTCTTCAAGGATTTAGGATTAAAAATTCGGTGCAATTTTGTGGGAAATGGTATGATTCAGGAATTTGGTATGAAGAAGAATATGATATGTGGGCTGGACATAATATCAGGATTAGTGCAGCAGACAAAGAAACTATTGAAATTGGAGAACAACTTTCTCGATTCGAGAATAAGGATGATATAACTAAAAATAATGCAGAGTTTTTCAACTTAGTGGACAAGGTTTCAGAAAGAAAGCAACAAAATGAGATTAATAGAGCTGCTTCATTATTGATAAAGTTTGGAGATGTACGGTATCAAAAGATGCAGGATGAACAAAACCTACATAAAAAACAAAGCTTTCCTAAAATAATTTTACCGTATTATAAACAAGCGATAGAATTAAATTCTCAAATTGACCTAACAGAAACACGAAAGCGTATAAAGGAACTTGAATGAGCAAAAGTGAACAATAAATACCTACTATATATTGATATACTTGGATTTTCCGATATGGTAAAAAACGATTATGGGAAAATCACGAAACTTTTCGATTATATAAATAATCTGAATGTACATCGACATGGTGCATTTCAAACTATTGTATTTTCGGATACAATTTTAATTTTCAACAAAGAAACTCCGATAAGTACCCATGACCATGAATATTTTGTCATGTTTGCTTGTGAATTTGTTCAGGATTTAATGTGTAGAAGTGTTGATTTAGAAATACAGTTTCGTGCTATATTAACTTATGGTGAGTTCTTTTATGAACGTTTATCCAATATAGAAGCATATCATGGTAAAGCTTTAGTCAATTCATACCAAAAGGAAAAAGACATAAATGGCATAGGTCTTTTTATAGATAAAAACATCCTGAAATATAATACCATATTCAAAACTACTCCATTTGACAAGGATTTGCATTTTGTCTTTTTAACGCAAAGCATGGAAACACTTTATAAGTCTGATTATACTATTCCATTATCCCGGTTCAATATTGAAGATGAGTTAATTTGCTATAACATCGAATGGGAAAGTAAGATATTGAAAACAATAAAAAAAAATATTGATATACAGACGGACTCCAAAATAAGAGGGAAGTACCTTCAAACTTATCACTTATATAAACAACGGTATCAAAAAATCATAAATATATTTGAAGAAAACGACTTTGATTATAAAGTTTTATCTCCTGATGCTGACTGGGGAAATGCAATAAAAGGAAAGGAATAAATTATATGGAAAAATCCACCGGGTTAGCGGTGGATCCTTTCATTAATAAAAATCAAAAGTTTGGAAAGCGGTTTCTTTGCTACTTTCTTTTTCAGCACACTTCACGAAAGAAAGTAGCGGGCGGGGTTTCCGCCCGTTGGTTTATAATTCTTCAAATTTATCTATATCACATTCGATGATTACGACTTCCGACTGGTAACTGTATAAGTCGTTTTCTTTTGCTACTGTGATGGCTTTTTCTTGCGTAGAAAAAACGCCAAAGCAAACACGGCTTGACTTTGTTTTGTGTACGTCCGTTTGAAATAAAATATATACTTTCATGTTACTGTTGCTTAATGTGTGAATGATAGATTTCTGTTTTCTCTTCAAATGTTTTAATATCCCAAAACAGGTTACAGGCATCAATAAACCGTGCATCTTCTTCGTTATTACCGTCCCTATCTTGTTCTATACCTGTAATGTCTTCCAATTCATCAAAATTGAGCATTTTCCACCATTCATTGTAGGTTAGTAGGGCATTTTTCCGGTTTAACCATTCATCCCGCCGTTTTCGGCACTCTTCCAGCGTTTTCGCTACCGTAGAGAAAAGTTCTCCATCCGTATGGCGATAATCATATTGGAAATATTCTGTTCCCCTGAACGCTCCCGCAATGAACGTTACATATTTTTCTTGTCCCGGCTCTTGGGTCGTGGACACTCCATTTTTATTTAGTGATTCCATATATTTACATTAATAAAGTGAGTAATAAGGCGATGAAAACCGCAGCTATCAAAAGGCTATACAAAACAGATACAAATAACCGCAGGATAAAGCGGATAACGAAAAACGCAATTATCAATACCGCCCATATACCCGCCGAAGTGGACAGAAAATAAATTACTGAAGCCAGTAACCCCACCCGGAACAATAATCTGAATAAACCGCTTATTTTCAATGTCTTTTATTTTGTAGGCGGGTTTCCCCGCCCGGTGAATAATCAGCAAACACGGAAGACAAAACCGTCTTCAAACCAGTAATCACCCATAAATAGGTCGCGGGCAAACTTTTCGTAATCAAAGTATGTTTTTGCGAACTCCGGCAATTCGTATAACTCTTCTACAATTTCATAGGCGTAATCTTCTTCATCGTTGTATTTGCCCTGAAAATCGTCCCTGAAAGAAGAAATAAGGTCGTTTGCATCTTCGGTCGATAGGTCGTGTGAACCGTGATTACACCACACTAAAAATGCTTCCTGCTCGTCTTCGCTTAAATCGTCCATTGCATCCCGGATGTCGAAAAAGTTGTCAGATAGCCAGCTTTCGCCGATTAATTCATCCGGTATATTTTCCCAGTCCTGAAACATATATTCAGGGTCTTCCTCGTCTGCGTGGAGTTCCGCACAGGCTTCGTAAAACTCGTCTTTGTCCGAAAAGTCGGAAAGGTCAAACCACTTGCCCTCGATTGAGCCATCGTTGTACTTTGCATATGTACCTACATAAATCCTTGCTTCGCTTAAACTTGTTGCTTCCATAACTTCTGATTTTTTAGATATATGCGGATTCTTGAGGTGAGGGAGTTGAGTTTCATAACCTTTTTTTCCTGCTTCTCGTAAATCCGACTTTTTTTATATGCGTCTTTCCGTCGGGTCGGTCGTTTTCGTTTCATATATGCCGGAAAGTGTAGGCTTTAGTCTTTGCAAGTTTTTGTGGAAAAATACTCTCAAGCGAAGCGCAGTAGGAAGATTTTTGCATCAAACCCTTTAGGGCTTGAACTTTCAAAGACGTTAAGAAGCCGTAAATACTTTTGCATATAGAAATGGAAAGGAATAACCGCCCCGATGGAATGACTGCCTATGGGAGTGGTTTACGGTTAAAGAAGCTGGCAAAAAAGCATTACTTTTGTATCATATAATAAAGGTTCTAATTATGTATAAATCAATATTTCATATTCCAAAAATGGATTGCCCCTGTGAAGAAAGCCTTATTCGCATGAAATTACAGGATAATAAATCTATCAAGCATCTTGATTTCGACCTTGCAAAACGGATATTAGTTGTAACACATAGTGGCGACAGCAGTAATTTTATTACAGAACTTGAATCACTTAATCTTGGTGCAAAGCTTCAAGAAACAGTGGCAACAGATGGTAATGATTCTACCGATAATCCAGCCCGACAGCGAAGAGTTCTATGGATTGTACTCGCAATCAATTTTGCTTTCTTCTTGATTGAAATTACAACAGGGCTTATTTCAGGTTCAATGGGATTAGTAGCAGATAGCCTTGATATGTTGGCAGATGCTCTTGTTTATGGTATGAGCCTTATGGCTGTGGGTGCTGTTATTGCAAAGAAAAAGCGAGTGGCACTTATAAGCGGCTACCTGCAAATTTTACTTGCAGCATTAGGGCTGTCAGAGGTTATAAGGCGTTTCTTAGGATTTGAGGTTATGCCCGAATTTAAGACTATGATTGTCATTAGCTTACTTGCATTACTTGCTAACTCCATCTGTCTATGGTTGCTTCAACGTACTAAAAGTAAGGATGCACATATTAGAGCAAGCGTAATATTTTCGGCAAACGATGTTATTATAAATATTGGAGTTATTATAGCAGCCTTATTTGTTTGGTGGCTTGAAAGCAATATCCCTGATTTGATAATAGGTATAGTAGTTTTTCTTGTTGTTATTCGTGGTGCAATCCGAATTTTGAAACTGGCTAAATAAAAAATGGCGGGCTTTGTCGGCTCGCCATCATTAGGTTATCACAATTTGTGATAAGTTATTTTTCTTCATCAGGTATTCTGTATCCTATGGGTTTTCTTGGTTTAGGGTCAGGTTTACTTAATAGCTGGGTTAAAGCTTGGTATATCTCACTGAACTGTGCATCGGTGCTTTCTTCCAGTTCCTCGATACGTTTAAGAAGTTCATCATATCCGATAACCATTTGTCGCATCAGGACAAATGCCCGCATAATAGATATATTTACATCTATTGCTGTTTGGCTTCTCAATACAGTAGAAAGCATTGCTACATCCTGTTCCGTGAAAACCATTGGGCTGACAGAACTGTGTTTTAGGGTTTCGGGGAACTGGTCACAATTTGTGACCAGTTGGTGAAATTCTTCTTTATCCAGTTCAAACATAAAGTCAGAAGGAAATCGCTGAATGTTACGTTTGACAGCCTGTTTGAGAACCTTTGTCTTTACATTATATAACTCTGCTAAATGGAAGTCCAGCACTACCCTGTATCCCCGGACTTCAAAGATTTTGTTTTGAATGACTTGTAATTCCATATCTATTTATATTTTAATGTTTTAGAATAAAAATCGTTACCTAATTCGTTACCCATTGGTTACCTACTGGAAATAGGTAACTATTGAGCCACTTTTTTATAGATTTTTTCAATACCCGTAAATTGCTCGGAAAGTCCTTTCATATCATCACTAATCTTATTATTAGTAATGCGGGCGTAGATTTGGGTCGTTTCAATATTGGTATGCCCCAGCATTTTAGAAACGGTTTCAATGGGAACTCCTTTACCCAGTGTCGTTGTGGTGGCAAAGGTATGACGGGCAAGGTGAAACGTAAGGTTTTTCTTGATTCCGGCAAGGTCGGCAATCTCCTTTAAATAGGAATTAAGTTTTTGATTACTGATTACAGGAAGGATTTTACCGTTAGGAAGCTTATCCTTATATTTATCCAAAATCATCTTTGGAATGTCCAGTAACGGTACATTTACATCTATTCCAGTTTTCACCCGCTTAGTCATAATCCAAAGGTTGCCGTCAAACGACTTGCGGATATGCTCTTTTCTAAGTCCTGCTACATCTATATAAGCCAAACCGCAAAAACAAGAAAAAAGAAATAAATCCCGAACGTGTTCCAGCCTTTCGGAAACAAGGTTGAGTTCAAGGATTTTCTTGATTTCATCTTCCGTAAGGTATCCTCTATCAACCCTTTGTAAGCGTATTTTATAGTTGGCAAAAGGGTCGCCGACTATCAGCCCGTTGTTCCGGGCAATCAAGACTATACGTTTGAAGAACTGCATAAACTTGGCAGTCGTGTTATGGTTACATCTGCCAACTGTCATAAGATAGACCTCAAAGTCATTTATAAACATATTGTTTATAGACTTCAAAGCTATATCGGAAAGATTGTACTTAGCTTGGATAAAACTCGCAAGATGCTTGCGGGTTACTTCATACTTTTGATAGGTAGATGCAGATTTAGATAGACCTATAAGCTGCTTCACATCATCATTGTGCTTCTGAAATAAATTCAGCAACGTTTCGTGGTTCTCCGTATGCCCTAAAAATTCATTCTTGATTTGCTCGGCAGTAACATAGTTTTCTCGCCGTTGCTGTTCATGGTAGATTTGGTGTAATGATGCTTTAATGTCTTCCAGTAACTTATTGAGTTGTGCGCAGGACTTCCCGGTTGCTTTACCAGCTTTCACACTCCAATTATCGGGATGGATGCTTTGTTTGGTACTAAACTGGCAAATTTTTCCATCAACGGTAATTCTTGCCATAATTGTTACCTCTCCATTACGTTTTTCTGACCCTTTTTTCAGGTAGAAAAGGACTTTGAATGTACTCTTCATAATCTCACTTTTTAATGTTACAAAATTACTTTTAATGTATTAATTGTGAGATATATACAGGCTGTACAAATTCGGACAGCGAGAGGTCATTTTTGGACAAATCGTTACCGTTTTTGTCCGGTATGGAATCGGTAACGATTTAGGCACAAATTTGTGTCTTTTGAGGTCTTTTTGGTGTCTTTTATGCTGGACAAAATACAAACAAAAAAGCCTACAAATCATTGACTTGTAGGCTTTTGTCCGTTTATTGTCTGTTTTTGTCCAGACCTTCCAGCGGAGAGAGAGGTTCTTTCTCTTGAACTCTTATAAATAGTCATAGGTATTCAATCTTTTGTTTTTCAGTACTTTGTGCTCTTTCTTGATAAAATGAGATTTCATAGAAAATCTTTGGTGATATCATTTTTTGGGTGTAATTTTGGGTGCAGAAATTACACACCCAGACAATATGAATATCAAACGCAATATCATCTTCGCCCTTGAGAGTCGCAAGAAGGCAGGCATTCCCATCGTGGAGAATGTGCCTATTCGCATGCGTGTGAACTTCGCCTCTCAGCGCATCGAGTTTACTACGGGCTATCGTATTGATGCAGCTAAGTGGGATGCCGACAAACAGAGAGTCAAGAATGGCTGTACCAACAAGCTCAAGCAGTCAGCTGCCGAAATCAATGCTTCGCTCCTCGGCTACTATACCGAGATACAAGAGATCTTCAAGAAGTTTGAGGTAGACGAAGTGATGCCTACGCCCGAGCAGATTAAGGAGGCATTCAACGCACTGCACAGACCAGCGGAGGAAGAAACGAAGCCCTCCTCACGGAAAAAAGCCACGGAAGGCAGTGATTTTTACAAGGTCTTCGATGAGTTTGTGCGTGATTGTGGACGACAGAATGATTGGACGCACTCCACCTATGAGAAGTTTGCAGCCGTGAAGAACCACCTTTCGAACTTTCGGGAGGGGCTTAACTTTGAGTTTTTCGATGAGAAAGGGTTGAATGACTATGTCGCTTATCTTCGTGAGGGCAAGGAGATGCGTAATAGCACTATCGGCAAGCAGCTGGCATTCCTCAAATGGTTTTTGCGTTGGGCTTTCAAGCAGGGAGTGCATCAGAATAATGCTTACGATACTTATAAGCCCAAACTCAAGAGCACGCAAAAGAAAATCATCTTCCTGACGTGGGATGAGTTGACGAAGCTCCGAGAGTTCGAAATACCTGCGAACAAGCAGGCTCTCGAACGAGTGCGTGATGTCTTCCTCTTTCAATGCTTCACAGGCTTGCGATATTCCGATGTGTTCAACCTCCGCCGAAGCGATGTCAAAGGCGAACATATCGAGGTGACGACCGTCAAGACCTCGGATAGCCTGATTATCGAGCTGAACAATCACAGTAAGGCGATTTTGGATAAATACAAAGAGATTGCTTTTGAGGACGATAAGGTCTTACCAGTCATTACCAACCAAAAGATGAATGACTACCTCAAGGAACTGGCAGAGCTGGCAGGCATAGATGAGCCTGTGCGTCAGACCTACTACCGAGGCAATGAGCGTATAGACGAGGTCACGCCCAAGTATGCCCTTCTCGGCACACACGCTGGGCGTCGCACCTTTATTTGTAATGCCCTCGCCCTCGGCATCCCTCCTCAAGTGGTTATGAAGTGGACAGGACACAGCGACTACAAGGCTATGAAGCCTTACATCGACATTGCAGACGACATCAAGGCGAATGCGATGAGTAAATTTAATCAGTTATAGCCCTATGAAACAAGAAATACAAGCCATAGACCGCAAGGACTTCGCCCCTATCGTACACGCTATTGGGGCAGACATCGAGCAGACGCAAGTGCGTATCGTGGCATCAGCCAATGCCGATATGCTCTATCACTATTGGAAGGTGGGGCATTTCATTCTTTACCTCCAAGAGAAAGAGGGCTGGGGTGCTAAGGTCATCGACAAGCTCTCGGAGGCTATCCGCTCGCAATATCCCGATAAGAAAGGATATTCTCGCAGAAACATCTTCTATATGTGTAGCTTTGCCAGTGCCTACCCTCTGAATGTGCTGCAACAAATGTGTGAGGCAGACAGCGTGTTAAGTAATCCATCTGTGGACGCAGTGAAAACCCTTACGACTCAACTCAATCAATTAGTGCAAGAACCTCTTGCACTAATTCAAAACACAGAAAATCAACGGATTGAAATTACGCAACAATCTGTTGCACAATTAGGAGAAGTAGCTCAAACGTTATCCTCTGTCTATCAGACAGACATCGAGCAAATAGAGACGCTCTTCAAGCAGTCCGCGGTCGTTCGCACAAATTGGGCGAGCCATGTAATACTTCTCAACAGCAAGCTCCCTCTTGGCGAACGCTATTGGTACATTACACAAGCCGTGGCGAATGGTTGGAGCAGTAATGTGCTGAAATCACAGTTGGATACCAATCTTTTCGCTCGTCAGATTGAGGCGAAGAAGGTAAACAACTTTGCCGTGCGTCTCCCCAAGCCACAGAGCGACCTTGCCAACTATCTGATGAAAGACCCCTACATTTTCGACATCATGGGACAGACGGAACAGATGGCGGAGCGAGACATCGAGCGTCAACTGGTGTCGCACATCACGAAGTATTTGCTCGAGATGGGTAGTGGCTTTGCCTTTGTGGCTCAGCAAAAACATTTTCAGGTGGGCGAACAAGATTTCTATGCCGACCTTGTTCTTTACAACATTCAGTTGCATGCCTATGTGGTCATTGAGCTGAAGGCAACGCCTTTCAAGCCCGAATACATGGGGCAACTGAATTTCTACATCAATGTAATAGACGACACGCTCCGAGGTGAACACGACAACAAGACTATCGGCTTACTGCTCTGCAATGGGGGCGATAAGGTTGTGGCACAATATGCCCTCTCGGGTTACGAACAGCCGATAGGTGTCAGCGACTATCAGCTCACAAAAGCTATCCCCGACAACCTCCGCTCCGCGCTCCCCAGCATTGAGGAGGTAGAGGAAGAAATGAGTAAGATTGCAATCAACATCAGATAGAAAAATATGAACTCTGATAGATATAACAAATTATCCCATGGGATTAATCCTTCTCTTAGAACGAAGTTAGATGCTATACGCATGCATTTGCACGAGGGCAGAGCATCTTGTATGATTGGTGCAGGCTTTAGTAAGAATGCAGAAATGGACGACACTACTCGAATGAAGGATTGGGTTGAGTTAGCTGATGATTTTTATGAAATACTTTATGGGGCAAAGCCTGGTGATCAGGATGTGAAGTATAAAAGCGTTCTAAGGTTAGCCTCTCAGGTAGAAGCTTCAAGAGGACGAGGAGTTTTAGATTCCTTACTTCAAAGTTCACTCCCCGATGAACGTGTATATCCAGGGCGCCTCCATATAGATCTAATGAGGTTGCCTTGGTCAGACGTGTTTACAACAAACTACGATACATTATTAGAAAAAGCCTTCATAGAAGCAGAGCGTTACTACTATAAGGTTACTAATAAGGAAACACTCTTGTATGCTCCACATCCACGCTTGGTTAAGTTACATGGAAGTTTTCCTGATATACGGCCTTTTATTATAACCGAAGAAAACTACCGCACTTACCCCCAACGATTTCCGGAATTCGTAAACACAGTACGGCAGTCCCTTATAGAGAATATTCTCTGCTTAATCGGCTTCTCTGGTGATGATCCCAATTTTCTGAGTTGGATAGGCTGGTTGCGTGATGTCATGGGATCACAAGTTTCTCCAGTGTACCAAATTACATACAATACTCAACTACATGACTCCAATATTCATTTATCTCATGATTTGGGGCTTGATATTATTAACCTTGCAGACATAAAGGATATCGAAGGATTTCCCGAGGCACTAGATTTTTTCTTTACATATGTTGGGAAAGAATACAGCACAAAATGGATAGGAAAACTTGAAGACAAGCATAGGCTGATCAATAATCGAGAAAGTAGCGATATTGATACCTTAATAACTAAAATGATACAGGTGCGTGAAGCTTATCCTGGGTGGATAGTTCTACCTGTATCTCATATGGAAGGGTTTTCTGACACAAAAGAAGATATGCCTTTCTGGTCAAACATATACGCAGAGTGCCCAGACACATTTAAACGAATAGAATTCTTATATGAAATAAATTGGCGTATTGATACAGCACTAGGTTCTTTTGATATAGAATGGTATCTTCAAGCATTAGAACAACTACCTCTTGAACATTCTGAGATATTGGAGGATGGCACACGTCAGAAATTATTAGGGTTAAAACTTTTTCTTCTTAATGCCTATCGCATAAAAGGGGAAGAAGAAGATTATGCGCAGCTCTTAAGTAAGATAGAGGCTCATATTTCCAAACTGACATATGAACAGAATCGTCTGTTGACTTATATAAAATGTCTATACGCCATCTCTACATTGAACTATGCTGACGTTCAGAAAAACACCGACAGCTGGAGCCTTCGTTCATTAGACTATCAAGGCCATTTGTGGAAGGCTGGGATACTCATTGAAATTGGTCAATTACGAGAATCTGAAGTTATGCTTCGAGATTTATTGAAGTCGGTTAAAAGAAACATCCTAACGTCAAGGTATTCTTCACATCTGGCTTCTGTCCGCTTTGCGATAGAACTCTTCCTGTGGAGAATAGATAATACATACTCCATGAGTAGACCTAAGCCCACTTCAGATTTTGACTTTACAGGAATCGTGAGACATTGCCGTGACATGATAAATAAAGAAGATAATCGGCCATCTCAATATCAAATTACACATGACTTCAATCTTTTAGAAATTGGCCAACAGTGGAACTTGGAAGGAGGAGGCTTTAAGGGCGACTATTATGGAGCAATTCGCTATTTTCAACTATACGAAAAGTTGGGACTTCCATTTGGTATACCTAACCTTTTTTCATCAGATGTTGATAACAAAACATTTATGATAGAGCGCTTACTACGATATTACCCCAAATATGCATTACAATGGATTGTTCGGTGTTGTAACACCAAATCTTTGAATGCCTTGACTCGTGAGAGTTTACGACATATTAGAAGATCTGATGCATGCGTGTTTTTTGATAATCTGATTGAATCTTGTGAAGCAGGGCTTGAACAATATGCCGGACAAATTCTACAAACACGAGTTCTGACTAGTTTGCTACCTGTATTGGTAAAGCTCTCCACATTGCTTCCTCAAGATCGCATAGAACGTATATTTAATATGCTGTGTATCGTATATCGTCAGTATCCGAGAAGATATGAAAGGACACTGGTTAGAACACTATACAATAACTTATCTGGGGAATATTTAAAGCGTTGTCAAGAAAAAGCTTTGAAGGAGCCTATACTGCAATCTGGCATTAGGGGAGAAGACTTCGAAATGCCTGAGTTATGGATCAATGCAATTGAATATCCCACGGAGGCAGGTGATATAGCTAGAACTGGTTTGAGGTCAACTGAGCTAAGCACTCAACAAGCAGCTTTTGAAAGACTTAAGGTTTTGATGCAAACAAAAGCGGATGATATAACTTTATCATTATTGGATGACGATATAAATACATGGAGAGCTATTCCACCATTATCAGACGAAAAGCTGGCATCTTTCTTTATGTTCCCAGGGGAAGAGAGTACGATGAGGACTATCGGAGCTGAAGAATTAAACTCATTCTTAAGTACAGACTTCAGGAATGATGGATCGACCTCTTTCATAGATGCTATTTCAAATAGGCTTTTTCGCCTTCAGATAGGCTTCCCTCGATTTACGAAGGAGCAACATTTAGCATTTCTAGGTAAGGTGGTAAAAATTCTTACTGAGAATGAAGATAGATTCAAAAAGAATGATTCCGAAGAATTCTTAGGAGGATTTCATAATCACGTAAAAGATATATTTCGTTTTCTGAACCATTACAGCCAAGTAGAGGGACTTCCCGAAAAAGACTGTCACGAGTGGAAACCGTTTAAGGAAGTGATAGAACGATACCATCAATATGAATACCCTGTATTAACAATTATCACGCATTTGTCATATTTGGGGATATGGGATAATTCAATAGCTAAGAAGTACATAAAGAAGTCCTTATTTTTCAACTCTAGATCATTAGTTTATGATGCAGGGAATGCCTTAGTCTATATGGCGGAAAAACAAGGTAAAAAAGTTAATCAGTCGATTATCATAAGCATAATAAATAAGATTACTTATGTAATTGATGAGAATACTCATGTGTATCTTTATATAATTAGAGAACTCTTATTGAAAAAAGGAATAGGTAAAAAGGCGCGTATTCAATTAGAGGAATGGATAAATATCTTGCCCGACCGAATAGAACACCTTGCTATATTGGAAGAGATAAAAGATGATGTTAGATATTATGCAAATCAAATTTCTGGGATTATGTCAGTGGTTTGGCCAGACTGGATAGGCTTGAGAGACTGGAGAGATTATGTAAACAATGATTGTATAAAGAATGACGTCAGAAATGGATTTGAAGTAGGTGCGCATCTTGCAGCTAGCCTCAAATAAGATTGTGGATAGCCAGTAAAACTCGCAAAGATTTGTTGCGTAAATACCTGTATTTACATAACAAAATAGAGGGCTATCAGATATTAGTTTATCGGCAATAAATGGGAGTTATTGCCGATAAACTAATTCTTTTGTGAGCGGGTTTTATCGCAAAAAAGATGCGTTTTTGAGATAAAATCTCATCAAGGAGCATGTATAAGCGTTTTTATTATATGTTATTAGGAGATTGTTTGAGTGCGGAAAGGGGGCTGTTCCTTCTTACAATCTCTTCCCTCGATTGCGTTTGATAAGTTGCTGCCACTTGTGTTCGCACCAGTCGGGGACAGATAAGCCATTGATGGAGAGGAAGGGCTTTTGCTTTTGGTCTTTCTCAATGCAGAGCATCGTGTCGTCCTCCTCAAAGTAGCGTCTATACATCGAGGAGTAAACCTTGGCTTTTGCTCGTACGGCTTTACCTGTGCGGTACATCTGTGTTATCTGTTCATCGGAGAAGCCCATAAACACTAAAAGCCTGCGTACATTGAGAAGGGCAAAGAGTGAGGGCATAAATCGCTGAATGAAACTTCGCTCTTCCTCATAGGCTTTCAGCTCCTTCCGCTGTTGCTCCAGCTCTCTGCCCTTATCCTTAAGCCTATCTTGTAGAACGACAACCTCCTTGCGGATGTCGTTCTTTTCTTTTTCGCTGAGGTATTGAGCTTGTTCCGCCTCCTTTTCGAGAGCTTCAATACGCTGTTCGGCTTTGTCCAGCTCCGAATTGCCAAAGAAAGAATAGAGCGTGTCCTTGATGCGGAGCTTGCCTGCTTTCTTTTCTAGCTCTGCTATACGCTCTTTGATCCGGGCTTCCTCTGCTTTCTTGTTTTCAGTTGATTTTAGGAGTTCTTTATAATACTCCATATTGGAGCGGTGTTTGGCTTCCGAGCCGTGAAGACCTCGCTCTAAGCCGAATTGTCTTACTGCTTGGGCATAGGTCGTTTGATATTCCTCCAGCTTCTTGGGTGTGAGGACATCATCGGCACAGAGACGCACCTTGTTTCGCTTGGTCTTGTACTTGCGTTTGCCGTTGCCCGATTCCTCCTTGGCTTTACGCCTTTCGCCTTGCACGATTGGCACGACGGTGGCGTGGATGTGGGGCGTCTCTTCGTCTGCGTGGAGCGTGGCTGCTACGACATTCTCCGCTCCGAAGGTCTGTCGTAGCCAGTCCATCGAAGCCTCGCACCATTCAGAGAGTCGTCCCTCCTTTTCGATGCGGAGCATATCCTCGTGCGAACCCGAGAGGATAAATCGCAAGGCTCGCACTTGATTATCGGAAACCTTTCGGTAGATACCTGCGGTCGCTATTCTATGTTCGATAGCCTGTGTTCGGCTGGTTATATTTTCGGGGAATTGCATCAATTCTCGATTGAGGTGCGTGCGAGAGGCATCGACATTATTGGGGGTGTATGTTCGCTCAATATGAGCGGTCACGCCCGAGTCGTTGCCTTTCGCCTTGTCTATATGTAATACGGCATAGCCCATAGTTGAAGATTGGTT
The DNA here is from genome assembly GCF_000765975.1 of Porphyromonas canoris. NCBI lineage: Bacteria > Pseudomonadati > Bacteroidota > Bacteroidia > Bacteroidales > Porphyromonadaceae > Porphyromonas > Porphyromonas canoris. The sequence continues at coordinate 62,719 of NZ_JQZX01000012.1, forward strand.
TTAGGGGGTATCCAAAGGCGCGAAGTCCCTTGGCTCAGGAGGGCTTTTTTAGCGGTAACGAAGTGGAGCGTAAAGAAAATGCCCTATTGAGCTATGGCATTTCTCGAAATGTCCGCTCCGCCCATTACCTCTGCACTCTGTGCCATCTAAGCATTCGCTGAATGCTTGCTGGCTTTGTTTCTAAGTTCTCCCATCGAGAACTTGCAGGCGGTCAGCTCTGCCATAGTCCAGAAACAAAGCCGAGCCATCACTTCGCCTACCTTGGATTACCCGATGAATACTTGGTTTGAATTGCGTGATTTTGCCTTATCTGCGAAGCCCTCGCTTGCGAGGTGTCTGAGCCTGCGTTTGCAATTTCCTCTCTGAACATATCCACTCGTTGAGGTCTTTGTGTGGAGCATAGAGACGGCTCATGTCCTTGATCTCGATGCCTGCCTCTCGAAGGTGCTGTAAAGCCTTTCGTCCTGCCTCATCATTGTCGAGGAAGCACTCCACATAGGGATATGCTTGCAGTTGTGGCAAAGCTCGTGGGAGGAGAGCCAAGGAATTTAACACCAGGCTGTCGCTTGGGTCATTGGGGTGCAGTGTCCGCCAAGACAGAAAGTCCATAAAGCCCTCAAATACCTGCACACTTTTTGTGCCTGCTCCAAACATACTCATAGCTTTCGGGGCGATGCAGCCCTTGAAGTAGGGATTGCGTAGTTCCCAGCCCCCTGCATCGTTGGGAAAGCCAAGGGCGTAATAGCTTCGTTCGCTCGAACGATAACGCACCTCGGAGCAATACTTTTCTAGCTGGGAGAGCGAAATGCCGCGCTCCGAGCTGTAGCGTTCCAGCTGCGAGCTAAAAAAGGGTTGCACCGAAAGAATTTCGAGTCCTTGCTGAGCGGAGGTTTTTGTTCCGCCAAAAGAAAAATCAGTCTTTGGTAGTCCTGTCTCTCCTCGGAGGAGTTGCAGTGCCTCTGCCGTTGAGCAGCGGTGCAAGGCACAAACGAGGTCGATGATGTCGCCATGCTCGCCAGTGGCAAAGTCGTACCACTGATTGCGTTCGGTGTTTACTTTGAAGGAGGGCGTGCGCTCCTGCCTCAGTGGCGAGCTGTACCAATAGGCATTGCCCTTGATTTGTTTCGGTTCGTGTCCAGCCTGCTGGAGATAGTCCACGATAGATAGTTGCTTGATTTCTTGTATCGTTTTCATGTCTTTTTTTCTTGGAGGGTTATTGTTGATGCTTGGTCAGTCGGTCGAAACCTATAGGCACATAGACCGTCCGACCAAGTGTCGTTTCTTATTTGGTCGGCCAGGTCAGGTATATATAGCCTGCGTCCGACCGACCAAAAAAATCTTGTATAATACAGTACTCTCCTCGTTGTTTTCGGTGCTCGCACTCGGTCACATACTAGAGTATACTCCCTTCGTACTCGACCTCGACGCCTTGAGATTACCGCATTCTACAGCGATTTTTCATCTGCTTAGTAGTGGTACTCTGGATTGAAGTGGTATTTGCCACGCTCTTCTTTGATGACCATGCGCTTGTTCAGAAGGAAGCGGAGCAATTCTTTGAGCTTCGTCTGCCCATATTCGTGAGCGGTGACACCCTTATAGGCAGTCCGAAGTCGGGGTATTAGGTCGCCATAGCTTAGGGTGATGTCCTCTCCAAAGGTCGCCTTGAGTGCCTCTCGATGCTGCTCATCCGTCAGTTCTTGATAGAAGAAGTGCTTGACGGTCTTCGTGTCCTCTACATAGGTCGCATCGACCTCGGGTAGGCAGATGCCATCGGCTTGCTCCGTAAGGCGAAAGGCAAACTTGTCAAAGGGCTTGGAACGAATAATCGCAGGAGCAACCACGCTGCGGTCGGCATCAACGCTATCCTTTGTGATTTGTAAAACACACTCCGCCTTATTGTTCAACTCCGTGCCTATATGTCCTCGGGCGTTGTCGTCGCCCTTGTTGAGGTGCAGCACGGTGTGCAGGTGGATGTTTTGCTCGCCTGTCCACTTCATCAAGTCGCCCACAAGGCGTGTCGCCTCGGTGGAGTTGTTGATGTCGAGCATCAGGTCACGGATGCCGTCAATGACGACCAAACCCACATCGGGCGTGTTGTAGATGGCATGGCGGATAATCTCTCGGCGTTGATTCGGGTCGGCGATGGCTCTGAGGTGGCTGAATTTCAATCGCTCGGGTTCTCGGTCAAGCGGCAACCCTGCCAATCGAAGAATGCGCTGCATCACCAGCTGGCAGTGGTAAGGGCTTTGCTCGGTGTCGAAGTAAAGGATATTGCGCTTGCTCTCGGGAAAGCACGCCCGATATTCCAGTACCTGTTCATCAGCGAGGGCAGAGGCTACCAAGGCACTCACATTGAAAGTTTTCTTTGCCTTGGCTTTCCCTGTCGAGACACTGAAGTTGCCCAGCGTACCGATGACGGCATCGTCCACACGCAGCACGATAGGCGGTAGGCTAAACTTGTCCGTCACCCGAATGAGCGACTGCTGCCAAATGCTTTCGTAGTCTGGTGCATTCATCTGCGTCCTCCTGTTTTGCGACCAGCCAACTCGAGGGCAAGGTCAGCGTCCACGATAATCTTGCGTCCTACCTGCGTAATGGCTCGGTCTATCTTGCCACTCTGCTTGATGCGGTTGGCGGTGGGGAGGCTACAGCCGAAAAGGCGAGCGATGCCCGATAGCCCATACACATAGTGTCTTTGCTCTTTGGAGGTGGATACCTCCGTTGTAGTATTGCTGGGCTGCGAGCCGTGGCGAGCAAGGAAGAGCAATTCCTCGCCAGTCATCTGCCATACGGGCTTGCCCAAAAGTTCTTCTATAATCATACTTCATTATATTTTGTGGTGAATGCTTTTGCCCTTGCGCATCGGGCTATTCGTCAGCTCTGACACTGCAAAAGTATGGGCTAATCTGCTGTTTATGAAAGGGTAAGTAAGTCGCAGGAAATACAAGGAAAAGGCAGGAAATCACAAGTCCTCACCCCACCGTCCTCAACACGCATTTTGATACAAAAAGAGGCTCGCAGAGCATCACCGCCCCCGAGCCTCTCGCGATATTTTGCCCCCTTAGAGGATCACACCTTGGTTTTCAGTGTTAAATAGGGAAATCCCTTCTCTCCTCTGCGAGCTTCTTCGTACCTTTGTAGCCAATACAAATTTGGTTAGTACATAAATATGTCTCAATATACGTTTATTGATCTCTTTTCTGGGTGTGGTGGTATGTCCCTCGGTTTTGAACAAGCAGGCTTCAAATGTTTGCTTGCCATCGACTGCTGGGAAGATGCTTTGATTACTTATAGACACAATCGTCAAGAGGTCAATACATTATGTGCAGACATAGACAAAATAGAAGTCGATAGCTTAGTAGAGGGTTTTAAGGGGATAAATGTAGACTTAATCATTGGAGGTCCACCTTGTCAAGGCTTCTCTATAGCAGGTAAGCGGATTGTAAACGATGAACGCAATGCTTTGTATAAAAGCTTTGTTCGATTTGTTGCGACTTTCCGCCCAAGAGCATTTGTGATGGAGAATGTCCCAAACATTTTGTCTATGGCAGGAGGGGCAATTAAAGATGCGATTGTTGAGGAGTTTACAGAGCTAGGGTATAAGGTTGAATACAAAGTCCTAATGGCTTCGGATTATGGTGTTCCTCAAAATCGTCGACGAGCGTTTTTTGTAGGATTGTTGAATGGTCAATCTTTTGAATTTCCTACAAAAAGTGTTGATACCCCTATCACTGCTTTAGACGCTATTTCTGATTTATGTGAAGATACAATCGAAGATGGTAGTCCCTATTCTGTTTTGGCTCAATCTGATTTTCAGAGGAAAATGCGAGAAGAGAGTACAGGCGTTTACAATCATCAAATTACACATCACACCCCTAAGACAATTGAGACAATCGCATTAGTCCCAGATGGTGGGAATTATAAAGACTTGCCATTGGAACTACAAGGCACAAGAAAAGTTAATATTGCGTGGACAAGGCTGAATAGTCAGCGACCTAGCTTTACAATAGATACAGGACATAGACACCACTTTCATTACAAGTATAATCGTGTGCCAACTGTTCGAGAAAGTGCACGATTACAATCTTTTCCAGATGCCTTTGTCTTTAAAGGAAGTAAGGGGAGCCAATTAAAGCAAGTAGGGAATGCTGTCCCTCCCTTACTGGCTCTAGTAATTGCAAAAAAAATAAAGCAACAAATATCTCATGTCTAAAACAACTAAATACTATCAGTTAGAGGACGAACGGTGGCAACGCATACATTTCATTCGTCCAAGATTTAAGGCTAACATTGAGAACGTTTTGCTTTATATGGCTAATGAGTGTTGTAAAATTCCGACATGTTCATGTGCAGAATATAGCAAACGATATCTTGATGCTATCCGCTTATTTCCAGGGAACATAGGATTAGCTGAGAAAACCTTGCAGAATTGGAGGACAGAAACACCAGCATTATTTGGTTTTTATACCGAAGACAAACTATCTGATGTCACAACGACATCTCGGATGGCAACGTTTCTGAATGAGAATCAGGACTTGACACAATTTTTACGTTTGTTTCTTCGTACCTTTCAGTTCCCTGGAGGACATTTAAAGCCTAATGAGAACATTCCCTTAATAAAAAAAGGTATTCGATTTAAACCTGCCCAATGGATAGTTCGTGTTCTTCTAGCAGGAAATGAACTTCTTGCTAGCAGTGGTAAAGAGATGAGTATTTCTGGACTTGAGGCTACTTATTGTATTTTCAATGATGTTTTTGTAACCTCTGGAGTCTTAACACCAAGAGAGGTTGCTCAAACCATACTATACAACAGAGAGAACAAAATCAAGTACTACAACAAGAAAGATCCCAGAATTCAGTCTCGTACAGGCAAACCTATGAGCCTTGGAGATGTTAAGCGGTATGCACAAGATATCCTTGATTATATGGAGTTGGCTTCTATCCTTGAGGAACATAATGGTTTTTTTTATCTAAAGCCCAATGAAGTAAAAGTGATAGCCTCCTTTAAGGAAGATAACTTGTTCTTTGACGGCTACGAATCGTTTTATAGTGAACAAGGGTATACAACTGCTGATATCGCGAGAGTAGAAGTTGATTGGTTTGATTACGTAAATAGCAACTTAGATGAGAATCTATTTCAAACAGACATATCTTCACTTCTTGATGGTAAAAATGAAATAGATGTTGTTGTTATCGATAGGATACAGTCCTTACTCGATAATGGAGATAAGACTACTAAAGATATAGGGAACCTTGGAGAGGCTCTGATTTGTGGACACGAAAAAATGCGTTTAAAGATTGCTGGCTACGACCACCTAGCAAAACTTGTTCAAGTAGTCGATAGTCCATCCTATCATCCTGGATTTGATATAGATAGTTTTGAGGGAGATGGTAGTAACCTTCATCGCTACATAGAAGTGAAAACAACCATAAGTAAGCAGAAACTTCATTTATATGCTTTTCACATGTCACCCAATGAGTGGAGTGTAGCAGAAACTCACCGAGAACATTATTGCGTATATCGCTTAATGTTGAGTCAAAATTCTCAAGTTCTCTACATACTAAGGAATCCTGTAAGTTTGTATAAAACAGACCAGATATCAGCACAGCCTCGAAATGGTATGGAAATCAGTTTTAGCCCTAGTATTGTTGAACCAACACCATTATTGACATGGCACGATTAAAAGTAGCCTCCTTGTTCTGTGGTCTAGGAGGATTAGATCTTGGTTTATTGGGAGGTTTTTCATATCTAGGAAAGTATTATGAAAGACTACCCTTTGATATTGATTATGCAATTGATTCAGACCCTTATTCTAGTCAGATATATAATGAGAATTTTTCTCACAAATGTCTTATTGGAGATGTTAGAGACATAACCATTGAGAGCTTACCCCAATTTGACCTACTTACAGGAGGTTTTCCATGTCAATCATTTTCTATATCAGCCCAAAATCCACCTCGTCTTGGTTGTAAAGATGAAAGAGGTATGCTTTTTTTTGAGATGGTACGCATATTGAAAGAGAAACATCCAAGATTCTTCATCGCGGAGAATGTAAAGGGTTTGATTTCAGCAAATAAGGGAAAAGCATTTCCTATGATTGTTGATGAATTTGCAAAAGCAGGTTACCAAATAAAGTGGGAGGTTCTTAATGCATACAACTATGGCGTTCCTCAAAAGCGAGAAAGGGTTTTTATCGTTGGATTTAGAGAAAAATCTGATTATTTGAAGTTCTCATTTCCTCTCTCAATCGATAATCGAGAAAAAAGGGTTCTTGCAGATGTTGTGCGTGACGAAGATAATCTAAATGAAACCTTCTACTTCTCGCAGAGAGCTGTTGACGGAATGATGGCTGTGCGAACTAAGATGAATAAAGGTCGAGCCCAACAACTTGACGCTCCTTGTAATACGATAAGTGCTCATCTAGCTAAAGTCAGTTTGAATTCCACAGACCCTGTTTTAATGGTAGGTAATAGATACCGTCGTTTTTCTCCTCGAGAAGCTGCTTTAATTCAATCCTTTCCCGAAACATTTAGTCTTTCTAGCGTGTCTCAGGGAAGACAGTATAAGGCTATCGGTAATGCTGTTCCTCCTGTGATGATGTGGCATATAGCAAAGGCTTTAGCTGATGTTGTTATGAAAGAAGAAGCCGAGCTTACAGGTGTTTCTTGTAAGCTCTCAAAAGAGGGAGCAAGATTGAACTTATAAAGATTTCTTATTAGTTTGGAGAAAAGAACCATATAAACATACTCCAATAAACAACTACACCCAAGATTGCGGTCTTGGGTGTGTTTTTTATTGCTCGCGAGTTTTTTGGGTGTAGAAAAGGGTGTAAATCGCGTAACTCGCTGATTTACACCCTTGTTTGCGGAGAGAGAGGATAATGAACTATATTCTTCAACTCCTTGTATCGTAATCTTTTAGTCCTTTTTTCTTCTTTTGGTGTAGCCAAATTGTAGCCACCAGAGAGTTCTTAGAGAGTACTCATAGATACTGCTATTGGAAATACTCACTTGTATTTCTTTGGTTCAAAAGTACTCAAAACAGGAACACTTTCCAAACTATTTGATAGGAAATATTTTATCAGCCTCTTAGCTACAATTTTCAGTGCACGGTGCAAGCCCTTATATATAAAGGGACTTGCACCGTGCACTGACTTTCATTAACCTATACATGGCAAATCCTCCTCAATGGTATCATAATACCAAATAATGGTAATATAATATTCTGTTTCTGAGCTTTTCTCTATGGAACTTTGCAGTAAAAAATATAAATACTTATACGATGCCCAAAAAGAAATGCCCCAAAATGGAAGAACAAGGATGCCTGTTTATTGTCTGTCCAACTTTAGAAATGAGACTTCGAGCTTCTTCCAATCTCAAGAGAGTTGCAATGAATGCAAACATGGAATACTCCAATTTTATTAAAGCTTGTAAGTTAGAGAGCAATCTCAATCTTCGCACCTATCTAAAGTGTGCAAAGGCATTTGACAAGGAGGTTGTTTTACTTCATCTCCCTTCAGGCTTTGTGGAATCTATTACGACTCCTCAGAAACATCAATGGTTCTCTACTATCGAACAAAGAGACCTCATGGAGATTGTACGCAAGCTATTCCAAATAGACACAGAAGTTATACTTTTCCACATTGAGCACTTTGTGCATCAAATGAAAGAGCAAGGAGATGATGAGAGCATGAAGCAACTATTCGCATCATTGTTCGAAGTTGTACAGAAACTTTTGAAGAATTATGGGCACAAATAATCCTCTATCGTTGCTTGACGAAGTCAGAGCTCTTCGTGAAGACATCAGACAGGTGACAGGCTTCATTCTGGAACTCAAACGTGACTACTCGGTACTGGAGGATAAAATAGAATTGAATAGTTCTGATGTTCTTCGCCTTTTGGGCATCTCGAAAGCATCATTGGCGCGTTGGCGAGAAGCTAAAGTTATTCCCTATCGCTACCTGTCGAGCAATCACGTGGTTTATCCTTTTAAGGGCTTATATCTTGCTATCAAGACGGGACGAGCAACTTTCAAGGGCTTTCGCAGGTTAGAGGCTTTGCAGAGAATGAATGCTTACAAAGATGGTATCATTAAAGGCTATATGGGAGAGGATACGGTAATATTTGAAGAACTATGAATCTGAAAGAAGAAATCTTAGCTCGCACCAATCGAGGGTTAGAAGTTTTCTGCTTTTATATGCCGATTGACTTCGTGCCCAAACGTAACTTTAGAAATCCTCTGTACGACGATAGGCGTGCCTCCTGCAATATATATTTGGATGCTAAAACGCAGTGTTACCGTATGAAAGACTTTGGTAATGATATGTATTCGGGAGACTGTTTTTGGTTTGCTGCTACTATTTTGGGATTAGATGTGAAAACAGATTTTCGTAAGGTCTTGGAGTGTATTATTGAAGATCTACATTTGAATATCTCAGATGAAAGTAATGAAAGGAAGAGATATTTGTTACGTTCCTCATCTCCTGTTATCAAGCCTAAGCCACCTACAACAAGTGCAGAGAAACCAAAACGATTCAGGTTATACGAACAAGCCTTTACGAACGAAGAACTAAAATTTTGGATGCGTTATGGCATCAACAATAAAACCCTTGAACGCTTCCATGTTCGCTCCTTGGCTCGTTATGAATCCATCTCATCTCAAGGGAAGCCCTACTTCCTACAAACCTCTCCAGAGGAGCCGATGTTTGCCTATATATTGGGAGATTTTGTAAAACTCTATCGCCCCAAGAGTAAAGTACGCTTTCTTTATGGAGGAGAGAAAACAGAGGATTATATCTTTGGATTTGAGCAGCTCCCCAGTAAGGGAGATATACTCTTCATTACGGGAGGAGAAAAAGATGTACTCACACTCGTTGCTCATCATTTTCATGCTATTTGCTTTAACAGTGAGACGGCTCTTATTCCTGAGTCCACTATCGAAAGTTTACAACTCAGATTTCGACACATTATCCTCCTTTATGACACGGATGAAACAGGACAAAGAGAAGCCGAACGCCAGGCAGAAATACTCTCCCATCGCAACGTGTTGAGCTTGACTCTACCTTTGGCAGGAAGCAAAAATGAGAAAGATATATCAGACTTTTTCGCTTCGGGTAAAACTGAGGCAGAACTTAGAGCCCTGATAACTCATAGGCTATCGGAAATATATACACAAACAATGATGATGCTACGTTCTTGTGAGATAGATTATGACAACCCGCCGGATGCTTCCAAAGCCATAGTGTCTGTAAAAGGTGTCCCCCTTGGGACACAAGATAATCTTCTCTGTGTTACGGGAGGTGAGGGCACAGGGAAAAGCAATTATATCTCGGCTATTCTTTCCGGAGCCCTTGGCATAGAGCGTTTGAATCCCGAACAAACCTTGGGCTTGGAGATTACAGCTAACCCCAAAGGCTTGGCTGTATTGCATTACGACACAGAACAATCGGAAGCTCAGCTGTATAAGAATTTAGGCAAGACCTTACGAAGGGCTTCTTTATCAACTGTACCTGAATTTTATCACTCGTTATACCTTGCCTCCTTCTCTCGAAAAGATCGTCTCAAACTGATTTGCGAGAGTATGGATTTGTTTCACCACAAACATGGAGGTATTCATCTGGTTGTAATTGATGGTATTGCAGATCTCATACGCTCGGCCAATGACGAAAGTGAGAGTATTGCCATAGTAGATGACCTCTATCGTTTAGCCGGGGTTTATAATACTTGCATTATTTGTGTGCTTCACTTTGTTCCCAATGGTATCAAACTCCGCGGTCATATCGGCTCAGAATTACAACGTAAAGCTGCGGGAATTTTATCTATTGAGAAAGATGATAACCCCGAATATTCTGTGGTAAAGGCCCTGAAGGTAAGAGATGGCAGTCCTTTGGATGTGCCGATGATACTTTTTGGCTGGGACAAGGATTTAGATATGCACGTTTATCGAGGGGAGAAATCAAAGGAGGAGAAGGAGAAGCGTAAGACCGATGAACTTATTGCTGTTGTGCGAGAAGCGTTTAAGCATAGCCACAGACTTTCATATCAAGAACTCTGTGAGGTGCTGATGCGAGAGATGGAAATCAAGGAACGTACTGCCAAGAAGTATATTGCTTATATGAGGGAGCAGGAAATTCTGACTCAGGATACAAGTGGGTATTATCAAAGAGGAGAGTTATGTCGAATTTAGAGAATCAAACCGAAGAACTCTGGCAAAAACGCCTGTTTGAACGTATTTTATCTCTGGAAGAAAAAGTCGACCATCTGCTCGTTCTACAAGAGCAATGGATCGACACAAAGATTCACCCTCCCTTAAAGCCCGAGTATCTTGACATTATCGATGTATCTAAACTTCTTAAAGTGGAACAGAAGACTGTCTACAACTGGGTTTGGTCTGGTAAAATACCCTATCTTAAGGCTAATGGACGATTACTCTTTAAGCGAAATGAGATTGATGAGATGCTAGAAAACGATAGAATATTGGAGTAGATGTTGCAACAAATAGAATATCAGAAGTTTGCATGCTCGAACTTAATTGTCTAAATTTGCAAATGGGGACGAAAAGTGTCCCTATTTGCAAATTTGAACAATAGGTAGATTGCCTGAAGATGGTTTACGGAACTTTTATTGAAAGTGTGCTTGCAGAGGGACGACTAACATTCTCTCGCGAGGAACTAATTAGTCGTGGAGTATCTCCTGAGTTAGTAAAGAGAACTATCTCTAGATATACTCAGCTGGGTAAACTATATTCTATCAGACAAGGTTTTTATGCAATTGTTACTCCAGAGTTTAGTACTCAGAATAGAGTACCAGAGGTGTTATTCATTGATGACTTAATGAAATACCTACATACTCCCTACTATGTTTCTCTATTATCTGCCGCAGCTTTACATGGTGCCGGTCATCAACAACCAATGAGTTTCTTTGTAACACAATCAGGCACAAAAATTAGGAATATTGAGACAGGAAAGCATTTGATAGATTTTACTTTATCCCAACATTGGGAAAGTGAGTCCGTTATGTCATTAAAAACAAGAACGGGATATATCCAAGTTTCCACACCAGAAGCAACAATCTTCGATTTGGTTATATCTCAAAAGAAAATCGGTTTAGGGAGAAGTATTGAGGTTATTCAAGAACTGACTGATATTATACAAAAGTCTAAAATGAGATCACTAGTTCGTTTCTACCCTGTTGCGATACGACAAAGAGTAGGGTACATCTTGGACTTCATTGGTGTAGATTCAACAATAATAGAATCTTCTCTAAAATCTGAAATCCTACATAAGGTGCCTTTTTCTCTGTCTAAACCAAGAGTTGGTACAGCTGACGAAAAGTGGAAGGTTATAATGAATGAGACAATAACAACGGATATCCTATGATTCCTCAAAGATATATTATAGAGTGGCGACATATAGCTCCGTGGACAAATGATGCCCAGGTAGAGCAGGATTTGGTAATTAGTCGAGCTTTAGTTGAGATGTTTCAATCTGAGCTGTTGCGCAATGCTTTGGCTTTCCGAGGAGGAACAGCCTTGCATAAGCTATTTATTGCTCCCCAAGTGAGATACTCTGAGGACATTGATTTAGTTCAAATCTCATCAGAGCCCATAAAGCCAATCCTTATGGAAATCCGTAAGCGGTTAGCATTCTTAGGGACAAAACGTGTCGTTAAGCAACACATTCATAACAACACGATATTGTATCGATTTGAATCAGAGATGCCTCCTATTGTCAATCTCAGACTTAAAATAGAAATCAATACACGAGAGCACTTCAGTGTTCTGGGACTACAAGACTTCCCTTTTCGTGTTGAGAATTCATGGTTTTCAGGAGAGACCACCATCAATACATACAAATTAGAAGAGTTATTAGGAACAAAGTTGCGTGCATTGTATCAACGTCGCAAAGGTCGAGATCTCTTTGATTTGTATTGGTCTCTCAAGCAAGGAAATGTTGATTTAGAACAAGTATTGGCTTGTTACCAAAAGTATATGGAGTTTGTCGTAGACAAAGTCCCTTCTAAAAAACAGTTCTTAGCGAATATGGAAGATAAGATGCAGGACAAGGAGTTCCTCTCAGATATGAGAGCTATTATTCGTCCAGGGATAAATTACTCTCCGCAGGAGGCTTGGACACTGGTAAAAGAGAAACTAGTTGATTTGTTATAATGAATCTTGGCACAATCATTAGTAAAACAAATTGTGGCAAGCCTAATAGTAAAGGCTTGCCACAATTTATTTTTATATTTTCCACTTGGGCTTAGAGATTACCACACGACTCATGATGCCCGGGTTTTCTGGCTCGCTCTTCTTAGGAGCGTGCATAGAGGACTGCGGCGTTGTCATGTGTTGGGGCAAAGTGTGAGTAGACTCTTGCGTTGCCCCTTGAGAGGTCGTGTTTTGTACTCCTCCTTGTCCTTGCCTCTTCTTCTCTCCATCTTTGATTTCTTCCTTCTCAGGCTCAGGCGGAGCAAGCTCTAAGGCAATTTTTCGGTCGAGTTCGGCAGCTTGTCCTTTGAGCAAACGCAGTTCGTTCTCCTTCTTCCACGATCCATTGGCAATTGTCGTGTACACCCCAATATCTGCCGTCGCCTTGGCAAGTTCCTTCTCATGTGTCTCAATGACCTTAGGGATACGTTCGAGGGCATTGACAAAGTTAGCACAGGCAAGTTTAGGATCACTGGCGAGCTTACCATTGTTATAGGTGTAATAGATATCTTCCTGCCCTTTGACAAAAAATCGATTGGACGACATCTGAAAGAGGTCTTTCATGGAGCTTTCTGTCTTTACCATGATAGAGAAACCGTAAATCTCTCCGATTTTTTGGTGTTCACCGTTGGTGCGGGCTTTCTCTTCAATCTCCCGCAAGCGTGCTACCATCGTCTTGATGTCGGCACCCTCTTCTATGCCTTTGAGGACAAGTTTATTGATGGGATTGCCTTCTTCATCACGCTGTACTCGGCTCTCAAATGTCGCCATATCGGCTTTTGCCTCTTCAACACGCCCCGTGTGATACTCCACTGAGTGCTGCATCTCAGCCAATTTACCGCTGGCGGCATCACGCTCTTTGAGAAAGGACTTACGCTCTGACTCAAGAGCTGTTATCTTCTTATCAAGCTTGGCTTTCTCCAAAAGGTCTGTATTACCCGAGAGTACGGCCACATATTCCGAGAAGTTCATACCGCTATCCTCGTCCATAGAACCCTCGTCAATCGTACGAGAGCCGAGCGTATTTGTCTTGAGCTGATTGATGAAGAGCTGCTTGTTGTGCAGGAGATTGAACTTATAGCTATCTAATGAACGCTCAACGGCATAGATAATGACATCAACCTTATTGTCGGCAAACTCTTTGGCCACAAGGTTCCCCTTACGGATAGCCCGTCCGTTGCGCTGCTCAAGGTCTGAAGGACGCCAAGGCGTATCGAGATGATGAATCGCTACCGCTCGCTGTTGGGCATTAACTCCCGTTCCAAGCATTTCGGTGGACCCGAACAGGATGCGTATACTTCCCTTATTCATACCCTCGATTACTGCTTTTTTAGCCTTCTCATTTTTGCATTCTTGAATGAAACGGATCTCTGATGAGGGTATGCCATAGCCTTCAGTGAGCTTACGCTTGATTTCCGAATAGACATTCCACTCTCCTGGCTTGTAAGTCCCGAGGTCAGAGAAGACAAATTGTGTCCCTTTTTGTGCGTTATACTTTTGGTAGTAGTCGTTAAGCATTTTGGCGCAGTGGGAAGCCTTATTGTCAATGTGATCTTCGTAGGCAGAATCAATCATGCGTAAGTCAAGGCTCATCTTCCTCGCATAGTCCGTTGCGATAAGCATCTTCGCCTTTTCCTCTTTTTCGCTTAGTGGTTCACGACCAAGAAGAGTGGCATTACTGGTCTTAGCAAACTCCATCAGTCGTTTGATAAAATCCTCCTGCTCAGGTGTTGGTGGAATGTTGTGTAGGATTTCATTCTTTTCTGGTCGATCAATGCCAATGTCTTTGGCTGTACGGAAATCGCAGATCTCCGAATAGAAGGATGTTTGTGAGCACTAACCTATTGATTACGAGCTATTGGCTGGCTGTCAATTAGTCCAAGGGGAACGATTTGGAAACGAGCGAACTGCACTTTATCTCTACGTCCTGCTACAACTCAAAGAACGCTTAACTGCTCGTTGCAAAGGTATCTTATTCCTATCATCTAACCAAAAAAACTCTGATTTTATTTGTAGAAAAAGTATGCTCCCCAATAAAAATTACCCGTTTGGGTATTGTGAGTGTTCAAATAAGGTCTGAACTTTGTAATCGTAACTATTAAGTAGAGATTTCTATGAAAAGATATGAACGAAATCGGATATATCTGTCCGAAAATGACCAAAAGAAGATAAAAGATTATCGAGTTTTGCTCGGAGGTGCGGGTATCGGAAGTAACATTGCAGAAACATTATTGCGTTTAGGCTTTGAGCATCTTACTATTGTTGATGGTGATGTCGTGGAGGAGAGTAATCTCAATCGACAGAATTATCTATTTAGTGATATTGGACGTCCCAAAGTAGAGGCTCTTAAGGAGCGTCTATTAGGGATTAACCCATTGGCTAAGATAGTGGCGATCCCTAAATATATTGACGAAAACAACATAGAAGATATTATCAATGAACATGATGTCGCAATCAATGCTTTAGATTTCAAGAGTGACATCCCATTCATTTTTGACAACCTATGTACAGAAAAAGGGATGTATGTGTTACACCCCTACAATATTGGTTGGGCAAGTGCTGTAATGGTTATTGCTCCCAATGGACAAAAACTTGATAGTTTACTTTCCGAAAACGAAAGTATAATAGGTTTTGAAAAGAAAGCAGTAAAACATCTGACGGACTACTTCAATTATTGGGTCCGTCCAAAAATTTGGATAGAAGAGATAGTTCAGAAATATGAACAAGAAGAGAGCCTGTTGCCACCTCCACAATTAAGTATCGCATCTTCGTTAGCAGGAGGTTTGTGTACTGCCATTATACTGAGATTGGTACGAGGAGAGTTTGTCAAGACTTTCCCGAAGTTCTATTACTACTCCGATTGCGATGACTTAAATTAACTTACGGTGAGTTGCTATCGAGATTGCTTCTGTAATGTTGCTTACTTCGAGCTTAGCAAATAGGCTTTTACGATAGCCTTTCACAGAATCTTCAGATCTATTGATCTGTTGCGCAATTTCACTAACTGATAAGCCTTGGTTCGATAAACGAATCACGGCTTTTTCATTTAAAGAAAGCTCTATCGGTTCTATTTGCTTCCATCTTCCTAATTGAGGCTTAAAAATCCATCTGTTTTCAGGATTACACGAGGAAATATACGCAACTCCAACTTTGGTGGAGGGGGCTAATGAGACAACGCATAGAGCAAGCCAGATATTTCCTCTCGCATCAAGTTTAAGCGGTGTGATTTGATGATTGATTAGCATACTTTCTCGAGGTTCCTTTGCGTATAGATGAAAGTTGTAGGATATACTATACTTCGCTCTGTCTTGCACAGCTATATCACGAAAGAACTCAAACCCAGCACGATTTACTTGCTGTAGAAAAAGGAGATCCGGCTCGGGAACATGTTTCAGATAAAAGTTGTATCCTTCCTCAAGGACATCTTCTACAGCTTCATCACATAAGAATAACGGATTGTCGCATACGTAAAGGAAGTTCATGCGATAGTAATCTATAATGTAGAGTGATTTATAGGTTCCTCGTGCAAATGCCTTAACAGAATCAATATATGGTTGCAGGGTATGATACTCCGACTCCTCTATTTGTGGTCGGACATTACTCGGTAATTGGAACTGAATACTGTCATTTTCTTTCATATACCAGCTTTTATTGCTCTGTGATACAAATATACCAATATATAAGGATTTATTACCCGAAAGGGTGAAAAACATGATAGTTGAACCTTATTGAACTAAAATCACCCGTTCGGGTATTGCGTCCCAAATGCTTCATCACGAGCTTTGCATCAAAATAATATATAATCAATATATGGATAGATTTATAACGCATCAAGGCGACATCTCGCTATGGCAAATCGATAAAAAAAGGAATTGCATCTTTAGCGAAGTTTGTGGTTGAAGAAAACTTTATGCACCACGAAGGAAAAATGCTTTCATCTTGTGAGAGTAGTGAAGAGTATCATCATGTACTACAAGAAGAACAGGCATTCTATGAGTATTCCTCCATTATCGTAGCTAAAAATACTCAAGGAGATATCATTGGTGCCATTCGTATAGCTTGTTGGGATAAAAATCCGCACACCATACCATTGGTAAAACTTTTTGGAGATCATCTCATAGATCTGGAGCAATTACGCCATGATCACAAGCACTTGTGGCATATAGGTCGTTTTGCAATCAACCGAAATTATACAGATAACGGGAGGCTTTTCAAACTCTTGATGCTATATGCTATTAGCCCAATATTTCGATACAATAGAGGTGTCTTATTGGCTGAAATTGATCAAAAACTATTGCGTACATTAGGGGCTTTGCATATTCAAGCGACCCCCCTATCCAAGGGAATAAGTTATCTCGGATCTACCACAATTCCTATCACTATCTACAAAGAAGGATTAGATGAGTTTATGCTCAAGTATGCTTATCTAGCTTTTGATATTCAGTTCAGAGAAACCCAAAGAGAATTACCCGAATGGGTGAAAATCAAGCCGAGAACACAGAATTACCCGAATGGGTATTGTCAAGATAATCAAGGTTATAGAACTTTGCAAATGTAAAACCTATCAATAAGCGCTGTTGATAATTATAAAGTGTGATACAACTCAAATAAGAAGGGCGTGCCCTTCGGATTTGCATCGATAATTTCTTGTCGATCGCAAAAATCAACTCACGAACAAAGTTGGCTTACTTTGGTATCAAAACAGTCCAGGCCTTACTGTAAAGGCACAAAAATCCTTGAGTGAAGAATAGGAGTTATAACTTAAATAATCAATCAAAATGAGTAAAACAGATTTTGAAAGAATCAAGTTTGAAGAACTAGAAGACCGTTTCGAAATGGAAGCTGCAGGGGGATCTTGCGAAAGGAAGTGCTCTGGTGGCGATGGCGGTGATGGTGGTGATGGTGGTGGTAACGGCGGCAATGGCGGCAATGGCGGCACAATCGAAGTCAAGCCAGACATCAAAGTCAAGCCAGAGATCAATTCTGGAGGTGGTACGGGGAGCAATCCATCACTGGCACTATAAAAGATAAGTTAGATCTACTAAACCCCTAACTAAGTTTATGCAATCCTGGAGAGGAGGGACACTACTCCTCTCCAGAGATTGACTATAGAATGAAGGATTGTAGACTTCTTTATAGATTTTTGTAAAATGGAATCTGCAAAAAACGAAAGGGAAATTAGTGTTTCTCAGCAAAAAAAAGGTGTTTGGAATGTATCATACAAAGGAAGATATTTTCAGGTTAATGATATTACGAAACATCTAATTATTTGTATTATTAAGGGGCTTTCAAACGAAGATACTCTGCATAGTGTATCAAAAAAATTTAGCGATATACGATTAGAACACTCTGATATAGATTTGGTTAGAAAAAAGATGGAATCAATAGAGGAGAGTCATATTTGCCACAAAAGTGCATACATAAAATTCAAGAAAACATTAGTTCGGCTAGAAGAGAAGAGGTGTACGACTCTATTAAAAAGATTGTCATCGCTTTTTGACACAAAGGTTGTTGTTGTTGTGATGGCAACATTTTTTTCTCTTTTATTATTGCGACATAGGGATTTATTTTGCGTAAATCGCCATGAATTATTCGCTACAATAAAAAGTAATCCGTTTTTGGTGCTTCTCTATATTGTAATAAGTATTGGAATCATATTTATACATGAGATGGGGCATGCTGTAGCTTCTGAACGCTACAAGGTTTCCCCAAAAGAAATTGGTTTTGGATTTTATCTTTATTTCCCAGTATTTTTCACTGATGTCTCTAGATCATGGATGGCAACAAGACGCCAACGAATTGTGATTGATGTTGCAGGATTTTATTTTCAAATAATATCAATGACAATTCTTTTGCTGTTTTCTTTTCTGTATACAATGCCAAACCATATACTTTTTGCTATAATACTTGACAATTTAATTGTTATTATATATAATATGAATCCATTATTTCGATTTGATGGATATTGGATTTTTAGCGACATTTTCGGCATAACTAACTTGAGAAATAAAAGTTACTTTGCTATAGCGGAAATAGTATTGTGGATTGGGGCTAAGTTTCGACAATGTAATCAGAGAGAATTTTCATACCCAATTCTTGTATATCTCTATTCTTGTATTAGCCTTCTTTTTGTTTTTACGATGGTTTCCACCTTTGTCATATTTGCCTTTAGACGTTTAGTGACATTAATATCAATGCTAATGCAGAATTCTATTCCTTCTGATAATAGTATTTGGATATTCCTTATCTCTACAATACTATTATTTGTGGGAGTTTATTTTTCATCAATTTCGGTAATACAAACAACTAATACAATAAAAAAGTATGTCTTACAACTACGCAAAGAAAGTAGCATCGATTAACTCAATTATCGAGAAAAGATTAAAGGACGGAGAGAATACCCTTCAGAGAGCTATGATAATTGCGTCTCTAAAGCGTTTCTATCCCGAATTAAAAGAAGAACAGTATGATAGTTTTCTTCGTTCTGTTTTGATAAATCAAGAATTGGCATGGCAAGAACAGTCAGATGTAAGCATACTGACCTATTGCACAATATCAGACAACCTTGATCACTTACATACCCCCGCAATTTATTGTTCTTTTCATTTGTCTTCATACAGATTGAGTCTATTGTATTTGCTAACTCTAAAGAAACCTATTACATTATTGGCATCGCAAAAAGTAATTGATTCTCAGAAAGAAATAATTAGTAAATATTCAAGTCTTGCGTCAGGAAATTCTCCAGTGAAACTTATAAATGCAAATTCTCCTCATTCATTATTATCCATGGCAAAAGATCTCAAAGATGGAAGGAGTTTATTTGTATTTATAGATGGGAATACAGGAGTTGGAATTGCTACAGAAGAAACAAAGTTAACATCTGTTAGAATATTAGAATCGGAAATTCTTGCTCGTTCTGGAGTTGCCCATTTGGCTCTTATTACCAATACTCCCATTGTGCCAATCATCACTTTTAGAAATGAAGGAGAATATCCTTCAATTAAGGTGTTTCCTAAACTATTGCCATCTGAGCGATATACAGATCGGAGTATTGAGGCAGATTTGCTAACACGAAAAATATATTCTATTGCAGATCCTTTACTTAAGAAATATCCAGAACAATGGGAGCCGTGGCTGTATCTGTATAATTTTGTTTCAAAGAATCATTCCAAATCCAACAATGTGAAAATATTCAAATTCAACAAAAACAGGTATTTGTTTTGGAATAATAAAAACAAGTCATATTTAATTGACAATGTCGACTACTCTGTAATCGAATTAGACTCTAATACGACAGAAGAATTACAGAAAGATGTGATTTGCATAGAAAACATTCAAGATAGCATACTAAGAAATTTAATTAATAATCAGATCATCATATGAAAAGAAGTTTCATTGTATTCCTATTCATTCTCTCTTCGATAGTATCTCTATCTGCTCAGTCTGTAGTTGAGACAAGAGGTTCCATTGTCGACAAGGCTGGAGATCCTCTGATCGGAGCTGTCATCTTTTTTAGGAATGTGGCTGATAGCCTTGCTACATTCCCTGCGGTTACTGATAGAAATGGGTGCTTCAAGCAACTTTTAGCACCATCTCGGTACTCCTATTCGATCTCTTATTTGGGAGAAGAGTATAACCCGAAGTCCAATCTGTTGACCATAAAGGATCAGCCCATAGACATAGGCACTATTAAGATCTCTGTGAGGGCTGTTCAATTAGGGGAAGTCGTAGTAAGGGTAAATCGTCCCTTCGTCTCATATAAAGGGGTAAACCCTGTGTATAATCTAAATGCCAATCCAAGTATGAAGGGTAGCAACCTATTGGATGGTATCAAACATCTACCTGGCATCTATCAGAGAGAGGGGGCAGGACTGAGCGCTTATGGCATTTATGATGTGACTATTGCTCTGAATGGTCGTGTGTTATTGCTCCCAAAAGAAGAAGTTCTCTCCTATCTTACCACCTTTAACACGAGCGATGTCGAGAGCGTGGAGGTAATACGTAATCCTGGACCAGAATATGGAAACAACTTAGATATTGTACTCAATATCATAACCAAAAAGAAATCTTGGCAAGACGAGTCCAATATCTTTGTCTCCTCGGATATTACTTCTCAGAGAGGAGATCTTTTCTCAGAAGCATTAAGAGGAAGATTTAACCTAAACAAAGGGATCTCTCGCAACTATCTCTCTGCTTCGATCTCTAATCTCAATCGCAAGGAAACCTTAGAGACTACTTTTGGTGTTGATACCACAACGATCACTCCTCGTAGACTTTATGGCATAGAAGCTGGCTCGGATCTTCAGTTGTCCAAGAGTTCTCTATTAGGTGGTCGAATAGGCTTATCTAAGATTACGGAGGCTCTGAGAAACAATCACACGTCACAGGTAAATCTTGACAGGAATGTCGTAACGGGGACTCTATATCATCACTTTAACAGAGACAATTGGGCTTGGGATGTTAATGGGGATATGCTGTTTAGTAAGAGTGATATCTTGTATCAATCACTCCAAGAGGCAGCTTCCTCTGAGCATGATAATAGAACTCAATCTTATCGTGCCACATCAAACTTCTTCTATCGATTCTCTCCTTCTTTCAAGATACAGACAGGCATTATCAGTAGTCACACTTTGCTTAATGAGAGAGCTCAAAAAGGAGAGCTGGATCTGAGATATAGAGAGCATCAAAACTCCGTCTATGCCACACTCTATTATCAGCATAAGAGCATAAACGGACGAATGGGGGTACAGCTTAATAACGACATTCGAGCCTTATCGGGAGTCTTTTCTCAGGACAAAGCACAGAGATGGAGCTGGTGGAATTGGCAACCTTACTTTAGTGTGGATTATAGCATCGCTCGGCATCATTTACTCTCGTTAGTCTTATCGTCCTATTACAATCGCCCACAGTTTAGAGACCTACTACCATATACTTCAGGATCTTCGGGCTTCTTGAAGCGAAAAGGCAATCCCGATCTGAAGAACAGTTTTAGATACAACCTATCGCTCACTTACTCCTTTATGAGGGCTGCCAGTCTTGAATTCAGCTATTCGGACGAACGCCTTCCTATTGTCGAGATGATAAGTCGGCAAGGAAGTAACTACTACCTCTCTCGCAATAATTTGGATAGGAGTCAATACATCAGAGTCGTTGCAGGACTGCCTATTCCTATTATTAACAATCAGGATCTAGGGATAAATTGGCTTGCTTCCACCTACTTTGCATTTCATCGACAATTTGACAGAGGGGTGGTCAACGATAGCCACATAGATAGAACGTTCAATGCTTATTATCTGATGCACAGTCAGAGTCTAAGCCTCCCGAAGAATTGGAACATCTTAGCACAAGCAACCTATTATAGTCCTCTGTTTATGGGAGTATACCAGACTACCAAACCGCAATGGTGGATTGATCTGACCGTGAGCAAACGGATTGCCAACTGGAAATTTTCCCTCTCAGGGCGAGACCTTCTGAATAGCAATATAGCCGAAGGACAAGTCGTAGGACTACCCATGGAGATGCACTTCAAGAAGAATTGGCACCAGCCTTCTGTCACTCTTTCTATCTCCTTATTTATTGGGAATGATAAGCTAAAAGGGACCCGAAAGATGAACACATCAGAAAGTGCCGACAGAATTGTATCAACGGCTGATGAAAGCATTTCTTTGCAGAAAAAATAAAGATATCATCCAAATCTATCAGCATACTCTTCAGTCAGTTTGATCGCTTGCAGTTGGAGTTTGATGAGGAGAGCGGAGTACTTTTCTAGTTTGCGGAGCATCCGCTGTGCAGTGGCGATGGAATGGTAGCTATTAAGCGTTTTGGTTGCTTCGTTGTAGAGAATGCCAATCTTATAAGTTAGGGTTACTATACTAGAGAGTTCACGCAGATATTTCTCCGCTGACTTATCCTCTGTTATCACTTTGAATGTCTCTCCGAGGAGTCTTGCCCTAACAAAGTCACTCTTTGATTTTGCACCCGACCTTTGGTAAAGGTTAATGACCTTCTGTTGGTCTTTAGGATTGGGTAATCTGATGTGCCATCTGTCCCATTTGGGACAAGTGGCACATCTGCCGTCTGGCTTGTCCGTTTTCTTTTCTTTCATTGTTCTTTAATCACGACTTTGGAGTGATTTAATCCCCTTTCGGGTCAAGGGGCTTTGTGCGACAAATGTTAATTTGTGGTACAAAGACACACCTTGCCAATATCAAGATTGGGGTATGCTTGGGTCGCTGATTGCTCAGCATTCAGTAAGTCTGTTAGTTCTTGAGTTCAGAGTTTGCTGTGTAATTCCAAAACGCAGTTCAGAGGTCATTATATGGTTTCAAAATTGAGTTCAGAGGTAGTTGTATGAGTTACTCTGGGACTTGGTCTAAATAGACTAACTGACCAATTGACCAACTGACCTAAGTCTATTCTGACCTGAGTTGGTCTAATCCTACTTCCTGACTGTTAGAATGGGGTTATAATGCCTTTCGAGCATCGCTTGGATGTCGCTCTGCTTATACAATATCTTGCCTCCTATCTTGTAAAAAGCTAAGACGCCATTGCTTCGGTACTCTTGGAGTGTTCGACTGCTAAGTTTAAGCAATTCGCAGACTTCCTCGCCAGTGAGGAAGACCTCTCCGCCTAACATTGGGCGAGCCGAGGCACAATAACGCTCCAATTTGGCTAATACTCCCTCCATCATTTGAGTAAACACCAGTATCTGAGGGTCTTCTCTTGTAATCATTTCATTCTCTGCCATAATGGGTTCATTCAGTTTTTGAGTTCAATGCTTCTGTGATGTCACTCTCTTTGTAGTAGCACTTATGCCCAATCATTGAGAAGGGGATTTTGCCTGTATCTCTGAGCGTCTGCAAGGTTCGCTTGCTGATGCTCAGTCTACGGCAGACGGCTTCGTTGTCGAGCCACGCTTCTGTTTGGGGCGGATTACCAATGAACTGCTCCACTCGGTGGATAAAGTCGGCAAAGGAGGAACGGAGCATCTCCCACGCTTTGCCCTCTACGATGATAATTCTCATTGCTTCGGTTGGTTTTAGGTTGCGTTCTTGATTTAGTGCAAGCAAGGGCTATCGCTCTCGCCTGCTTTGTTATTTGAGGGCAAAATTAGGCGGAGAAATGCAGTCCTCAATGGGCTGTAGATGAAGGCAGAAAGTCAAGGAAATGACAAGAAACGAAGCCTCTCCAATAGGCTTGTATTGCGGTAATGAGATGAGGTGTTGGCTCGTTCCTATGGGCGAGAATTATAAGTTTGAGATGTCGATTTGTCGATAAATCGATAAATCGATAAATCGAACGTTCGATTTATCAAGAGTTTTATAATCTGTTTGAGCGATAGCCAGCACGATTGTTTGAGCTACCTCTCAACCGATAGTCAGAGCGATAGATAGCTTTAAGCCTTGCTTGCGTCCAAAGAGCCTGAGTCTGTCGTGTTCGTTCGGGCTTTTCTCTCGAGGGCGGTCTTGCCGAGCAAGGTGGGAGGGAATGAATACTACCGCTATAATACAAGAAGTCCTGCGGTAGAGATTCTTCCCTCCCTCCGCAGGACTTGACCTTGATAGGCAAACAGACCGCCCTTGTACCTTTGCCCGATATGAATACGACCCTTAGGCGGTGGACGGCTCGGCTTGGTTGGATATTGACTTCTTTCTTGGTGGACAAACTCGCAAGGCTTTGCGTAGCGTCTGTGTCTGCTCGCTTCCCATTAAGGGGAGCATCTCCTTGGCGATTTTCTGCTTGCTGACTTTGGCATATAGCTCCGTAGTGGAGATAAAGCGATGCCCTAACATTTTACTCACTGTCTCAATCGGTAAGCCGTTCTCCAAACAAATGGTCGTGGCAAAGGTATGTCGTGCCATGTGCGAACTTACTTCTGTCGATGTTGAGCAACCAGCCTTAACGAGCAGCTCACGAATTTTACGATTGAAATAGCAGTTTACTGGGAACTCTCGAAAGTATAGCCCCTCAGTGCGTCCTTGCCCTACAAAGGCGAGTATCTCCTCCGCAATAGGCAGGAGTGGTACAATGCAACAATTCTGCGTCTTGGTGCGGTAGAGCGAGATGTATCTGCGTCCATCGCTAAGGGTATAGATGTCCTCCATACGCAGTTTCTTGATGTCTGAGAAAGCCAAACCAGTGAAGCATCCCAAAAGGAATATCAGTCGGTGGTGGTTATCCATAGAGCGGTGCGGACGATAAGCCAATAGTTTCTGTAAGTCGTCTCCGCTAAGGCTATTTCGCTCGTAGGTGGGTGTTTCGATGTCTATGAGTTCAAATGGGTCTTCTCGCATATAGTCCTCCATAATAGCCCTACGGACAACTTGATGCAAATGCCTAAGACGATTAGCAACACTGCTTGCTTTATTACCTAAATCACGAAGCATATAGAGGCGATAGTCCTCTATCAAAGCCTTATCCACTTCGTAGGGTAAGCATCGCCTCTTTCCCTTGCTGTCAAGGAAACGAGCAAAGCTCTTGCAACTATCCCCAAAGGCTCTAATCGTAGCCTTGCTAAGCGTCTTACCGCTCTGTGCCTCCTTCTCTTGGAGTAGCGAGCTATAAAGCTCCACGAGCGTTTGTTGGGGCTTGTTCTGACGCAGATGCTGCTCTTTGAGGTACTCGGCTGTGATGTAATGCTCCTCTCGGAGAATACGCTCATAGAGTGCATTCAATCCCTGCTCAGTTGCATTCAGTGTGTTATTGATGCCTTGTGCTGTGGGAGCGGAGCTTTTTACTTGCCCCCTCTTGGCTTGCCAATCTTCGGGGGCAGTATATTGCTTGGTAGAGAATGAGGAGGTTTTACCATTGCAGGAGATACGACAGCGGATAAGACACAGCCCCTCCTCGTTAGTCTTGCTTCGGTCTATATAAAACAGAACTGAGAATGTACTTTTCATTGTGGTAGGCTTAGTTGGTTAAACGATAGTGGGCTATTTCGGGAAGAATACGCTCTACATCTCTAAACACACGCTCGGGAGAAGTCTCGGCATAGACTTGTGTAGTCTTGATTTGACTATGCCCTAACATCTTCGACACACTCTCGATAGATACCCCTTCAGATAGGGTCATCTGCGAGGCAAAAGTGTGGCGAGCCATATGGAAGGTTAATCGTTTAGAGATTTTGCAGAGCTTGGCAATCTTCTTGAGGTGGATATTGACGGTATCTGCCCCAGGAATGGGTAGAAGATAACCCTTGGGCGGTTCGTGCCGAAAAGCTCGGTTGTGAATACCTTTGTATTGCTCAATGAGGGCAGATGCCTCGGGCAAGAGTGGTATGTGGCACATATTGCCAGTCTTGACTCGTGGTTTGCGTATCCAAGTCATACCACCTTCTTCGATAAGATGCTCTGCTGTGAGGTGGTAAATATCCGTGTAAGACAAGCCCGTATAGCAAGAGAAGACGAACATATCCCTTGATACCAGCTCATAATCGCCCAGTTGCGTTTCGTCTAAGGCTACGATACGCAGGAGTTCCTCCTTGGTAATGTAGCGTGGCGAGCCAACATCCCAACGGATAGAATAGCCTAAGAAAGGGTAAGAGTCGATGATGTGCCGTTTGTGTAGGTCTTTCAGTAGCGATGCCAGCATAGAGAGGTAGCCAGCCGTGGTATTGAGTTTGTATCCCAGCTCACGAGAGAAATAACCCTCGAAATCCTCTATAAAGGCTCTGTCGGCTTTGGGTGCAGGCACATCGCCCATTCGATGGCGGTGTTTGATAAAGGCTTCGAGATGGTTGCGGAATTGCAAAAGGCACTTATACCTTCGCTCACTGCGGTCTATGCCCACACGCTCACGAAAGCGTGCGAGGTATTCCTCCAAATGATAGAGTAAACCTTGGCTACCGCTGTTTAGCCCAAACACAAGGGCTTTGACCGCCTCTGCCGTTACCGCTTCGCCTTGCTTACGCTGTAAGCCCTCAAAGGCTCGATGGACGGAAACTTGCAAGCGGTCGAGCTCAGTATTCACGGACACGGCTTCGGCACTCTTGCCTACAAGCCTATTCTTACGGCTATCCCATAGCTTGGGCGAGCAACTTGTCTTGCAACTAAACTGTACCATTGTTCGCCCCACACTTAGGCGAGCCATAATGGGGCTTTTGCCGTCTTTGCTCTGCGTACTTCGCTTGAGGTAGAAGAGCAACTTCAATGTCTTTTCTTTCATCGTTGTTTTTGTTTACAAAGTTAGACCTCTAAGAGATAGTTGTCGCTGCGCAAAACGCTGAAAACGAATGAGAAAGCATCGTTTTAGTTGCCACTTTTTTCCTCTTC
Source organism: Porphyromonas canoris (assembly GCF_000765975.1). Classification (NCBI taxonomy): domain Bacteria; kingdom Pseudomonadati; phylum Bacteroidota; class Bacteroidia; order Bacteroidales; family Porphyromonadaceae; genus Porphyromonas; species Porphyromonas canoris. The sequence goes on from NZ_JQZX01000012.1 coordinate 89,194, forward strand.
TTGCCAAAGCCTCAAAAGGGGAACGATTTGGTAACTAAACTCGCTCCTTTTACCGCCCTTTTTCGCCTTTTATCCTCGGTGCAAGGTGGTGCAGATATACTCAATCTTATCTGTTAATCAGATAGATAGCATTTCTCTGCTATTCCTTGCTCCCAACTCTCATATTTCCGAATAGAAGCTCGCAAGTTCCGGCACCTTAATGAAAGTGCGGAAGCGTTCCTTCTGAATGATTTCATTTGTTACTGAAAACTCATAGTCGGTGCTTTTCTTGGCAAAGACTGCTGCCCAAGCATCAAAGCTGTTGATACCTTGCTTCTCAAGGGCTTGCGGACGCAGGTATTTGAAGAGCAAATAGAGCTCGGTCAAACTATTGGAGATCGTCGTGCCGGAGAGGAAAGTCGCTCCCAAGTCCTTGCCCGACCGCTCCTGAATGGTACGAATCGCAAAGAGCATATTGAGTGCCCGTTGTGAGCCATCGGGATTCCCCAAGCCTGATACACGGTCATGACGGGTATTGAACATCAGGTTCTTAAATCGATGCGACTCATCCACAAAGAGGTGATCAATGCCCATCATCTTAAAGTCTACGGCATCGTCCTTGCGTTCGGCTATGCTGTCTTGGATATCTCGGAGCTTAACCTCTAAGGTCTGCTTTCGTTTTTCCAAGCCCTTGAGCATACCCCGAGAGATGTCCCTATCCTGTTGGCGTAACACCTCGAAGTTCTCTTCCACCGAGTCCATCTCCTTTTGCAGGATAGCCTGCTGTATTTCGAGGGCCTGAGGGATCATTCCAAACTGCTCGTGGGTAAGGATAATACAGTCCCAATCATTGTTCTTGATGTCGTTGAAAATACGTTGGCGGTTCTGCTTGGTGAAGTCCTCTTTACCGGGATAGAGGATTTTGGCATTAGGGTAAGCTTTGCGAAAGGTATCGGCAATGTCAAAGACGTTCGCCTTTAGACCGATAATCATCGGCTTATTCACCAAGCCCAATCGCTTCATCTCGTAGGCTGCTGTACACATAATGAGAGTCTTGCCTGCTCCTACTTCATGGTCGCAGATACCCCCTCCATTGGTTTTGAGCATCCACACGGCATCCTTTTGGCTCTTATACAGGTCGGGAATCCCTAACCTCTTGAGGTCGAGGTTAGGGAAAGATTGATGCGAGCCGTCAAAGTTTGGACGGACAAAGCAGTTGAAGAGTTCATTGTAGCGATCAGCAAGTTGCTCCTTAAAGCTCTCAGGACTTCTCCCCAGCCAATCGACAAAACCTTGGCGGATCTCTTCAATCTTGGCATTGGCTTGCTGTATTTTCTCTCCATCTCTGACTTTGATGGTTTTCGTTTCCCCCGTGGTCTTATCTACCACCTCCTTGTTCTTATTGATGTCGGGGATGGTATTATGTAAGGCATGCTTGAGGAGATGTAAACCATCATAGCGACGAAACTCTCCTTGCACCGCATACTTGTGCCAGATACTGGCATTCTTCCTATCACAGCTAATCGTGTACTCATCCATGTTGGAATGGTAACTGATACGAATGTCCGTTTCAAAGAACTCGGAGGCAAACTTCTCGTATACACTACTCGGAATCCAACGCTCTCCGAAGTTAAAATCAAGGTCACTAAAAGGAATTGGCGTTGGGCGCGCTGCCATGAGTGTTGCCAAGCTCTGCTTACCTTCCTCATGGTCGGGGTGGTCAAGCAACCAAGAGGCAAGCCTATCGGCTTTCTCAATCACATTGCCTGATACGAACTTGTCGGCAACCTCGTAACCATCTATCTCGGGATTGAAATAGATGCGTCCTTCCAAGGCAGAGAGGATATCCGACTCTTCCATCTCAGGAAGCAGAGAACTCATATAGTCAAGTTCTACCGTGCCGTACTTATTGAGCGAAGTACTGAGTGCTTCCAAGGGGTCGGCAGCAATGGTGAGTTCGGATGTGGAGAATGCCGTTGGATGGTCAAAGATATCGGCTTTGACAAATTGACCATTTTCTGACCTTTCGAGGAAGAGCATCTCTACCCCTGTGGCATCCATCTTGATGATATCGATATTGCTCTTCTGATTGAAATGTCCCCAGCGAGCGACATAGCTATCATATAGTCGATTGAGTTTGCTACGCTCCTCTCTTTCTTCGGAGTGGTTGATTGCTTCATAGTCGTATAGGCGATGATAGCTCTCACGCACCTCAATATAGGCTTTCAGTCTTGACAGCTGCGCATAAGGCAAATCCATCGGATTGAAAGTCGGATGCCTTTTCAAATCGGAGATAAAACCCACTTGACCATTCTGCAATACGATAGAACCATCCCTCAAATGTGAATCGGGAGCAGAGAGAAAAGGGCGAGGAGAAGCGTCAAAGATTTTCTTAGTTTCGGTAGTGAATGGAGCCGAATAAGACTCATTTTCATTTGCGAAATCGAAGAGGCTGCGTTCGTAGCCACTTGCCGCTCCTCCTTTTTTGCCGGCTCTATGACGACGTGGTGTGGTTAAATGACCTGGCTTTGTTGTGGAAGTTGTGTCCGACTTCTGCTTGGGCGCAGGGATGGGTTCTTTAATACTTTCGTTGAACAGTGCCACCTCTTGTGTCCATAGCGTATACTCCTCAGGAGCAAAAAGAAAAGTCTCAGACCAATCAGGATTCTCCATTATGGGGTGGTGGTCATCGTCAAAGTAAACCGTTTGACCATTCATCTCTCGGGGAGGTTCTACATCTGTTCGTATTTCGGGTACCTCCTTCTGGTATTGATGGTGTAGCGTCAACGTAGGAACACCTTCGGGAGCGGGTTCTTCTTGAGAGGGGAGACTAACCGTAGGCTCTTGCCTTTCTTCTGCATGCCCCACCTCAGTTTCTCCCTCTTCTGTCTCTTCTTTCTTCTCTTCATCCACAGATTCCATTTGAGGAATAGCTTCCTTGGTATATCGTCCTCTGACAAGTTCCGCGAGTTCTGCGATTTCGTGAAGTTTCTGAGGTTTGAAGTATAGATCTCGTTCTATACCTAAGCCATGTATATTGACTTCTGCCATCTCATCGAGAGACATAATACCGAGTTCCCATTCATAACCCATGGTTACCGCACCGAAGCCGATACGCTCTTTGGGGTCATATTCGAGCAAATAAGCTGTGTAAGCTCCCATCGGAAAGAAGTAGCGAGCATAGGCGACTTTATCTCCGATAAGTTCCCCTTCAGTGCTGTAGAGTTTAGGTAGCTGTTTCTCGATGCTCTTAGGCAGGAGCATGTAGGCATCGTTAATCTTGTCATCCAACTCTGCTCCTTTGCCTTTTTCCTCTTTGGACTCAGACAAGCCTGCTGTTACACCTAATTGACGGAGCTTCTTTTCGGCTTCAGCTTGTCGCTCTTCTTCTGTCATAGCGATGCCTGTTTCGTACAACTTTCTGTCAAAACGCTTCTTTATATCCCCTGAGAGCTGAAAGCGTAGACTTTGAGCCATCTCTTCGATACCGCCATCGAACTCATAGACCCACGTGGGCTTTCCATAAGGGTCTGTACCCATTGTACGACTTGTGGCGACGGTGTGTTTCATCACTTCCTGCCACTCACCCTCAAAAAGAGAACTGTGATTAAAGGCAATAGAGAAGCCATCACCTTTGGGTACCGGGAAAGTGCCGACAAAGGCTTGCTCCAAACCTTCACCAATATCTTTACCTGACTGCTTTTGCAGGACAATGAGGTCGCTTCCGACTTCTGTGCCGGCATTCTCACTGAACATACCCGAGGGTAGGCGAATAGCCGAGATAAGCCGACTGTTTTGCATCAGATAGCGACGGATAGGCTCGTTACGTGGGGCATCGAGGACGCCTTGTGAAGTGATGAAGGCAAGTACTCCACCCTCTTTGAGTGTATCCAGCCCTTTAACGAAGAAATAATTATGAATGGCTCTGGTAGATTCGCTCTTGAGTACATCTTTACCCTTGGTGTAACTACGGTCGTAGACCATGAAGTCTCCAAAGGGGATGTTACTTGTCACAAGGTCGTACTTATCCTTGTCCTCCACTTCTCCAATGGCTTCAAAGGGCTGGTTCTGAATGAAGATATTCCCTTCGCCATAGGGGTGCAGGGCTTGTGAGATACGAGCCGTCAGGAGGTCTTTTTCCATGGCATCGACAAGGCTTACTTTGGACGCAAAGGTCTCGGCAAAAGCCCCCATGCCTGCGGAAGGATCCAAACATCGCTTGAAGGTAACCCCGGTTGTCGCAATGGAGTCGGCAATAGCTGAGACAATGTGTGTGTTCGTGTAGAAAGAGGTGAGCACACTCGCCTTGATACTATCCCAATAACGTTTGGCGGTATGGGCATCTATCGCTTCTCGATAAATGAGTTGCTTGAGTTGTTGCGTGGGAGCAAATAGGTTTTGCTCTGAAGCAGACCAGTGTCGGATGTCCTCGGCTTGGTCACATCTGTTGAGGACACACTTGAGTCCTCCAAAGCCCTGATATCCTCTTAATATAGTTTTTTCAGCCTCAGTTGCCTCTCGACGTTCTTTCTCTAAGCGGAGTACGACACGAATAGCTTCGGTATTAGCCTCTAAAACAACTTTCTTATTGTATGCCATGGTTGTAAATCAGATAAGGTTACACAGTCGATAGTGAAGAGCGTATCTTGCACTATCGACTGTTCGTTTTTTGCGGTGAAAGAAAAAAATGTTTTTATCCCTTCTTTTTCTTACCCTCAAACTCAAAGGTTGTACTGTTGTCGTCTTGGAGAACGAGTCGAGCATTGAACTTCTTACCGGCCTTGCTCACCAAGCCTTTGAGAATGGGTGTTCGTTTGGTATTGATCAGGTCTCTGAGATTATCCTCAGAAAGAAATGTGCCACAAACTTCTCGGAAGATGACGAAGCCACAGCCCTCATGTCGACACCTAGCAATCTTTGCATAGATACCGACACTTTCGTTACCACACTTGGGACAGCGATAGGTCGGGTAGCTCTTTTGGGGAAGCGATAGCTTCAAAAGCTCTCGACAGATTTGCTCGGTGTACTCTGCAATACGCAGACTAAACTGTTCGACAGATGCCGAACCGGACTCAATCGCAGAAAGGGCAACTTCCCATGTTCCTGTCATCTCGGCATTGGCGATACGCTCGTCTTTGACAATCTCATAGACCGAAAGTCCTTTTTCTGTGGGTACGATGCTTTTCTTTTCCCGTCGGATGTACTCTCTCAAAATCAGAGTCTCGATGATGTTTGCTCGTGTGGCAGGTGTTCCGATGCCACATTCTGCCATCGCTTGACGGCTTTCTGCTTCTTCGACCTCTTTGCCGGCATGTTCCATAGCCGAGAGCAAAGTCGCCTCAGTATAGAGGGGCTTAGGTTTCGTTTTGTGTGTTGTGATTCTGGCAGAGCTGGCCTGAAGAGTTTCACCTTCTGTAAGGTTGGGAAGAGATGCCAACTGCTCTTCTTCATTTTCTGTCTCCTCTCCTTTGTTCTTCTCTTTATTCTCTTGGGCAACGGCTTTCCAGCCGGAAGATAAAATATGACACGCCCTCCAAATATAGGAATGGGTGCCATCCGTGAAGATGACCTGCATACGCTCCTCTTCTGAGTTCGGAGAGAAGGCTTCGATAAAGCGTGTACAAATCATCTGATAGATGGTGTTTTCACCTGCACTGAGCCCCAATGCCCTTTCTCCGGTTGGGATAATGGCATGATGGTCTGTGACCTTACCATTATCCACGCTATGACGGTTGAGAGGAGCTGTCAAGCCTTCTCCAAGCATACTGAGAATAACAGAAACTTCCTCGAAGACATCTTCACTGATGTAACGACTGCCTGTGCGGGGATAGGTTACGACTTTCTTCTCATAGAGAGATTGAGCTATCGAGAGTGTCTTGTCTGCCGAGAAGCCATACTTCCGATTTGCCTCCTTCTGAAGTGTGGTAAGATCATACAAGAGTGGTGGAGGAGTAGTTCCTACCTTTCTTGTGAGCGATGATACGGCCAATCGGCCCTGACTGTGGAGGGCACTGAGAGCAGTCTGTGCCGAGACCTCATTATCGAAGCTGTTTGTGCTAATGGCTTTGAGGAGGATGCCCTCCTTCTCCACTAAGGCATTCACTCTCCAATAAGGGACAGAAGAGAAGTTCTTGTTTTCAAGGTAACGACGGCATACCATCGCAAGCGTTGGTGTCTGTACACGTCCCAAAGAGTAACCTCCCTTACGAGCGATCGACAAGGCCCGACTGGCATTGATACCTACAAGCCAATCAGCCTCACTTCGAGCTTTAGCGGAATAGTAAAGGTTATCATAGTCTCTCCCTGCTTTCACCTGAGCTAAGCCCTCACGGATAGCTTTATCTGTAAGTGAACTAATCCAGAGTCTGTCGAATGGCTTGTGGCAGTCGAGGTATTGATAAATCATGCGAAATATCAACTCTCCCTCTCTTCCTGCATCGGTTGCTACGATGATGCGTTCTGCCAAACCAAAGCAATGACGAATGGCTTTCAGTTGTTTTAGAGCAGCAGGATCATCACATAGTTCTTTATCCTTGCAGACTTGGCGAACGATGAGTCGGAAGGGCTCGGGACGAATGGGCAAGTCTTCGGCTTTATAGGTAGAGTAGCCATAAACTTCGGGCATGGCCAGCGTAATGAGATGTCCCATCGCCCAAGTTACGAGGTAGCCACCTCCTTCAAGGTATCCCTCCTGTTTCGTATTTGCCCCTACAATACGAGCAATATCACGAGCTACCGAGGGTTTCTCAGCAATAATACATGTTATCATGGTTGGTTAATCTTATGTTATTGGGTTACATCTTGCGTCCACGACGCTGTTGTGTCTTTCTCTCTTGCTTCTCTTTTTGCTCTGCCGAGGGCTGTGTTTGGCCGGATTTGAGTGGTTCTTTTAAGTGCTTAGTGGCTTCGTTGGTCTTGCCTTGGTTATTGACCGCTACCTGCGTCTTGTGTTCTTCAGCCACGGCTTCAACTTTGCCATTCCCCTGTTTCTTATCAGGATTGTATTTGAAGAAGCGTGGGCGGTTCTGCTCCTTATCCATACGTACATAGGCATTAAAGCTTTTACCTTCCTTATCTACCATGTTTTTGAGATAGAGTGTGCTACCACTGTTCAATGCTTCACGCTGTTTCTCGGTTAGCTCCAAGCCACAGAGTTTATGAGGCACTCCTCCTTGTCTTTGTCCTTGATGTTGCGATTGCTCTTGGCGTTCTTTGAGACTCTTGGGATCGCCAAAGATGAACTCGATGCCTTTCTTCTCTGCATTTACCTGCAAGGTTGCATCAAAGGATTTGCCATTCTTCGAGGTCATGCCTTCTACTTTCACCGCCTTACCTTCTACAAGGTCTTTGTACTGGATGTCAGAGAGAGTGACACCCTTAATCTCCTTGGGAATAGAGACACGGTCGGCACGCAGTGCGATAACCTCGTTAGTCTGTGGATCAATAGATACATAGGCGGCAAAAGACTCGCCATTCTTCGGAGTTACTTCAATGGTTTTTCCAAGGTTGCCTGTTTTGAGAAGCTGTTCCTTCTCTTCCAGAGTAAACATGTGTCCCATATAGGGGAAATCCAACTGAGGCTCTTTGCGCATAGCGTGTACGGCAAGACCAATGTTACCATTATCATCGGTGCGGAAAGCGAGGCGTGCTTCTGTATAAATAGAGCTGTTGCCATAGGGTACAGTAATGCCCATAAGGTCGCTCTTCTGCCAGTTGAGCATCTTCTCTAAAGCCCCACTCGCTTCAAGTTTTTCTCGGCTCAACCCGAGATCTTCGAGCATACGCCAATCAATCTTTTCCGGATCAATAGCTGTAGCATTTTTCTGCATGGGTAGAAAGTCCTCGAAGTGTACCATACTCTCTTGGAGCTGAGCCTTTACTTCGGGGCTTTGTCTGTTTTGAAGAGCTGTGCGGAGGTGCTCCACACCTTGTTCCACATTGTTAGCTACCACCTTATACAGTCCGAAACGAGAAGGGTCATTGAACTGCTTGAGGAAGTTGGTCATAAAGTTCTTGAAGAGCCCATCCTTGCTGTTGAACTTCAAGAAGGAAGCTTGATTGGCTTCCCGTGCCTCCGAGGTCTTGAGTTGACCACTTTCGTCAATACCTGAAACGACAGAAAGTGTACCGACCTCTTGGTCATTTTTTACGGCTGTGCGGTCTTCCAAGACTAACACGTAATCATTGTTATTCGATTCCATAATACTTTGTTATTGAGTGAGTAATTCATCATCGAACAACAAATATATAAGTGAAAGATGCACACAAAAAGGCTAAAAGATAACATAGGAAAGTAAGGGAATGAACAGGAAAACAAAAAAAACCATCTTTTTGTTTCCTTAAGCATATTATATACAAAAAGGAATTATTATATTTGCAGCACTGAAGGCAGTTTGAAGTTTCTACCTGCCTGAATTTTTAATATATAGGAAGCGTTGCTTCATTCTTCTTGAGTGAAATCGTGAGAAAGTTTCAATGGAATAGGAGGGTGATGGTAGCGACTTCCCACGTCATAGGCGTGGGAGTCGATGTTGTATCATTACTTTATTCCAAAGGCGATTTCTCACGCGCCTCACTCAGAAGTGTGATGTCAATACGACCTCACGCTTTTTTTTTAGAATTCTCAAAGATAGTGCAGGGGTAAATGTGAAGTCATATACATAGATAGAGACGATAACGAATTACTGTAGTATTAGGTCATATTGTATCCCTATAAGTGGGGTTGAGGTTATTCCTCTTACCAAGATGTACTAAAACTGAGAAATTTCGTGTAATTTTTTGATGATAAACACCATCTTTTAACCATCAAGAAGTCAATCTGATATCTGGAATATTAACTTTTGATATGGGCAAAATAAATATACTTATTGCTAATACTGGCATTCAATTTTTACGGATACCTAATATCGTAATTGACATAAACAATCCAATAAAAAAACTCAGCTTCTTAGAGTGCGAGATCGATGAGGGAGAATATATGCTTGATCAGGTCTATTATTTTAGTAATGAGGACTTATACTTGAGTAAAAGTGACCTGCAGTATTATTATGGCCTGACGGATTATGAGCTTTTCTCGTTAATGAGCCTTCCTGACAATCCTCTCAATGTAGAAGCTCTACGGGGGATGGGAAAAAATCCAGAGACACTCATCAATATCAATAGCCTAGAGGCAGGGGTACGCTATCTGAGGGGAGATAAGGATCGTCCTCTGGATGTCATCCTCAATACATGGTTACCTATACCAATGTATGAGGATCAAGGCTTGTCGGACTGCGAGGGGCCTAGCAACTGGGCTAGGATTAAACTTATACCCAAACGACAAGAGCGCCAAAAGCTAACTCTAGATTTTCTCATTGCTATTGATACAGATACGACAGGGCGAAATTCTGCAGAGGCTCCGATTGATTTCCTTGAGCCATCTCGGATGTATAGCCTCTGTGGTATGAGTGCCGAGGTATTGGCTCAACTGGATGATAATGAGCGAGCCAAGATGACACGTTTCGTTGTGCCAAATATCATTTTCCAATACTGGTGTCATACAGCAACTTGGTCTGCGGATAGACTAATGCAGATTTTCCATGATGAGCGGTTTGATATATCTAGGCTTCCCGAAGGAAAGCGTATGAGCTTCGCCGCTTACTATATGTATCTACTTAATACAATCTACCAGTTAGATGTTCTGCCACGCATCAAGTTCTGTTCAGCAAAGAATGAGCCTATCAATATCAATCTTATCTTGGATGTCGGCAATTCTCGTAGTTTTGGTCTATTGGCGGAAGACCCTTTGGATGAATCCTTCTCTAGAGCAAAGAACCTAGAGCTGACAGAGCTAAACAATGGACGTATTACAGACAAGCCCTTTGATATGCGGTTGGCTTTCCGCCGAGAAGACTTTGGCCACTACGAATATCCACAAAACAAGCAATTTATCTGGCCTAGCATCCTCTCTATTGGGGAGGAGGCGCAGACTTATATCTATCAAGATACCGATTCGTACCAGTCTGCAGATGCTTCCAATACCTACCATTCCTCACCCAAGCGTTACTTGTGGGATGATGAAATACGCAGTCAGCAGTGGGAATTTGCTCGTCTACCGAATGATAGTATGGAGTCTCGTTACATCTCTATGGCAGGGATTATACCACCTCAATTCTTGAGTGATGGGCGGTTCACGGGAGATCCCGAAGAGGGAGCTAAGACTTGCTTTGGAAATTTCTCTCGTCGCTCTTTGATGACCTTTTGCTTCCTAGAGATATTGCTTCAGGCCAATATGCAAGTCAATAGTCTACACTTCCGTCAGGCTCATGGTCGGGAAGAATATAGGCGTAAAATAGGCAAGATTATTTTAACTTGCCCTACAGCTATGACCAAGCAGGAACAGGTTGCTTTAAGGCAGGCTGCACAGGAGGCTGCTATAGTCTTGGAGCGCTATCGTCAAGAGACCTATACTATTCTCTTTGACCCAAAGCAAGCTTTTGGCATCTGTGAGGTTATCCCCTCAATAAGAGATCTCTCTCTCCCCGAAACAGAGGCAGCTGACCGTCGCACTTGGAACTATGACGAGGCCAGTTGCAGCCAAATGGTGTATCTCTACTCTGAGCTTAAGCGTTTCCTTGGTAATGCTCGCGAGTTCTTTGACTTGTACGGACATCATCGCCAAGATATTCCCATTCTAGATACTGAGGATAGGGAGCAAACACTGACAATAGGTTCGTTGGATATAGGTGCTGGAACTACAGATCTAATGATTTGTAACTACTCTGCTCAAGGAGCAGACACGATTACACCCTACCCTCTGTATTGGGATAGTTTCCACTTTTCGGGGGATGATCTGATGAAAGCACTTATTACTCAACTCATCATAGAAGATTATCAGATTACAGAGTCTAATGGCTATGCCGGGGTGATTACCAACAAACTACGTGCTATGGGGGAGAGTAAAATTTCGACTCTCATTCACGACTTCTTCGATGATGCCTCGGGGCAGACTTGTCTTGACCGTAAGATGCGTCGAGACTTCAATGTGCAGTTCTCCATCCCCCTTGTGTACAAGATGCTACAAATGTTGCAAGAGGGACAGCCTAATCAAAGCTTTAGCTTCGAGGAGATTTTTGAGAATAATCTCCCGAATGAGGCTCTACTGGAGTATTTTTATAAACACTTCGGTTTCAGACTCGAGGAGTTGATATGGGTATTTAATGCCGATTACATCAATAGCATCGTACGCCGTGTATTTGAACCTTATCTCCGGAAGTGGTCAGCTGTCTTTAACGCCTATGGTTGTGATATAGTCTTGCTTTCGGGTCGCCCGACTTCTCTCCAAGAGATTTTGAACTTGATGATTAGACTTTACCCTGTATCGCCCAATAGACTAATCTCTATGAATAACTATCGTGTAGGTAGTTGGTATCCTGGAGCAGATAGTATTGGGTATTTTGGAGATAGAAAATCGATGGTTGCTGTGGGGGCTCTTATCTCGCATCTTGCCGAGATGGGGAAGCTAGATGTCTTCAAGATAAATAGTCTTTACCTCAAGAAACAAATTGTTCCGACAGCTGATTACTTAGGCTTCATCAATGCTAAGAGTGGAGAACTGACCAATACCTTCCTCGCACCAGATGTTAATCGTGCCACGGTACATATTAACTCTCTGCCAATGCACATTGGCTGTAAGCAGCTCAACATTCCAGGCTATCCCGCTAGGCTGCTATATAAGTTGGATTTCAATGAAGAGTACATTCGCGAGAACATTGTCAAGCAACGAGGCGAAATATCGGCTGCTGAGATGGCAGAGGCTGTTGAAGAGGCCAAGCACCGTATACGTCGCAGAATGCCCCTACGCCTAAGTATCAGCCGAGATTATAGAGAGAATAAGGAGCATATTCTAGTTGAAGCAATCAGCAATGCCGACAAGGAGGAAATTTCGGCTCGCAACCTTAAACTATCTCCCCAAAGTATCATAGAGGATAACAATGACTGGTTGGATAGCGGTCGCTTCATCCTGCGTATTGGACTAAATAAATAAAAAATCTTGCAAGATTATGAGCAATAATATAGACTTAAAACGCTTAGCTCTACATACCGATATCATCAATGATATGCTGTCTTGGACAGAAACTTCTCTATCCAAGACAAAACATTTTCAGCGAGAGTTAAGAACAAATCTCGTTGAAAATAGGCGTAATATCTCTAAGATACGCAAGGCATCACTGCTCAACCCTGCTGTAGCGATCTTTGGAGAGAGCCAGGTAGGTAAATCCTATATGGTGGATAGCCTACTCTCAGACAAGCGAGGGGCATTCTCTATCTCCAATGGTAGGATGGGGGATGATGCCAAGATATATGGTTTCTTGCAAGACATGGATCCTAATGGGAAAGGGGGTGAGTCCACAGCTGTAGTCTGTCGCTTTACTACAAGGGAGATAGAGCGTGCCGTGGGAGTTCCTACTGACTTTGCTTTCCGAGTGCATCTACTCTCTGTCAAAGATATCATATTGGTTCTGGTAGATTCGTTTTACAACGACATAAATATTAAGGTAAGTGATGATAATGCAGAGAACTCCCCCTTTATTACGGAACAAGCTCTGCGGGCTTACCTTGATGAATTGAAGGCGAAATATGCCCATGGCACTAAGTGTCAAGAATGCCTAAGCGAGGATGACTTGTATGATATCCGCGACTACTTTATTGGTCCGAAGGCCCTAGATATCTACCTTAATGAGGGTCAAAAGAGTGCTACCTATGGCGAGTATCTCAATGCAGGTTATGCCACGCAAGCGGGTTGTTATGTCAAGAGCCGTTTTTTTGAAGAACTAGGGAGTTTCATTGGCAATATTCCAGACACGGAGTTAGCAGAGGTATTCTCTTTCCTTTGGCTCAAAGACCCAGTATTCACGCAAACTTTTGAAGACCTACTGAGCCTTTTGAGAACGCTTAAGTTTAGTCAAGAGGTCTATGTCAAAGCTGAGGCTCTATTGCGTAAGCATGGGACTATCCTAGATGTTACTCGAATCAACGAGACTTATGATCCCAATGTAGATACCAATCATATCCCTGACTATGTCCCCACAATGGAAGTCTATGCTTCGGGGCAGGTAGTTGAGGGGGTGCGTAAGGGGGTATTCTGCGCCGTGACCTTGGAAATAGTCTTCCAGCTCCCCAAGTATCTAATAGAGGAGAAGCCTTTTCTTGCTCAACTAGACCTTCTAGACTTTCCTGGAGCTCGTAGCCGTGAGCGTTACGACTATAGCTCGGGGTTATCCAAGCCTATGATGGGGCAACTGCTACGTCGAGGTAAAGTCGCTTATCTCTTCAATGACTTTTCGGCAAATTACAAGATCAGTACTCTAATATTCTGCCACCACAAGGAACAGAACAATGTTAAGACTATCGGTCCTCTCATCGAAGGCTGGGTGAATAACTATGTAGGGCGTACACCTCGTGAGCGAGACACTTTCATCTCAGAGATGGGGGCATCGCCACTGTTTATAGTTTCGACGAAGTTTAACCTAGACATGAAGCGTGAGGGTACAGAAAATCTAAGTACAGACTTTGGAGAGCGTTGGAACTCTCGTTTCAATAAGATGCTCAAGGAAATTTTTAACCAGTCTTCTTGGTTCTCGTCTTGGCGCGCTACGGGTATTCCCTTTGACAACAGCTATCTGTTGCGCTCTTTTCAGTACTCGGCAACGGATGGTATCTTCACGGGCTATTACCGTAATGAGGATGGAGTGAATCACATCAATGTAGACGAAAAAGGACTACTCGTTGGGGAGCAGAACTATGGTCTAGGATACGAAATGTTCCTATCCAAGATGGGTGAAGCCTTTACCAACTTCGACTATGTCAAGGAACACTTTACCGACCCGGCTCGTAGCTGGGCGGAGGTGGCATCAATAGGGCGTGATGGTTCTCAGTGGATTATTGAGAATCTGTCGATTGCAGCTAGAGGAGCAGAGTTAGCTCGTGCCGAAAAGTTTAAGCGTCTGCTTCAGCATCTGTGCGAGTTATTGGGGCGACATATCAGGCAGCACTATCACGACGACAATAGTGATGAGCAACTTAAGAAAGCGATGAGTACAGCTGGAGCTATAGAGCTACAGCTAGACATCATCTTTGGGCGAGATAAGCACTTTTTCTCACAGTTCCTCTCTCGTATGATGATCTCGGAGAGCCAAATCTACGACATCTTGCTAGAGGTACTTAACAATCAAAGGATACTGGATGAGACTGACACCTCGTCATATTTCGCTATCCGCAATAGCGCAGGGCTTGATCCTAACCTAGAACGAGAGGAAAACATTGATCGTTTGAAGCGTTATTATGTTCAGGATAGTGCGGAGGCTTTGGAGAACTTTCTCGAGGCCCGTGGCGTGGATATAGAACTCCTACTTAGCCCCAAACTAACGAAAAATATCGCGGCCATCTTTACGGATAGCATTGTTGAGGTATGGACGGAGCAGCATTTGGCACCCGAGCGTTTTGCAGATTTTGTAGCTCGTGGTTTTGGGGAGTATGACTTATGTGAATTTCTCGCCAACACTCGCAATCTCTTCCTCAAAGAGCTACACTTGCCTCGCCTCATTATAGAGAAAATCGGCAAATATGTCAGGAATAATGCCACCCTCGATGCTATCACCGAGATGCTGGCAGATATATGCTCCGAAATGATTAACCGCTTCGTACGAGACCTCGGGTATTCATACTACAACGAAGATCGCTGGGCATCTATTGTAGAAACCAAAAATCGCCTCGGGGAAACATACAAGCTCAATACCGATATAGGAATCTACAATGTACAAGTGGATACAGACGACCGTGGAGAGATTACCAAGATTTTTGATGCCCTAGATCATATGGACGAGATACTCAACGAAACTCCTCCCGACCCTGTGAAACTAGCGTATATTCCACACTATGCCCACTACAAGCGTTGGACAGACTTAATGAAAATATCTTTCCTCGCTGCGTGTAATACGCCCACCTACGATGTAGAGGCAAACAATAGGCTACGTCCCATTGTGGCACGTTACGAGGGGGAGCTAACACCTATATCTTAGATATGTTATGAAACTATGTACCATATCGCCAGCCTCCTACCGCATAGCGAGGTATCGGGAGGAGGAGGTTTGGCGTTCGCACCAACGCATACAGGAGTTCCTGAAATTCACGCCCCACTGCGATGAGCAGACGCTTAACTTCCTCGCTCAGCCCGTGAGCAAGGCTGGGCGAGTAGAGTGGCGTAGTGATTTCCTGCAGTCAGCGACCCCGATGTCGGTTCTTTCCCCTACAGCAAAGGCCAACTGTGAACAGCTTGTAACCCACACAATACAACAGTTGAAGCTTATTGCTCAGCACTACCCTGACTGGGCAGGTTTGCTATCGGCATCTTTAGACATCGCCTCGCAAGAGGATATTTACTACGACGCAGTTCAGCATCGTGTGGCAGTTGTCAATTGGGGCGCAAAACGCAAGGGGATGGGCAACACCTCTGCTTACAGTTTTAATGTCGCCCATAAAGCCTCTACCGTACCGACTGTGATGCCTCCAAGGGAGGCTGTGCAGCCAGAGGATACTCCTCATTCAGTGGAGACTAGCCCCGAACCACAACCCATAGAGAACGTAACCGTAACGCCAGAGTTTGTCAGCGCAACAGAGTCTATAGAACCTATACCTAGTGGCTCTTCCCAGGAACCTGTGCTATCGGGTGAATCTAGCCCTAGTCTAAGCCTTGAGCCAGTACCTCTATCTGCAGCTCCAGTCTCTGTGGCAAAACCTACGACCGAGGTTATTACGCCTCAAGAAGAGACACCAATACCTCAAGAGTCCCATGTTGCAATAACACCTCCCCCCTCGTCACTACCTCCAGCGAGCGAACCAGTACAGAGACCCCCTAAGCCTCGTAGCTTTTGGTTTCGATTTAAGAGGGCTGTGTGGTGGCTCTTGGGACTAATATTGCTTATGCTGTTATTTCTGCTCGCACTATCACAGTGTGAAGGCGGACGAGGCATCCCCGAGCAACCAGGGCGTTATGTTCCCATTGATCCTGATGACATTAGCTACGACAGTGATAGTATTTGTCAGATTGTAGGTAATCGTGTTAATATCTATGTCGAAGAAAAGGGGCGAGTTGGGGAGTTTATGGAGTCGTTTCTTAAAACTTACTCCGACAAAGACTATTCTATCCTCTACTATGATACAGTAGTGCAACGTGTGCAGGTGCAAGTTCCTGAGGAACTACGTGAGCAGTTTAAGCAAGAGTTGCCTACTAAAATGCAGGGTTTCAAACTTATTGTTTGGGATGAGACGATGTTTACTCACGGAACAGTGCCCAGTGATCCTGGATTTTCTGTTGAGGACGAGGCATGGTACTTTGACTGTGTCCGTGCCTACGGAGCTTGGGACAGAGGGATGGGGTGCGACTCGCTCGTTGTCGCTATTGTCGATAACGGCTTTGACTTATCTCATCCTGAGCTAAAAGATCGTGTAGTAGATCAATACAATGTCCTAACGCGAGAGCATCGGGTTTATAGCGATAAGAGAGACCCTCATGGCACACATGTTGCTGCCACGGCGGTGGGGGCTGTCAATAACGCAACTGGAGTTTCCGGTATTGCACCTCACTGTCGCTTAATGGCTATTCAGGTAGCGGATGATGAGGGGAGAATGAGTACGACATCTGTTATGGATGGCCTTATCTATGCCATCCTACATGGAGCAAAGGTTATCAATTTATCCTTGGGTGCCGATATGGCTTCGATGAAAATCTTCTCAGAAGCTGACCAAGTCAATATCATGAATAGCTTCGCCTTAGAGGAGGCAAAAGTTTGGGACAAGGTCTATGCTATGGCAGAGCAATATGGAGCTACAATTGTTCTCGCAGGAGGTAATGATGCTGTCCTAATTGGCTTAGATCCGATGCAGCGTTCCTCACGAGCAATTAAGGTCTCGGCTATTGATCCGAAGCGAGATGTTGCAGAGTTTAGTAACTATGGTCACCTGTCTACTATATCTGCTCCTGGCGTGAAGATATACAACGCCTTTCCCGGAGAGCAGTACAAGGCTATCAACGGCACGAGTATGGCAGCTCCGATTGTAACAGGTGGAATTGCCTTAATCAAGAGTAAGTATCCGCAACTGACGACTGGGCAGATTGCCGAACTGATACGCCATACAGGCTTGCCCCTGGAAGCCAATATTGGACCTCTACTACAGCTCGATAAAGCCCTATCTGTTGGAGATACAGGTGGAGATGTGGATAAAATACCCGATCCTAACGCAGGACTACCTATAGATGAAACCCTTCCACCAACAGCACCCAGTTTCCCTGGTGGACCCGTATACAGAGACCCTGGCACACCCCCAGCTCTAGGCGATCCCTTGTCCCCCTATTACCCTAAGCCAGAACAACCCTCTGACTCGTCGAGTAGCCCATCGATGAATTTCCCTGGGATGCCACCGCGCCCCAAAGAGCCTAGTACACCTTGCCACGATGCCAAGCATAAGATAGACAGCCTGCGTCGGATTATCAGCGAACTAGAAGATATTTGTCGTTCAGAAACTCCTCTAGATACGATGCGACTAGACGAGCATACCACGCTGGTCGAACTATCGGGCTACTGGCGCAGTACAACTGATCTCTATGCCTCAATAGATAACGAGCCTGTGGAGTTACTTTTTCATATCAAGCCAGATGGTACGGGGACTATCACCTACCACGAAACCTCTACTGGACATAGTTTCCAAGCTCCATTAGCGGTTCGTTTGAGGCAAAGTAAGTTGAATATCCAACAACTAGAGTCTGCTCGCAATAGTGAGCGTCCAAGGGAGAGTTATAGCCAATACAACTTCTATGCCGAGGCGGATGTCTCTGGTGGTATTGCTCGTTGTTATGCAACTAGCCCAAAGCACACGCGGGTTAGAATAGTGAAATTTAATATGATACGAATGTCCAAATAAATAATAGTTATATGAGTACAAAATCTTCTCCGTTAGTGGTTCTCCTACACTATGTAGGTCTTCTCGTGATGGCTCTATTTATCTTCGTGGGGCTGTCTTTCCTCTTTGGAAATGTGATTACGGGTATGGTTGGGGCTGTTTTGGTAGCAGCCTTGGTTGAAATACTAACTTCCAATCTATGCAAGCGTAAACGCCAATCAGAGCAGAATTATAACGCCTCGATGATACTTCGTGTGCTGTGGGGCGTCTATGCCGTTCTTTTCTTTCTGACAGCTCCTGTGCTGTTGCATGGTTTCAGTGTAGGGGTTATTGAGCGTCCCTATGTCGAGCGTACTTGTGCCGAGGATATTGAGAATTTTAAGAAATATACGCCTCTGGTTCAGCAAAAAATTGATGCAATCAACACTGCAGATAGTATAGTTAGTGGACGGGAGGGGATTGATGCAGAAAATAAGAGTATGCCTTATGGAAAAGTGAAGGGGCAGATAGAAAAACTTATAAAAAACGAAGGAGAGCAACTCAAGCAAACGACACTCAACCCTTTCAACTATCTCTTCTTTTTCGAGCGAGATCTTAGTGAGTATAATAGTCAGAAGGCTAAGGTTATTGAGGAACTCAAGAAACTAGGCATCTTGTCGGAAGATGTCGTATTATCCCCCTTAAGTGTAGATGTGCGTAAGTTCGACACTGGGCGTATCGCTTGGGGAGCTTCGCTCGTATTCTTGCTCATCGTACATATTCTCATCCTATGGCAGGTATACAACATCTCAGTTCGCGGACGAGGTAAGATTAGAGGAGGCAACTCTGGACCTGGGATACACACCTTTGGAAGATAAAGAGCTAAAGTATTTAATTGTAAGAAAATATAAGCATTAAGATATTATGGCAGCACCTATGACTAAGCTCTTCGTCATCCAAAATATTACCCGATTGACTGACGATCAACTTGCCCAAGCTATCGCCTCTAATCTCATTACAATAGAGGACTTGCATAAGTTCCTCCCTAGCATTGCGAACGAGCGTATCGAGGCTATCAACGAACAGATTGCCTATGCTATGGTAGATGTAGACTACCAAGAGGCTTGCGATGCTAACAATGTTGAGGCTTATAGAGCCTTTATCGACAAGTATCCTAGGCACCACTACGCCCACCAAGCCCAGCAGGCTATAGACACTCTCCAATACAAGGAGATTGAGGCTACTTGGAACTCCTGCGAGCAAAATCAAGATCCTAAGCTCTACCAAGATTTCCTTGCTAAGTTCCCCAATAGCAAGTACGCTCCCATAGCTCTAGAGCGTCTAGAGGAAGAGGCGTGGCAAAGTTGCGATAACAATGATATTGCCTCCCTGCGTTCCTACCTAGCCTCCTACCCTGATGGTCGCTACTCGGCTATGGCTATGGCTATAGTGGAGGAACTGGAGCGTCTCCTGCGTGAGGAAGATGAGATTTGGACTGCTTGTCAGGAGAGAAATAGCATCACGGGGTACGAGAGCTATATCCGTCAGTACCCCCAAGGGAAGTATGTTGCCCAAGCTCGCCTCCTAGTTGACGAATTGTGTTATAAAGAGCGAGAAATGAAGAATAAACTCTTCGAAGAAATGCGCTACTATCCCGAATTATTCCCTTGGGACATGGTAGCAGATGCTATAACATATGGAGAAATTACGTATGATGGATATAAGATTAGCCTAACAGGAAATGAATTGGTAGACAATGGCTTGATTAGACGAACAGCACTCAATCATATAGCTTCGGGGATTACATTCAGAGAAGCCCCACAGCTTAAATTTCAGGACTTGCCTCCTTTGCCAGAAGGGAATACGGATGTGTACTTCTTTGGAGTACCTGCCAGTGGTAAATCTACCGTTCTATCTGCACTCCTAACTTTAGGGCGTCAGCGTGGCCAGGCTCGCTACAGGCCCAATATGATTAATAGCAAAGACCCTTGTCTGAGCTATTATGAAACATTGACTACTAACTTAGACTACGAGATGCTTCCTCCTCGTACGCAAGATGATACATGTAATACAATTGGCATTGGTTTGCATTCTGCTGATGGAAAGTTTTGTAACCCTCTCTCCTTTGTAGAAATTGGAGGGGAATATTTTCTGAGTGTAACCGCAGATTTGGTCGGAGAACATGCTAAAGTCACTGTATCTAATCATGGCGCAACAGCTTTTCTGTCCAATAACAATCGTAAGATATTATTCTTCTTAATCGACTATTCATCGGTTGTAGATAAGAATAGTAAAACTGATGTTTTGCAGAGAAATTGCCTCTCTCGTGCCTTAATAACTTTTTCAAACCAAGGGGTATTCTCCAAGACAGATACAGTTTGTGTGATTGTAACGAAGTCAGACAAAATGGGAGTTTACGACCCCGAGGAGCGTTACAAGTTGGCTCACCAGTATCTCACTTATAGACATCAAGACTTTATAAGTGAGTTGACCGATGCTTGTCGTCAGTTCGGGATGAACAAGGAAGTAGGCTGTCAGCCTATTGTGATGACTTTCAGTATCGGAGAAGTTGGTATTGGAGATACGGTACACTGGGATACCAGAGATGCTGAGATATTGCTTAACTTCATACTCAACCACACTCGGGCACACCGTACCGCACCTAGTTTTATTGACAAACTAAAGGATGCTTTCAAACACTAAAATAACTCTGCCTTATGACAAGAGAACAAATCAATGTTAAGCTAACCATCTGGGGCGCAAATAGAGGATCACAGATATTTTGCTCTGATGCTAGTCCCGAGGAACAGAACACTCAGGCGTTTAAGGATACACTACAGGAGTTTTCATCTGTATTTAGCTCAGCGGGGCTACCTTTTTATGGGGTTGAGTTTACTGCAGAATATAAGGTTTATACAACCTACTATTCTGCGCTAGAGACTGGTGGATCTCGCAGTGGTATATTTCTCGCAGCCACTATATTTGTACCCCATCGCTACAGGCTACTAGATCCTCTAGGCTACCTGCAAAGTATGGGGCAAAAGGTGAAGGGAGCTTTCCTTGACCTCAATGGACGCTACAAGGGAGGACTTCCCCCAAGTATAGAGAAAGACTTTTCCGAGTATCGTGAGGTCAAGGTGGAGTTTGAACAGATAGAGCGTAGAGATTTTAGCTCCAATACTAGGGGAAATCTCGCCTACATCATTTGCCCCGATGATACTAGCATCTCGGCAATTCTGCGTGAGCCTTACCGAAGGGAATTTAAGACTCTTCAAGAGATATTGCTCATTCCTCAGTCGCAGATAGAGCGCGGTTATTTTAACACCAAGGTAGGTCAGCCCTTAGAACTTAATAGTCTAAGCAGACAGCATAATGGATATAGATTACTTCGTAATGAGCTGATTACTGGATTGAACATAGGGGGTAAAGACTGTACGCAGAACTATGATACGCAATACTTAGGTCTAGGCACTTTGCTCGAGATGCGCCTCGTTCGTAAAGGTTATGAACCTATTACCTATCCCTACAGACCGCTTGAAGACTACCTTAGGTCTGGCTTAGTAAGACTCTCGGGAGAGGAGGTACATATAGAGGAAGGTAAACTGGTTTGGAGGAAGCCCAAGAAAACAGTCTGTATCTCTCTTCGCCCCGAAGTATTCCGTCAAACAGTACGTGTAGAATTACAGATTGGGGATATCTCCTCTCTGCCTATGACGAAGAGTTGGTATGATGGAAACTTTTCGATAGATTTGGAGGTTGACTTACTCCAAAAGGATGCGACCTTATACCTCTATAAAGAAGGGGAGAACAAGCCCTACTCTTATTCGATAGGGGCATTGGAAGATACCAACTTGGTCGCAAAGAAGTGTCTAACCTTTATCTATCCCACACCAGTCGAATCCAAGGCTGTATCTAGGTCTAGTTCGTCTGCAAATTTTATAGCAAACAGCTCTAAACCAGAGGTAAACCTCAAGGAATTCCACAAGGGACACGAACCCAAAGACGGTTTTAGACCTCGGGAACATGAGGGTACCAACAAGGCTTATGACAACTCCGTCAAGGAGTCCTCTCGCGCCCTATTTGTCACCTTGATCCGCTATTGGAGGGAACTTCTTATAGCCCTGTTTATCACGCTCCTCATCGGTTACAACCTTGGTCTCTTTCTCCCAATCTGTAGCTTTAGTAAGCCATCTATCGTAGAAGAGAATATTTATCCTAGTATGTCTACTTCAACTCCAAAGGATACACTATTTACGGGAACAGATGCTGATCTTTGGTATGTACAGAATACATTCCCCAGTAACGGTAATCGCCTCCATAAATTTTACCTAAAACATCAAGATGGTTTTGATAAGGTTGCAAGCATTATTGATAGCCTAAAGAGGGATAGAGACGGATTAGACAGTCTGATCACTAAACAAGCTGACACTATCGGCCTAAAAAATAAAGAGATTGAAAGGCTTAATAAAAAACTGTCGAAAGGACCAAAAAAGGTGATAAAATCAAGGGGTTCAGAGAGAAAGAGCAGTGATGAGAACAGAAAAGAACAGAGAAAAAAAAGAAAATGAAAATGAAATATATAACACATATGATATTAGCGGTGACAATGCTCTGTCTAGGTTGCAGTAGTCGCCATAAGTCAGAGGAGATTCCCATAGACATCTCTGGTTTAGGAAAGGCTGGTGAAGTAATCAAGGATTACGAGGCAAGTGTTCAAGCCCCTTTTAGTAATGGGCTATTTCCAAAACTAGACGACTGTCTCTATGCGTTGGCAAAGAGTAATATAGTGCAGGAAAACCTAAGTACCGAGGATATCACTGAGTTGAGAGATTTCTTATTTCAGAGGCTTATAGGATTGTTAGAGCAAGAGTTCCAAGAGGGCTTCTGTGACAATAAGCACGACTACTTCGCCAAGCTACGAGCTGCAGTAGACACTCTGCAAACCAAGTACAAGGGCATTCCTCTAGAACAACAACAGACTCTCACCCAGCTTGCCGATTGGTATCAGCGACACCAAAATGCTTGCTCTGTAGGCATCGCCTATCCTTCAAAACTGCCCGCTACTCTCTCTTCTAAATATGATGTAGTCCAAGCAGAACGAGTCATTCAGGCTATACAAACCCAACAGGGGGCATATAAGTATAGTAGTCGCTGTGATGAGTGTAAGAATTATCTCAGTAGAGTGAAGAAGGCATTGCTCAGGAACTACGAGAGTTTTGTCGCAGAACTCGTGAGTATGTACGAGAGGGAAGATACTCCCGATGATACAATAGAGAAGAGCATAGAAGAAGAGATCAATAAATTGGAGGACTTTGCATCTAAGTACCATTTGTCCTTGTCTTCATCTGCAAGCGAAGACAAGGAACTTTGGGAACAGATAGTTCGAGATAAGGAAGCTCGTCGAATCGCAGCAGATGGTGTTAGTCGAAACTAAGTTATGATGCGAACAAAAATGAAACACTTAGCACTATTCGTACTTGTGCTATGCTCCTTTGGGGAGTCTCTCTTGGCTCAGACAGGGAGGGACAGCTTACAGTACCAGGTGAGAAACCGCTTGGATAGCCTCTTTTCTAGAGAGGGGAAGTTCCTTTGGGTACAGCCCAAGGGCGAGGCTTATGTACTCAAGGCTATGAAGTCAAAGCAACTTGTAGATCAGTTAAGCCCTCTAATCATCGAGGCTGTGCATAGCCCTAAGATATTACGTGTAGATAGTGCCAATTTTGCTGCTTTCTTAGCAGAACGATTAGCTGTACAAGATGCTAACTATCGTCCAGACCCTATCCCCTCTAAGGAACAGAAGCTATACCAAGAGAGTAGAGCAAGGCTTACCCCCCTGCTCTATAGGGTGTATCATAGCACGAAAATGGATTTAGCAAGAGCAACTAGTATAGAGCTTAAGCTAATGCAAGGGCAGAAAGCTTGTCATTGTAATTGTAGCTGTTCAGGATGTTGCTGCCATGGCTCGCAGAATATGCTCAAGCCTCAGGCTCCCATAGATAGTACCAAGGTTGAAAACATAAATGTGCAGGAGTCAGTTAAGACCGAAAAAAGTAACACTAAAGGGACACAAGACGATCTGCAGCCTAAGCTCACTATGGAGCAACGTCTAACCCATATGTCCTACGCTAGCTTTGTAGAGCTATTTCGTCAGCAACGGATGGATAGCTTATTATATTGGGGAAAGGCATGCAATGATGTTTGGATGGAACTGTACAAAGCTAAAGCAGATGAGGGGAGACTAGATAGTTTAAAGTCACGTTACAATTTAGTCAGTAACTTGGAGACCCTATGGTCTGACGTCAAGGCGATAGATCGTGTGTTAGCTGGGGACACGATAGCTCTACCAAGCGATGTTATGGAGCTATTGAAAGAGAAGGACTATACGGCTTATTACTATCTCAAACCCTATGCTCCAGGTTTAGCCGAGGAGCATCTCACAGATCGAGTAGAGCAATATAAACGTATGCCAAGGGTTCAGCGTGATCTAATCGAGCATCTTGTTGCGCTTGATGCTTCTCAGACGCCCGAGGCACGACAAGAGGAGATAAAACGTTACAAGGTAACTTATCCGCTAGAGCAAACAGCTCCGTATCGTCAGCTGAATAGTCTCCGTAGGGCGTATTCTCAGGCTGAAGAGGGGATGGATTACTTAACAGGAATCTTCGCCCTCTGTCGCTTTGCGCCTAAGGAGAGAGTAGAGTTAGCTTTGATAGATGTCCTCAAACTCCTTGATGAGAAGATAGAAAAGCCTACAGAATACCTTAACCCTTACGACACTAGTATCTATCATCGTACCTCAAAGAAAAAGTACTTTGCTAAGGACATCTTCAATAAGACCTTCGAGAAGCGTTACCCCGAGAAGACTTACACGACTACGGTGAGACAGGTGATGAAGGAGCTAGTAAAGTATGATTACGACCGAGAGAAGTTCCCTCCAGCCTATCCCAGTTTTACTAGCCTGCTGGTTAAGGCTGTGTTAGAACAGGATGGTAGCAATACTGAAAAAAAATAATAAAGTCTATGAGTGTACAGACCTTAAAGAAGTGTGCCTCTATCGGGGCGGTTCGCCCCCTGATACACGGCTGTAGCTATGGTAATATCCGCCAAGCGATTACTAAACGCCTCACCACCGAGTATCAGTGTCTTCTAGCAGAGCTGAACGCAGGGACTAACTTACAGTGGTACATAGACAGCAGTCAGGGAGAATTCCGGCCTGTGATTCAGGCTAGCCCTAATGAGCGTACAGCTATAGACGAAGCTCTATCTAGGGCACATCAAGAGATTCGCCGAGCTATACAAGGAACAGAGGCAGCACCCTATGTCGACCAGGTACTGACTTATCCCTCGGAGGAGGCTCTTTTCTATCGCTACGATGCTGAGGGTAGGTTACAACTCTGTATCACTCAGTGGGGCTATGCTCTGCACAACAAACCTACGCCCCCACTACCTCCTCCCCCTAAGCCCAGTAGCGAGGCGAAGCCTTCCAAACGTCTGCTGGTACGCTATAGCACTGGAGTCGTACTGCAGAACAAGCAGCTCTACCTGTGCAAACAGGGTTATGCTCCCTTTGCCATACATACCGATGCTGGAGGCGAGTACAACCTTGATCAAACTCTACTCCCCGATGGAGCTGTTTTGGAGATTTCAGAGGATGCCAAGATGCAAAGCAAGCAGAGCTTCGTCCTCATCTCTGGTCAGGAGCTGTATGAGGTTGTCTTTCCTGTTTATACTGAAGCCAAGGTAGAGTTACGCAATCAGCAACAAGAACCATTGGCAGGGCAAGTTCTACAGATTAACGGAAAGTCTTATCAGACCGATGCCTCAGGACAGGTATTATTGCAAAACCTAGACCTTGGGGTACTACAACAGATAGAAGTACAGGTAGACAATACTCCTCGTGAAGTCTATTATTTAGATATAGACCCACTTGCCAATCACTTTGTCTACTATATGGAGCAAGCCCTCACGACAGAGGCAGGTCTGCGGGTAATCAACCAAGAAGGTAATCCTCGCCCCGAGTACGAGCTACTCGTCAATGGACAGAGACATTGTACTGATGCCCTAGGGCAGATACACTTAGACTCTATCCCCTGGACAGATACAACTATGCTACATGTTAGTGACCCCCAGGGTAGCTTCAGGGCCGAGTACCCTTTGGCATTAGAGGCGGGACAGAACGTTTTCGAGATTCTCACGCACGAAGATTTTGCTTGCAGTCTCCTACTTTCGGTTGTCTATCCCGATCACAAACCAGCTAATGACTACACGATACAGCTAGAGCAGGGCGATGAGGCACATATTGTTACGACTGATGCTCAGGGACTCTATCGCATAGACCCAGCCGAGCCAGGTCTAGAGTATGGTTTTCGCGATGCGGAAAATGCCCAAAACTTCATTTCTATAAAGCCCCGACGTGGGGAAGAATCTGTAGTGCTAATAGTAGAACGTCCACGGGTGCCACTCTACCATTTCTACCTACTTGATGCCAAGGGACTACCCATCAAGGCACAAGCCCTAGAGATGCAGATAGAATCGGAGCCCCCCCTAGCGAAGATTACAGAGCTAGACGGTCACTTTGCTCACCCTCGTAGTGCCTTCTCTATAGGAGATAGGGTGCAGGTGAAATTCCGTGCCTCGGGCATTAATGGACGTAAAGAGGAGCGGAGCTTCAAACTCCAGAGCAAGATTAAAGAAGGGCAGGACAAGTACACACTACAAGTGCGTGGTTGGAATAAGCGCTGGCTATGGTGTCTATTGCTAATCCCCTTTATCGCCTTACTGTTTGTCAATTATAATAGAGATATACAAATACAAACGGTTCTTGCTAATGGCAAGCCCTGTGGCGGTGTAGCTGTTCAAGCTCAGTTTGTCTCGCACTATCTCTACAAAGATGGGGCGTGGTTCACAACAGATACGCTCAACAAGGCAGCGAATGTTGGAGAGGATGGGGTTCTCAAGTTTAAGGATGTTGGAATGAGTGGTTTCTCACATATGTTCTATATGCTTGAGGAACTTAGCCTACGTCCTAGCTCAGAGTGCCTCCTTGCGATGGATACCTTGATGACACACAAGCTGCACTGGACTTTACCTGGCAAGCTGTTTAAGCTGCGTATGTACGAGCATAAAACGAACGTTAGTGTCCGAGTGCTTAATCAGGAGTTTGGGAATCCCATCAAGGGTGCTACTCTACATGCCTATTTTCAGCGAGATGGCGAAACTATCGAATACACAACTCAAACAGATGGGTATGGTAATGCCCAGATACCTCAGATAGCTCTCTGTGGGCAGATAGACTCTATACGGGTGGAGCGTTATGGCTATGTTGCCCACCGATCAACCAACCTGGTGATTAAGGGCCTAATAGAGGGAGTACCTAACCTGACTATTAACCTCACGCCTAACAAGGAGCGCATAACTTTTTTTGTTAAGAATAGTGCTACGCATGAACCATTACCCTCGGCAATGGTGGTGCTGACCTTCAAAAACAGACAGTCTGGGGATGTATTCGTAGACAGCGTAATGACCAACGTAGATGGTATGGGTGTAGGTTACTTCGATGATCTGCGTGTGCAGGACGAGCTGGAGCTTAAGGCTAGTTGCATCTTCTTCAAAAGTGCCAGCTTCGGGCAATCTACTACGGTACAGCAGTTCATCGCTCGAGATGAAGAGGCTCGTACGGTTTACCTAGAGCCAGAACAGCATATCATAGGTCTAAAGTGTGTAAACAAGGAGACTGGAGATGCCATACCAGGCATTCTAGTAAAGTACAGCCTTGCGAACAAGCCTGACAATATCTATCAGCAGATGAGTAATAACAATGGCAAAATCAACGTCCGTGCTACACCCAATGATGAGCTATTGGTAAGCGTAGACGAAACGTCCGAGTACGAGGCTCTGAAATCGCAGAGCATACAGATAGACAAGGATAGTATTATCAAGCTACAGCCACGATTGTTATCTATTCCTATTGAGGTCATTGACGCTATAGACAAGAGCTATGTCTCAGGTAGCACTATTAGCTGTATACCCGCTAGCATTTTGGTGCAACCTGCTGGTGATGGCAAGTTTATTCTCCAAGCCAAAGGTCACGAAGTGCTAACGATATATGCGGAGCATCCCAACTACCAACCCAATCAGCAGAGTATCTCTGGAGTCAGAGCGATAGATTTACTTCGTGGAGACCATATTAAGAGACAGATTGAACTTAGCCTTCCCGAGTGTACTGTGTCTCAGGTAAGCAATTCACAGCATGGTAACAACGGCTTTGTTCAGGAGTACAATATGGGAGTTCCAAGCGGTCGCTTCGAGCTGATGTATGACACCGATCGAGATCCAGATAAGATTGAAGTCTTTGATGGTAGAGCCAAAGAGATTGCAAGCAAGAAACCCTTGTGGTCATATGAAGGAGCCACAGCCAACGAGATCGGGGTAAATAAGTACAAAAGCCAAATGATAGACTTCCATTCACCGATTATAAGCATTAAGGTAACAGGACAAACTATCGTTAGGATTATCGTTAATTGTCCAAAATAGAGAATAAGTATGAATAAAGTAGAGCAACTCATTATAGAGTCAGTACAGCAGTCTCTATCTTCTCTCGAGCGGATAGATATTACTACCCTGCAGGGGCTTTGTGCCCCTTTTGCCGATGAACATTGTCGTCTAGATAACCTCGCAACACTACTAGGCCACTGCAAGCGTTTTCAGGAGGCTAGCCGTAAAGGCGATACGGGACAAGCTATGCTTAGCCGTCGAGATATTAATGTTTATAGCAGAACTATGGGCTTCAGCCCTGAGGGGGTTGATAGCCTGCTGAACCTCCTCGTGGATCATGGAAAAGGTATCCCAGTTCCCCCTTCTCCCCCACTACCCCCTATGCCTGACAATGGCCAGGTGAAACCTGTATTTCCACAGAATCCTCAGTCCCCTCCAGAAGCTCCTAAAAGGAAGGGAAGAGCCGCTAAGCCACTGTTGTTTGGGAGCGTAATAGGAGTGTTATTGTTGCTTGTGGTAGTGTTATATCGATTCGGACGCACAGAGTCTAATCAAGTTTCTAATATTGAGACGATTGAGTCAACCTCCAATGTCAAAGAGGTTGAACCGTCTAATGGCAATGCTGATGAGAAAGAAGAGTGGAAGTCTTCTAAAAACGATCGCCTCAACAGTGGAGCCGTTGCAGCAACATTTGTACTTTTAGTATACCCCGACACATACTATATAGGCCAGGTAGAAGGAAAAGAAAAAGATTATCAGTACTACATAAAGAGGTATACTTTTACAAAAAAACAGGAAAAAGAGGCTAAAGATGCTTCTCGTAGAGAGTTCATGGAGCAACAAATTGACAATATGGAAGGCGCACCCCAAAATAGAGATTACTGGTACTATTTTAATTTTCCTACAGAGCAAATATCAGAAAAGAGGTTATATATTCTTGACAGCCTTACGGTTAGCGCAGAGATAGATATAGCAGACCCCGAAATGCCAAAAGAGGCTAATGCCGCTCTTCAAAAAGCAAGAAGACAAGTCATTGCGGGTGATTCTAAAAGGCTAAAGCCGAGACACAATACTCCTTACAGACCAATCGAAAACAAAAACCGCAGAAAAAAGAGGATATAATAATCAATTCAATATTTTACGAACCCATTAAAATTCAAACAGTTATGATTAAGAAAAACTTCTTAGTTGTGGTGGCTATGACTAGCCTACTTGCCTTGGGAGCTTGTAGTTCTTCAGGCACAAGTAACAACAGTAAATCGGAGACTCAAAAGTCGTCCGTAGCAGAGGAAACAGCCCAGCAAGAGGCTCCTCTTTTGCCTCCTGCCATTCACAAAAGCTTCAATTACGAGCCTCCAGTAGTGACAAATGGTAAGCTCTCGGCTGTCGTCGAGATGGGAGCCACAGGGTTTAACTCATTTATCATTGAGAGAGATAGTAAGGCTTGGTCTTTGGTTAAGGCCGAATACGGGACTAGCAGTGTTATCGAGGGAGGCGCACAAGATGAAGAGATTCGTGTGAAGCTACAAAACTACATCAAGTCAATGATTGATCAAGGTGTTCCAGGAAAGTATATCTACTTCGTGGTCAGCTCTGGAGCAGCAAAAGAGCCTATTGTGAAACAGATCACACGACTACTTAAAGAAAAGGGATATGTTGTCAATCAAGTAACAGCAAATCAAGAGGCCGCCTATGGCTACAAGGCGACAGTCCCAACAGAGTACCAAGACAAGTCATTCTTTGTAGATATGGGCTCTGGTAATACCAAAATTGCATACATGCAAGATGGGAAGCTCGTCACGCATGAAACTTTTGGTGCGAAGTATTACAAGAAAGATGCATCTGATGAAGAAGTTGCACAACAAGTGCGTGAGCTTGCGGCTCAGATTCCTGCATCACATCGTCAACATTGCTTCATGATAGGCGGTATTCCATATGATTTGGCTAAGTTCCAAAATGGAGGTAATACTCAGTTGAGATACATAACGCTTGCCCCTGAGGGAGATGCTTATATGCCACTTCAAAAGGCAAACGCGGACGACCTCAAGCTAAAGTCAGGGCTTAACATCTATAAGTCCATTCTTGATGGAGCTACAGGATGTGAATATGTTGTCTTTGACTCTAAAACAAACTTTACTATTGGCTATCTTCTTAGCCTTAGGTTCTAAATCCCTGCAATGAGTACCGAGGGAGCAGGAGCAAACCTGCCCCTCGGTTTTTAGTCTTTTGGACAGAAGAGGGCAGAAGCAAAAAATAGTTGCCCAAAACATAATCTCTGGCCTTCCTAGAACAAATCAACATAATGAACTTATGCATTGGTAGAATCAAGTCTAGTATGATGAACACCATGTATTTATCTCTCTATCAAAGCGAAAGTGAATTCGACAATAAATCAGACGAAATATTCACCATAACACTACTATGTTTCTGGAAATCACTTAAAAAGAAAAACATATACACATGACGAAGATTATGGCACATAAGTTTTGGATATTACTTCTTTCCCTATTCTTCTTCGTTGATGGAATGGCACAGAGATATAATCTAAACTGTGATCTAGGTTATACAAAAGTGGGGCAAGATGTCATCTACGCTCAAGTTGATGGATTCTATGTTGCCCATAGTACGGACGGCTTGGCTCCCAAGCAGTCGCAGGACTATATGATTAGAATATGGAAGTCCTATCAAGAAACAGTGCTTCGTGAGGGCATCGTCCCTCTAGAGCTATCCCTGGATATATACACGCCAAAGCGAGACAGCTATAGTCGCAGACCGCTCATTGTCTTCGTCCATGGTGGGGCTTTTCTCCTAGGGGACAAGGGGGATATGCTAGGACGACTGATTGGAGAGAATTATGCTAGACGAGGGTATGTGGTTGCTAGTATCAATTATCGCCTGGGTTGCTCTTTTCTAGGTTTATCGGCGATTAAACGTAGTATTTATCGTTCCGTTCAGGATCTTCGCCAAGCTACGGCTTATTTAGTGAACAATGCAGGTCGCTATGGTATAGATCCACAGCAGATATTCTATATCGGCCATAGTGCGGGAGGGATGACTGTTCTAGCGACTGCGTTTATGCAAGAGGGACAAGAGTATCAAGCACGATCGGATAATATGTTTCGTCATGATCTTGGAGATTTGCCTTACGCTCCTCGACCTCGAGCTATAGTTAGTCTCTGTGGGGCTATAACGGACTTAGATTTAATCAATAAGGATGATGCCGTGGCTGCTCTGCTTATCCACGGAGAGGAGGATGATCTACTTCCTCTAGATAAGGGATTCCCCTTCAAAATACTACTAGGTCGTAGGCTCTCTTCACTTGGCAGTATGTTTTACAATGTCTATGGTTCTCGCCCTATTGCTCGACGAATGCGGGACGTGGGACTGTCTGCTAAACTTGACATTATTCCAGGAGTGAAGCACGATTTACTCATCAATGAACAAGGAGGTATTAGTCAAGATTGGGCGGAAGTAGACCGTTATATAGCGACATTCCTACTCTCTTGTCTTAAATAAACAAAATAAAAACAACTCATTATGATAAAGGTACTTCAGGGTGATATTACTACTGTATCCTGCGACGCTGTAGTAAATGCAGCTAATTGCTCCCTCCTAGGGGGCGGTGGAGTGGATGGTGCAATACACCGTGCCGCAGGCGGTGATTTACTCAAGGAGTGTAGTATGTTGGGGGGCTGTCCTACGGGTGAAGCCAAAGTTACACAGGCATACAATCTACCCTGCCGATACATCATCCACGCAGTAGGTCCTGTTTATATGGGTGGGCTGCACAATGAGGCAGAGCTACTTCGCTCTTGTTATAGGCGGGCTATGGAACTAGCCATAGAGTTGCGTTTGAAGCATATTGCCTTTCCCTGCATCAGTGCTGGAGCTTATGCCTATCCTAAAGAGGAGGCGACTCAGATAGCACTCGATATGCTTATTCCCCTAGCTGCCGAATATGGGATTCTAGTTACGGTAGTATGCTACAAGACTGATATGTATGCTATCTATAGGAGACAGATCGCTCAGCGTTGGCTAGATGCAGTCCGCCTGAGTCTCTCTTTGGCAGATCCTCTATCTTTGGGAGATGAAGACTGGGGACAGTGGTACAAGGAACTCATCTATAGGCTCTCCTTGCACCCTTGCGATGTGGAGCAGATTTTGCAAGACATAGAGAGTAAGGCCATGATGCAACTCTCTGTAGAGGAGCGAAGTGTGATCCTAGGGGCTGTTTCGGCTTTAGGAACTGAGGAGTTGACTGAGCCTACACCGCTATTACTTGAGGTACGCATGCGCCAAACTCTAGAGCAGATGGAACTGAATACATGTTCTCTCGAGGATAAGGCGCGTCTGTGGAACGAGTATCGTAAGCTATATACTCTGCGCTATGCGGTTCGGAATAGGGATATATTTGAGCGTATATATGCCCCTCTTCAGCCTCTAATCGGTCTTATTTCTTTTGAGGAGGCAGTAGCTAGCAGGGCTGTGCAGCTACAGTTATCTCCTCTCACACAGGCTGCTGAATACGGTATGGTTGTAGATACTAAGTATGCCCTCCCAGAGGGATACGATCCCCTAGAACAACCCCCTCTTTGGCAGTGGCTAGAGCAAGCCGATTGGTACATGTGTATGGCGATACTCACAGTCATAGGAGAGAGCTATAGTAGAAATCGAGAGCGAACGTTGCGCTTTGTTCTTGAGGAGGACTGTGTGCCTCAACTTCTCATCCGCATGCTTACCCTTAGCGAATCCTAATCGTTCAATAATTATAATTACATCAATACAAACTAGCTGTTATATAGTATGAAAAATACCAAATCCCCACTCCTTCTGCTGATTTTTGCGTTGTTGAGTATCACTTTCAAGGCGTATGCCTAAGGTAGCGAAGTCCCCATCATAGAGAAGGTCTTGCTCGCAGTGCTGAGACAGGAGCCAGCTCTCTTCCCTTACTTCACTGAGGCAGATATAGCACGAGTTTCGGATCCTGAAATTCAACGGAAGATGCGCAAGCGAGGAAGCGAAAAGGAGGTGCACGAGTATCTGAGAGAGTGGTACGAAAAGAAGAGCTTCAACATCTATGACCCTGAGATGGAGAGTATGCTCAAAGAGATTCGGAGGCTTGGCAAAGACCCTGAGCTCGTCAGTGAGGTGTGTGCTATCCTCTTCAACGGTGGTAATGGCTTGCTCTGGATCATCAAGTACGATGCTACTTGGTACTATGCAGGTGGATTTTAATCAAAATAGTATAAGTATTACGTAAATCAAACAAACCAATGACTAGTAAATTTTCCATTAAGAGTACCCTTCTTAGAGGTCTCTCGTCTGCAATCTTCAATACATCGATTAAGATCTCGTTGAGGAGGCTTTTTTGTAGCCTTTTAGTTATACTTCTATTTGTCTCCTGTGCTTCGGATACCTTGTTGATACCAGAGGAGCAAGCAGCCACTCAGATACTAGAGGCCATAGCTAGCGCGGATGCCAGCAAGTTTGACTGGATCACTCAAGATGAGGCGCTCGACCTAGGTATACCAGAAGAGGAATTCGAGAACGAGGAAAGTCTATTCTATTTCCTCGGCAGGAGAGACAGCTTCCTTAAGATGGCTACGGCTGCTTTTCTTGAGCTAAAGATGGAGGCTGAGAAGATAGGTATAGACTGGAGCGACTACTATCTAGATAGAGTAGAGTATAAAAAGGAAGGAAAAAATTCGAATGGGATTGATAGAATATCAGGACGGATTTTTATCATGAGCGGAGGACAAAGATATGCTATGGAGTTTAAGGAGGTACTCATTACAAAGGACGGGAAATGGAAGTTTCTCCTACTATCATCTTTATTTGAGCGGGTGTATGGCGACGGATCTTATTCGCAAGATATGCCAATGCCTGAATTGAAGCAAGATGGGGACTTCGAAGAGTTTATCACCTCTCTGGCTGAGTGCTTTAAGGCTGGAGCTGCTGAGGAGGTCGATAAGATTATACTGGAAGATGAAGTAGGTACGAAGGTAGTTGCGCATGAAAGTATGATACCATCTCTCTTTATCGATCACATGCAGCACAGCTTCATAGAGGCTGTACGCAACCATACTCTAGAGTATGATGAGAAGAACTATGCTCTGCTCATAGATTGGGGGTTTACAGATAAGTTTAAGTTAGACGAAGAAGAGATATGGAATAAAAGCCTCGTCTATGAAGTCAAATCTTCAGAAGAAATGGATGTCCTTTCTGGTATATATTATACCTACAAGGGTAAGTGGTATCTTTGGCAGATGTACTAATGACGAATTATCAGCAATGGATAGATGCTGCTGCAAGGCTGGCCCAGAGACTACACGCAGGGCAGGTAGATAAGGCAGGTATGCCTTACTTCGAGGAACATCTTAGATTAGTAGCTGCGCAAGGGCGCACTTGGTTAGAGCAGATAGTAGGTTATCTGCACGATGCAGCAGAGGATACTCCTTATACCGTGAGCGAAGTACTCGAGCTACTAGAGGCGGAAGCCAAAAATCAGTTGCCATACACTACGAAGCTAGAGCTAAGCCACGCGCTTAATTTGCTCACGCACCAAGAGGGAGCTACACGCAAGCAGTATATAGAGGCGATAGCTACATCACCTCTAGCTACGGCGGTTAAGCTACATGATTTACAGCATAATATGGTTCTCTCTCGCTTGGCTTCGCCTACGGAGCAAGATCTGGATAGGAATACGCGCTACATGGCGGAGTATGAGTATCTCCTCATTAAGGATACCAAGCCCATCCTCTATATAGATATGGACAACGTTCTCGTCAATTTCGAGAGTGGCATTGCTCGTCTAGATGATGCGACTAAGGTGGAGTATCAAGGTCGCTTGGATGAAGTGCCAGGTATCTTCTCTCTCATGGAGCCAATGGATGGAGCTGTGGAGGCAGTGGTACGGCTTCAAGAGGTTTACGATGTTTATGTTTTGTCTACAGCCCCTTGGCTCAACACCTCTGCTTGGTCTGATAAATTACTCTGGATTCAACACTACTTTGGACTCGATAAAGATACTCCTCTTTATAAGAGACTTATCCTATCTCACCACAAACATCTAAATCAAGGTGCTATCATAATTGACGATCGTACTAAGAATGGGATCGAATCCTTTTCAGGACAGCATCTTCATTTTGGAACTGAAGCTTGTCCGAATTGGAACTCTGTATTACATCTATTAAACATCAAATAAGTATTAGAGTGTATGCCTCTACTCATATCTTTGCTCCTCTGTCATTACTTGGCGGATTATCAGTTAACGAATAGGCGGATGCTTGTAGCTAAGTCTGATGGACAGAAGATTTTACCGATCATAGAACATGCTGCAGTACATGCGACTTTAATGCTCTTCGTTTTATTCGTTTTTAAGGTGTCTTGGCAAGTGGTGCTACTGGGCTTTGGTATAGAACTAGGAACTCATTTTGTTATTGATGTTTCCAAGGGGTGTATTACGAAGCGTTATCCCGTTTTTGCAGATATGCGTCGCAAGCCTTATTGGCAACTATATGGTCTAGATCAATTCCTTCATACCTTGGTTGTCTTATTGATCTATCATTTAGCTAATCCTTGATTAGATGACGGAGCTCAGAATCTGCCTTAATTCGTTCAATCTCGGTATCGACAAGGCTTAGCACCTCTTGTTTGACACGCTTATAATTGGCTTCGATAGTCTCGCTGAGATTATCGGAGCCATCTTTGTTTGTGAACTCAGCAATGACGGGGATAGGCTCGTATGCCTTAGTTTCGGTAGATACCTTGGCGACATCAACCACAATCTCAGCGTGAAAGATTTTCTGCTCGATGCGTTCATCGAAGTTATCGGAGACCGCTCCGACAAACATACCCTGCGTGAGGTTAGAAATCTTGCTGGCAGGGATTAGGCTATCCATCTGTGTGGAAATAGAGGTGGACTTGTCATTGCGGTTGATGGTCATCGACTGGCGTTGCTGAAGCACCTTGCCGAAGCGTTCGCTGAGGGTCTTCGCCGTTTCGCCTACTACTTGACCGCTGAACACATTGCCCACAGTGTTCTGTATTACCTTGCTCTCCTTGTCGCCGTAGTCACGAGTCAGCTGCGAGAAGTCCTGAAAGCCTAAACACACCGCTACCTTGTTACTTCGTGCTGTTGCAATGAGGTTATCCAGCCCACGAAAGTAGATGGTTGGTAGCTCGTCAATGATAACCGAAGACTTGAGTTGCTTCTTCTTGTTGATGAGCTTCACGATACGGCTGTTGTATAGCCCGAGAGCTGCCGAGTAGATGTTTTGGCGGTCAGGGTTGTTGCCTACGACCAAGACCTTCGGCTCTTGGGGATTATTGATGTCGAGGGAGAAGTCGTCGCCCGTCATCACCCAATAGAGAGCTGGCGAAATCATACGGGATAGCGGTATCTTAGCTGATGCTATCTGCCCTTGTAACTGGTCTTGAGCCCCGCCTTCCCAAGCGTCCATAAAAGGAGAGAGATAGTTGGCCAGTTCATCATAGGAAGTCAGGATGGGGAATATTTGAGCATAGGGGCGATTGAGGAACTCAATAGCGTGGGGGAAGGTACAGTACTTACCATTTTCATAAATCTTGAGATACCAGATGATGGCAGCCAAGAGGATGATAGGTGACTCGACAAAGAAGTCCCCCTGCTTTTGTATCCACGTGCGGTTGAGGTTCAACATAATCGTATAGGCAGACTCATAGGCATCCGAGATGTCCGTCATAAAGGACGGATTTATAGGATTACAGCGATGCGACTTTCGTGGGTCATCAAAGTTGATAACATAGAATTGTGGCTTCCTCATAGGCATCAAGATGATGACGCAGATGATTGTAAGCAATCTCGGAGAGGTCAGGAAACTTATAGTCGTAGATGTACATCGCAAAGCCTTTCTCGATTTGTTGCTTGATGTAGTTGTTCACGATGGCAAAGGACTTACCTGAACCGGGAGTGCCGAGCACCATCGAGGCACGGAAGGGATTCACCACGTTAATCCAACCCCTATTCCATCGCCTTTTGTAGTAGAAGCGAGTCGGCAAATTGATGGAGTACTCGTTGGTCATCAATCGTGTTTCCTGCATAAAGCTCTCGTTCTCGACATTGAAGACATCGTCCATGAGGTTGTTCTTGAGTAGGCGACTCATCCACACACCACCCATCAGGAGGCAGATGTAGCCGACTGAAAGTGTAAAAATGTAGAGCGAAGCTGCTCCTACTTTACCAATCGGTAGAGCAAGTAACCACCAGTTGAGAAAGAATAGGACAAAGCCCACAGCGAGCACAGCACATATCTTTGACCAAGTGATTTTCTCCTCCTTGACACCCTTGGTGCCCAAACAGGAAAGAGCAAGGAAGACCACGCAGAAGAGCTTCGTCCAAAGGATGGTGGAAAACAGTCCTGTCGTTCGCTGAAAGTTCATCAGGATTTTGTCTACAATGCCCAGCGTAAAGTCCCACGCATGAAAGGCTTCATAGCAAAACCAATAACAGTTGATGAGGAGGAATATCACGGATAGTCCTCGCATAAAGTCCATAATCTTGCCAAGTGCTCTCAAATCATCTTCTTGTGCCATAGTTGTAATATCATTTGAATAGTGTTCGAATCGTGTTATAATGCTGTTCGTTTACCGTTTTCTTCGCTTTAGTCTGATCTTGTTTTGTCTGCGAAGTTTGCGTTGCCAAGCTACCTCTTTCCAATCGTCGTTGCCTATTGGTAGAGATGTGTCACCTACCAACTCTTCAAGGACTTCATCAATGAGATTATCGCCCGCTTTTTCTTGTATTAGCAGGTTCTGTGTAAGTTGTTTGTTGACTTGTTCTGAAGCTGCTATTTGGCCATAAAGCTCTTCGTTTAAGAAGTGGTTGTGCGTCAAGTCAGAGAAATAGGCTTCAAATTGATTGGCTCCATAGCCCTTTCCTAATCGAGAGCCATTGAGAGCCACACCTGACTTATCGTCAATGAAAGTGATGCCGTAGATACGACCATTGTTATTCTTCCTGATGACTGCTCGTAGACCTTCATTCTCTAGTCCACGATGCAGTCTCTCCTCTGTTCGGGGAGAAGTTCTCATCACTTGTAAGACCCTTTGTCGTATGTTTGCCACAAGCGGTTTGATGTTCTGTTTGGATTGCTGCATCTTATGTTGAACAGCAGAATAGCCTACCCCTCGTCCAATTTCTGAGGCATGGATAGGTATACCGATCTTATTCCCCTTACCATCTGTTGGGACATAGACCAGTCCGTTGTATCTCTTTCCTCTATACTCCGTTTTCACCTCCTCTACGGCAAGGTTATACTTGGTAAGAATTGCATTGAATTCTCCCAAAGAGCAGAAATGGTAGTGAGAAATGACGGAGCGGGCAACAGAGGCGATCTGTTCCCTTATATTTCCGTTCTCCTGTTTTACATCTTGAATCGTTGCTATCTGGTCTTTTCTTTGAGTTGTACTTGGAATCAAGCCATACTTGCGTTCCAAGGTATCGGTTATCTTCTTACTTCGTCTCTTCTCAAATTGGTCATTCAGTTTGCGCCCCTTTCCATCTATGCGTAGTGATACGATATGAATATGTTCGCGTGCAATGTCGTTATGCTTAAAGATGATATAGGGCTGCTTGCCATAGCCGAGTGCCTGCATGTACTCTTGGGCTATCCGAGCAAGAATATCGTCCGATAGTTTCTCATCGGGATGTGGATTGAGAGAACAGTGAAAGACCACATTCTTCGTCCTGCATTTTTTTGGAATAAGTGCTTGCATATCGGCAAGAACTTCACTCATTGTGTACTTACCGTTGGTGTTCTGATACAACCCCTGAGCCAAGAGTATTGTCGCCTCTTTAGCCTCCACTTTTTTGAAGTTGTAGCCGAGTGCTCCTCCGAGATTGGCTGTGCTGGAAATCTTCGCAATCATCGCTTGCGGTAGTCTATGGTAAGGGCTATTGCCTGCTCTTGTAGGGCGACAATCTGTGAAGCATATTGCTCTAACCTTTGTAGCAAAAGTTGAGCTGTTTTCACTGAATGGTAGCTGTTGATTGCCTTCACAACTTGATTGTAGAGGATGCCTATTTTATGAACTTGTGCCGTGAGTTCGGAGAGTTTACGATAGTATTCCACGGCTGATTTGTCTACGGTAATGACCTTAAAACTCTCTCCCAAAAGACGGGCACGCACGAAGTCTGACTTTGTTTCTGCTCCCGATTTGTGGAAGAGAGCAATGACCTTTTGTTGGTCTTTGGGATTGGGTAGGCGAGTATCCCACCTATCCCAACGTTCTATCTTTTCATTCATGGCTGTATTGTTGGTTAATGACGACTTTGGAGTCATTTTCTCCTCGCACCGAGGCAAGGGGGCTTTGTCGGCAGAAACGGAGTTTGTCGGACAAAGACACACCTTGCCGGTATCAAGAGATGATGCTGATGAAGCATCCACCCTCTTCGGGGGCTACTTCGATGGAGATAGTTCTCCATTTTCTATTCCTCTGCAAAGTTAGAGGCTTGTTGTAACAGTCTCATCATAAGGGATATTCCGAGAATATCCTGCTATTTCCCGATGCTTCCCGAGGGGTTGAAAGCGACTGATTTACCAACTTATTTTGCAGCGGATTTAGGTCAGAACCGACTGACCGACCTAACTCAGAATAGACCAACCGACCTCCGTTTGTAAGTCGGTTCAAAAGTAGGAAAGTCACGATGTAGAGCAGTTATTGAATCCGTCAGTTAATCAAGATTTCAGTCGCTTAGTTTAGACTGAGTTATCTATTCACTAACGAATCAACTTCAGAGCATCGGTCGGTCACTAAATCCAAGAATCAGTTATTTCCGTAAACAGTTATCTGACATGAAAACACTCCCTATGCAAGCTCCCATTTATTTGGGCTTCGCCTCACAAAAAGGCGGTGTCGGCAAGAGCTCTCTTGCCGAAATCCTTGCCTCCATACTTTACTATGAGAAGCATCTCCCTCTCGTAGTGGTCGATTGTGACGGTACTCAGGAATCGTTCTATAAACTTCGAGAGCGGGAACGCAATCTCATTCAAACTTCCAAGGAGCTGAGCGAACAGCTCAAAGTCCATTTTACCAAGTTTGGGCATCCGGCTTATCCCATTTTACGCTCCACCCCTGATGCGGCCTTGAAAGATGTCCAAAAGTATCTGGAAAGCTCGGAACGAAAGGAACGGTTGGTCATCTTTGACTTTCCGGGGCATGCCGGTACAGAAGCCCTTTTACAGCTCTCCATAGAGATGGACTATATCATCTCCCCCATAGAAGCCGATCCTCAGTCCCTGGTATCCGGTTTTGCCTATGCTCAAACCGTTCGGGACTTAGGTCTCAGTTTTGAAGACGCACGCATTCGAGACCTCCTGCTTCTTTGGAATAAAATCAATCGCAGTGCCAGTCCTGTGGTTGTCGACCACTATACGAAATATGCCCAAGAGGAGGAGATCAACCTCTTTGATACCCGTATCTACCATTCGGTGAAGTTTTCTCGAGAATTAGGTCAGGGAGGCGTCAAAGGCGTTTTCCGCAGTTCTTATTTACCACCCGTACCTGCCCTTCGTCTATCCACAGGGGTAGATGAATGGGTAGAAGAAGTTCTCCAACGTTTTTACCTTATCCATGAATAAATCATGCCTTCCATCCAAGAAAAACGACAAAAGATATTGAGTGCCAAACTTCAAGAGATGGGCGATATCGGGGTTACGAAGCGTAGTGCAGAGGAGTCCCCCTTTTTCGACCAACCCGTGGAGTTAGAGCCACAAGAGGCTCCGATACCGACAGAGGAGACATCCGAGGATGCTATATCTACGATGACAAGATCTAAGAGTAACAAGGAGAGCG
Source organism: Porphyromonas canoris (assembly GCF_000765975.1). NCBI lineage: Bacteria > Pseudomonadati > Bacteroidota > Bacteroidia > Bacteroidales > Porphyromonadaceae > Porphyromonas > Porphyromonas canoris. The sequence goes on from NZ_JQZX01000012.1 coordinate 130,417, forward strand.
GATGCTCTTTTCAAGAGTACCAAAAACGCTTCTTCGCTCCCTCTCGTGATGGTATCGGGAAATCTGGCTTCACCATCCATGGGGAGATTCTGCAGACTCTCCGAGATGTCCTTCGTGACGTCCGCTCCAAAGCGACACTTACGGCCTATATAGAAAACATCCTCTTGGAGCATCTGAAAGAGCATCAGGCCATGCTCAACAAAACAGCGGCACAGTACAAACGCAATCCAACCATCAATTTAGACTTGTAACGATGCAAACAATACTATTGAATGTCCTGCTTCTCTTGGTTATCATTTGGGTGCTACTTCTCATTCGCTATACTTACTGCATCAAATTCTCTCGAATGGGTAAGCAGGAGCAAGGGCAAGCAGCTCCTAAGGAGGAGCAGAACAGAGAGGAGAAACTTCACGTTCTGGTGGGGAAAAGCAAGGGGCTTAGTCCCTCAGATTTCCCTAAAGTTCCCAAGACTTCCTCCTCCGAAAAAGCGCTTGAAAATGCCAATAACTTTGCGGAGTCCGAGGTGTCGGAGCAGCAAGAGAAAACTGAAGAAGTGCCCACGATTAGTGAGGAAGAGAACGAACTCCATGTCGCTTATACCATGGACACCGTTGATGAGGATGAGGTCTTGAGAGAGGAACTGATGTTCACTCCCGATCCGACTCCGGAGGTTTCTCCATCGGCAATTCTTGCCCGTGACCTTGTGCGCATGGGATGCTGGAGCAAACATGACGATGCCCTCGATGAAGAGGATGAAGCAGAAGTTCAGGCAACCCTCAGTAAAGTGCAAGGCACTGACTTGATCGAGAAGTATAGGGAAAACCTCAAAGCACAAGAATCGAAGCATACCAAGTTCTTGGAAGCCATGCGTCGTGCAGAGGAAGCTCAAATACAAAGCGATATGGAAAAAGTTGAACATTCCCCAAGACGAGAACCGCAGGAAGGCAACGAAAGAACCTTAGACTATTACCTATAAAACACAAGCGGAGTAATGGATGGGGTGGCACATGAAGGCTACACGCAAGTAGTACCATGAAAACGAGCTACAGGGGTGCTCCCCATCCAGACCTCCCCATACAACAAAGAACAACCTATTCATAATCAATAACAATAAATCCAATAACATGAACAGAAAGAAAATCGCATTGATGTTGCTCCTCATCGCCACAGCAACTGCAGGAGCTTATGCACAGGGGAACGGTATGGCCGGTATCAACGAAGCGACTAAAATGGTGACGAGCTATTTCGATCCCGGTACCAAATTGATTTATGCCGTCGGAGCCGTGGTCGGCTTGATTGGGGGAATCAAGGTATACAATAAGTTCAGCTCGGGAGACCCTGATACAAGCAAGACCGCCGCCTCTTGGTTTGGGGCATGTATCTTCCTTATCGTGGCTGCCACCATCCTTAGAAGTTTCTTCCTCTAATGGGATCTTGGGAAATCAATAAAGGTGTAGGACGCACAGTGGAGTTCAAGGGCTTGAAAGCTCAGTACCTCTTTCTCTTTGCAGGAGGACTTCTAAGTACTTTCATCGTAGTGGTCGTACTGTACCTCTTGGGCATTAGTCAGCTCGTTTGCCTTGGCATAGGCGTATTGGGTGCCACGCTGGTAGTGTGGCAAACGTTCGCTATGAACCGCAAGTATGGTGAGCACGGGCTGATGAAACTCGGAGCAGTACGCTCGCACCCACGGTATCTGTCGAACCGCCGTACCGTCTACCACCTGTTTCGTAACCTCAAATCACAAACGACAAGATGAGAAACAGCAGTAAGATGAGCACTCTGGAAGCGAAGTTTCCCCTACTATCGATTGAGCAGGGGTGCATCGTGAGCAAGGAAGCCGACATCACCGTTGCTTTTCGGGTAGAACTGCCCGAACTCTTCACGGTGACTTCTGCCGAATACGAGGCGATGCACTCAGCTTGGCACAAGGCGATAAAAGTGCTACCTAACTTCAGCATTGTGCATAAGCAGGATTGGTTCATCACAGAGGAATACCGGGGCAAGCTCGCAGAGAGTGGATTGAGCTTCCTCGCCCGCTTCTCGGAGCGACACTTTAATGAGCGTCCTTATCTGCACCACTCGGTCTATCTCTTCCTTACCAAAAGCAATAAGAAGCGTATGGCACAGCAGAGCAATTTCTCTACTCTCTGCCGTGGGTATCTTGTCCCCAAAGATATTGAGGATAAAGACTCTGTCTTCAAGTTTATGGAAGCCGTTGATCAATTTGAGCGCATCATCAACGACACAATGCTCATTCGTTTAGAGCGTATGACGGAAGAGGAGCTTGTGGGGACAAAGGAGAAAAGCGGTTTACTTGACCGTTATTTCTCTCTTTCCGATGAGCATCATGCTTCGCTGGAGGACATCCGATTGGGTGCCGACCTTGTACGTGTGGGCGACAATAGGCTTTGCTTGCACACTCTCAGCGACACGGACGACCTGCCAACGACTGTCAGCACGGATAGCCGTTACGAGCGACTATCCACCGACCGCAGTGACTGCCGCCTCTCCTTTGCTTCGGCCGTAGGGCTGATGCTTCCATGTAATCACATCTACAACCAATACCTCTTTATTGAGGATAGCGATGCCAACCTGCAACGCTTCGAGAAGCAGGCAAGAAATATGCACTCCTTGGCTCGCTACAGCCGTAGCAACCAGATTAACGAGGAGTGGCTACAAGAGTACCTTAATGTCGCCCATTCTCAGGGTCTCTGCTCTATCCGTGCCCACTTCAATGTACTGGCATGGAGTAGTGACAGCGAGGAACTGCGACAAATCAAGAACGATGTGGGGAGTGCCTTGGCTCTTATGGAGTGCAAGCCCCGACACAACACCATTGATGTGGCTACACTCTACTGGGCAGGCATCCCCGGCAATGCTGCCGACTTCCCCTCGGAAGAGAGTTTCTATACTTTCATCGAGCCTGCGCTCTGCTTCTTCACAGCCGAGACAAACTACAAGGACTCACTTTCTCCCTTTGGTATCAAGATGGCAGACCGCCTGTCGGGTAAGCCCATACACCTGGACATCTCTGACCTGCCGATGAAAAAAGGTATCATCACCAACCGCAATAAGTTCATTCTTGGTCCGTCGGGGAGTGGCAAAAGTTTCTTTACAAATCACATGGTACGCCAGTACTACGAGCAGGGAGCACACGTCCTGCTTGTCGATACGGGTAACTCCTATCAAGGTTTGTGCGAACTCATCCATGGCAAGACGAAGGGTGAAGATGGGGTCTACTTCACCTATACGGATGAGAATCCCATCTCTTTCAATCCCTTCTATACGGATGATTACCTCTTTGATGTAGAGAAACGAGAGAGTATCTGCACCTTGCTTTTGACCCTTTGGAAGAGTGCGGAGGAACAGATTACCAAGACGGAAGCGGGAGAGCTTGGTTCGGCTGTCAATGCCTATATCGAACTCATTCGTTCGGATAGAAGCATCACACCCTGCTTCAATACCTTCTACGAGTATCTGCGTGACGTGTACCGAGAGGATATGGGTAAGCGAGAGATTGAGGTTACCCTCTCCGACTTCAACATCAACAACCTCTTAACGACCCTCAAACAGTATTATCGAGGCGGTCGCTACGACTTTTTGCTGAACTCGGATAAGAACATCGACCTGCTCAGCAAACGCTTCATCGTCTTTGAGATTGATGCTGTGAAGGATAATAAAGACCTCTTCCCCGTGGTGACCATTATCATCATGGAAGCCTTCATCAGTAAGATGCGTCGCCTCAAAGGTATTCGTAAGATGATACTCATCGAGGAAGCATGGAAGGCCATTGCTTCAGCCAATATGGCGGACTACATCAAGTATTTGTATAAGACCGTCAGAAAATTCTTTGGTGAGGCGATTGTCGTCACACAGGAGGTGGACGACATTATTCAGTCGCCCATCGTCAAGGAGAGCATCATCAACAACTCCGACTGCAAGATCCTGCTCGACCAGCGCAAGTATATGACTAAGTTCGACGGCATACAGGCTATGTTAGGGCTTTCTGAAAAGGAGAAGAGCCAAATCCTCTCCATCAATCAGAACAACGATCCCAACCGTCTTTACAAGGAAGTTTGGATAGGCTTGGGCGGTATGCAGTCTGCGGTTTATGCTACGGAGGTGTCGCTGGAGGAATACCTCACCTACACGACCGAAGAGACTGAAAAGCTCGAAGTGATGCGCCTCTCGGAAGAGTTAGGCGGAGACATCGAAACAGCTATCCGTCGCTTGGCTATGGAGAAACGACAGAAGTAAAACCCTTAAACAACAGAACCCATGAAAAAGTACATCCTTATGGCTCTCCTTGGATTGAGCCTCTTTACTACGCAAGCTCACGCTCAGTGGGTCGTAAGTGACCCTATGAACTTTGCGGGCAACATTGCCAATACGGTCAAAGAGATTGCCACAGCCTCCAAGACCGTCAAGAACACCTTGAACGGTTTCAAGGAGGTGGAGAAACTCTACAATGACACCAAGAAATATTACGATGCTCTCAAAAAGGTGAATAACCTCATTGGAGATGCCTACAAAGTGAAGGAGACCATCTTGATGGTGGGTGACATTTCAGAGATTTATGTCTCCTCCTATAAAAAGATGCTCAGTGATACGAATTTCCGTCCTACCGAGCTGGCTGCCATGGCTTCGGGCTACAGCAAACTTCTGGAACTGAGCGGAGAGAGTCTGAAGGAGTTGAAATCCGTTGCTAAGAGCAATGTCTTCTCCATGAACGACAGCGAGCGGATGCAAATGATAGACCGCATCTATAACACCGTTCGAGAGTATCGCTCTTTGGTATCGTACTACACTCGAAAGAATATCTCCGTGAGCTATGTGAGAGCACGACAAAAGGGAGAGCTTGAGCAGGTACGATCCCTATATGGAAGTTCAGACATACGTTACTGGTAAGCCATGGATTTTTCAAGTTTACACGAACTGCTTCGCTCCACCTATCAGGAGATGATGCCCTTGGCCTCGGAGATGACAGGTATTGCCAAGGGGATAGCGGGCTTGGGAGCTCTGTTTTACATTGCCATACGTGTTTGGTCGTCACTGGCAAGAGCCGAGCCGATAGATGTCTATCCTTTGCTTCGCCCCTTTGTTTTGGGCTTCTGTATCATGTTTTTCCCTACGGTGGTACTTGGTACGATGAATGCAGTTCTCTCTCCCGTGGTGAAAGGCACAGAACAGATGGTACACAAGCAGGAGGGAACACTTGACAAACTGACTGCAGAACGTAACAAACTGCAGGAGGAGGCCTACCTGCGTAATCCCGAAACCGCTTATCTCGTCTCGAATGAGAAGTTCGACCAAAAGATAGAAGAGATGGGGATTATCGGCCCCGAAGATGCCGTAACTATTGCAGGAATGTATGCAGAACGTGCTGCCTACCAAACCAAGCGATGGTTCATGAAAAAGGTGCAAGACCTTTTGGAGCTTATCTTTCATGCTGCCGGTCTTGTCATCGACACACTCCGCACTTTCATCTTGATTGTTCTCTCCATCCTCGGTCCGGTTGTTTTCGGCATTGCCGTGTGGGATGGTCTTTCGGGGTCACTGACTGCATGGTTTTCACGCTACATCTCAGTCTATCTCTGGCTACCTGTCAGCTCCATCTTGACAGCCCTTCTGACAAAGATTCAAATCTTGATGATTCAGAAAGACATCGCCCTGTTAAGTGACCCCAACTACATTCCTGAAGTGGGCAGTTGGTACTATATGGTCTTTTTCCTTATCGGTATCATCGGCTACTTCTCTGTTCCGACCGTTTCGGGATGGATTATCGAAGCAGGAGGAGGTATCGGTTCTTATGGACGTAACGTGAATCAGACGGCTCAACGGGGAGCGCAGGGAGCTTATCTCGGAGGAAAAGCCGCTGCTGCAGGGGCTGGTGCTTCTATCGGTAACATCGGAGGTCGTATCAAAGGAGCTCTACTGAGAGGGAAAGGAAACTAACAAAGAAAAACAAACAGCATTTTTATGGAATTCAAATCACTCACCAATATCGAAACCTCATTCAAGCAGATACGGCTTTATGCCCTGCTTTTTGTACTGCTCTGCATTGCAGTCTGTGGTTATGCGCTCCATGCCTCCTACTCTTTTGCCTCTGAACAGAGGGAGAAGATCTATGTTTTGGACGAAGGGAAATCACTCATTTTGGCTCTAAGCCAGGATGCGGCAATGAATCGTCCCGTCGAGGCACGTGAGCATGTCAGACGCTTTCATGAGCTCTTCTTTACGATTGCACCCGACAAGGCAGCTATCGAAGGGAATATGGAGCGAGCCTTTCTGCTCTGTGACAAGTCCGCATTCAACTACTACAAAGACTTGGCAGAAAAGGGCTACTACAATCGAGCCATCTCGGGAAATGTCAACCAACGTATAGAGATTGACTCTATCCACTGCAACTTTGACAGCTACCCCTATGAGGTAACAACCTATGCTCGCCAGTTCATCCTGCGTCAGAGTAACGTTACGGAGCGTAGTCTCATTACGACCTGCACGCTTCAGAACTCCGTCCGCTCGGATAATAACCCGCAGGGCTTTCTGATGGAGCACTTCCTCGTAAGGGAGAATAGAGACCTGCAAACCTATAAACGTTGATGCCATGAGACAGACATTTACACGAGCTTATCTCCGTCTCCATCTTTGGTTGCGCCGGCGATGTGACAGAATGAGCCCTCGCAGACGGAAGATTTTTGTCTACACGCTGAGTCTGCTCTACCTCATTACCTCTTGTGTCATGATAGCCAACTTGTTTTTACCCAAGGCGGAGAAGTCGTCCTCTAATATCATCGTGGAAGAGGTTGTCGATAGCCCTATCCCACGAGATAGCGTACGCCCCGATATGATTATGTACCAATTAGCTTGTAACAATGGAAAAGAAACAGAAAGAACAACTTAAGAAGATACTCATCTATAGTGGTATCGGCTTACTCTTTACGCTCTCTATGTGGTTTATCTTTCGTCCCTCTGAAAAGAGCGGAACAGAAGAAAGGGGGCTGAATAAAGAGTTGCCTCAAGCCACCGTGGAGCAGCTCCCCGAGAATAAACTCAAGGTCTATGAAATAGGAGAGCATTTGGAGCAAGAGGAGATCTCCCGCAGTGAAATGGGACAACTCTCCGATTACTTCGAGCGACAAGGAGAAGAGACGGACGACTCCGAACATACCTCCTCGGTCTCCAAAGTTGCCTCTTCGATGGAACGCTACGAGGAAAACAGTCGCCTTCTTTCCTTTTTTTACGATTATGACCCAAGAGAGGAAGAGCGAGAAGCGATGCAGGCCGAGATAGAAGAACTCCGAGCTCGATTAGAGGCGCAAGAGAGCGAGCAGGATGAAGAGGAGAAACAGCTTGCCTTGATGGAAAAAAGCTACCAAATGGCAGCCAAGTACATGACTCAAGCAACTCCTCCAAGTAATTCCCCTTCAGCTACCAATGCAAAGGAGGAAACTTCGGTTACCTCAGCTTCAACGACCCTACCCGAAGTGGAGTTGATGCCCGAACGGAAGCATTTGGTCTCTTCCCTTGAGCAACCGATGACGGACTCTGCCTTCATTGCCGAATATGCAGGAAGAGAACGTAACCTTGGGTTTCACTCGCTCTCGGCACAACGTCCCAACCCCCTTCGTAACACTCTTCGATGCGTGGTGGATAGAACAACGACACTCCAAGAGGGAGACATTATTGTCCTTCGTCTGACGGAGGGAGCTCGGCTCCATACTCTCTCTCTGCCTCGCTACAGCCGTATCGTGGCTCAAGCTAAAATTGAGGGCAATCGTATGCGACTGCTTGTTCAAAGCATCGAGATCGGAGGTTACATCTCCTCCGTCAAGCTCTCAGCCTACGACACAGACGGACAAGAGGGCATCTACATCCCCGGCTCTGAGAATCTATCTGCCCTCAAAGAAATGGGGGCGAACATCGGAGGCACTGCCGGCACCTCCTTCACCTTTGCTTCTTCCGCTAAGGATCAAATTATCTCCGATGTTGCACGCGGTGTGATGCAGGGGGCTTCACAGCTTTTGCAAAAGAAACTGCGTACTGTTAAAGTGACGCTTAAAGGGGGCTATCGCCTCTATCTGCTACCGACTCAATAACAACCAAATCAGATATTATAAAGACAATGAAAAAATGGATTTTATCAGCCCTGATGCTCTGCTCATTTGGGCTAACGGCTTTTGCTCAAACAGAATGTAAAGAAACAACGCCTGCTCATTTACTCTCTTCAGGAGAACTCTTTCAAGGAATGAGCAGGGCGATTCCTGACGGGAGAGTCGTACTACCTTACGGCTTGGAAGTTACCTTCGACAAAACGGTGCACCTTATCTTTCCATCGGCCATCCGATATGTGGACTTGGGAAGCAATAACCTGATTGCAGGTAAGGCGGAGGATGCCGAGAATGTGCTACGTGTCAAGGCTGCCGTTCGAGACTTCGAGACAGAGACCAATATGAGTGTCATCTGTGAGGATGGTTCTTTTTACTCATACAACGTAAAGTATGCCGAAGAGCCCGAGAAGCTCAACGTAGAGATGAAAGACTTCCTCTCTCCGACAGACGGACGCCTACCCTCTAATCGCGCAGACATCTATTTCAAAGAGTTGGGCAACGAATCTCCCATACTCGTAAAACTGATGATGGAGAGTATCTACAAGAGTAACAAGCGTACCATTAAGCATATCGGGATACGACAGTTCGGAATGAGGTTTCTACTTCGGGGACTCTATGCGCACAATGGGCTGCTCTATTTTCACACACGCATAGACAATGATACCAATATGAACTACTCAGTGGATTTCATCACCTTTAAGGTCGTAGACAAGAAGGTTGCTAAGCGTACTGCGATTCAAGAGCATATTCTGCAACCCTTGCGTGCCTATCATCAGATAATGTGGGTGAAAGGACAGAGTAGCAACCGAAGCATCTTTGCCTTAGAACAGTTTGCACTATCGGAAGATAAACAGCTCGAAGTTACGCTCTATGAGAGAAATGGAGGGCGCACACTCTCTTTCTATGTACAAAATGAGGATCTTCTGTTGGCTCGACGTATCGATAACCTTAAACTGAAGTGGTAAGCCCTATGAAGAAGTTTTGTTTATTCCTCGCTTGTGCAGTCTGCGGATTCATTTCCGCAAACGCACAGCGACTTATCCCCAAGCAAAAGGGGATTGAGGTGGTGGCATCTGTGCCTCTGATTAAGAGCGAGAAGCTCTTTACGAAGGGACAGTTTGGTGTGGGAGTTTCGCTCACGAAGTACCTCAAGCGAGAGAACTATGCCTTTCTCTCGGCAGAGTACGAAGACCAGAGCCTGCCATATCGCACCTACCAAGTGCCGATGCGTGATATGCTCCTGCAAGTAGGCTATATGCAATCTATCCTCTCGGATAGAGGCAAGAACATCTTTGGCTACCTCGGTATCTCTGCTCTCGGAGGTTATGAGGAACTCAATGAAGAAAAGTCTTTGCTACCCGATGGGGCAACCCTGCTTGACCGCTCTCGCTTCGTCTATGGCGGTGCGGTGCATAGTAGCATTGAGTGCTTCCTCTCAGATAGGTTGCTCCTCGTCCTCAAAGCTCAGGGGCGGCTACTTCTCGGTTCAGATGTGCATCGTTTTCGTCCTGCACTCTCGGCAGGCATTAAGTTCAACCTTTAAGCAACAAGAGAACAATGAAAAAGAAAATCTTTAATACACTGTGGGTCGTGGGGGTACTCACTTTTGCGGGGTTTTGTCTACCTGCTTGTAATCGGGAGTTGGATGTGCAGCAGTCTTACGACTTCGCTTTGCAAACGATGCCCGTTCAAAAGGACATCAAAAAGGGCGAAACAGCCGAAATCCGTTGCTCTCTCCAACGAGGGGGCAACTTTGCCGACACCCGATACACCCTCCGCTACTTCCAACCCGAGGGCAAGGGCATCCTAAAAATGGACGATGGCTTAGTCTTTAAGCCCAACGACCGCTATCCCTTGACAAGGGAGGAGTTTCGCTTGTACTACACCTCTCAGTCGGCAGACCGCCAGACGATAGATGTGTATATCGAGGACAACTTCGGCAAAGTGCAACAACTGACCTTTGCCTTCAACAACAAGAAGGCAGAGGAGGACAAAAAGAAAGATGGCTAACTGGATACTTGCACTCTGTCTACTGTGCTTGGGGGCTTTGCCCTCTATGGCACAGAGGCGAGTGCGTTGGATAAACTTACCGCCTTTTGAGCGAGCTGTGCTTTGCGTCAAACACTTTGAGGGCTGGCACGGCAAGAAGCATCATCCCTATGTCGGCTATGGTCACGAGCTTAAAAAGGGCGAGAAGTTTACGGCAGAGATGACGGAGCGACAAGCCGACTCCCTTTTGCGTGCCGACCTTTGGGAACGCTTTGAAGTGTTTAGGGGCTATGGAAAAGACGCTTTGATCTTAACGTTGCTCTCTTACAATGTCGGTGTGGGTCGCCTGCTCGGCTACGGCAAACAAGGCAAAAGCAAGCTGCTTCGCAAGATTGAGCAAGGGGATAGGAATTTCTACAAGGAATACCTATCCTTTTGCCACTACAAAGGCAAGGTCTTGCTAGGGCTACTCAAACGTAGAAAAGCGGAGTTTGCTCTGTTTTATGTGCTATAATTTTCAAATACGCTTCTTGCGAGATATTTTGTGCTCTGCAAGAGGTGTTTTTCTTATCTTTTTAATCATCTGTCTTGTTATAAATTAGTAACTTCAACCCTATAAAATAGACAGTGTTATGAATGAAAAATTAAGACAAGAAATTGCGGGGTTTTTCTTGCAAGATAGTGGAGATTATTTAGCCCGATTTGGTATGCTATTTAACGAAAATGGATTTACTCATATAGGAACAAGGAGTAAGCTATTGGTTGACATTCTTTTTTCAATAGAGTGCTCGTTAAAAGCTCTTATATTTATTGAAAGCCAAGATGATGAAAAGGATACATATGACCGAATAAGGAAGTGCTCTCATAAGATAGATAAACTCCTTCGGAAAATAAAATCAGTAGATAATGATTTTGTTAAATTTAAGACCTTTGCAAAGCAAATAGGGTTGGATAAATACTCTATCTGTAGTAGGTATTCTCTCGAAGCGAATATATGCTTTCGAGAAAACGGAGTATTAGGAACTAAATACTATTCTACTATTGCTGACCCTAATTGGATTGAGACTCTTTATAACGAAGCGAAGAAACTAAGGGAATATGTTGGGTCGAAAAAAGCCTCATTCGTCGTTGTTAACTTTTCTGATATTAATATTGATGAACTGTTGGGGAATCAAAAAAGGATTTCGGATATTGCAAAAAAATAGACGTGTTTTTAGAGGGACTATATTTTTTGTGACTTTACAATTGTTTTGACTTTCCATAAAAGGTAACGCGACTTTCTTTTGCTTCTTTTCTTTTGGTCGCCTGCTCGTTTCAAAGACAAAGAAAAGAAGTCCCGAAGTGATTTACTCAATCGCTTCGGGACTTTTGTTTCAGGGGCTATGGCTTAGGCTACACGGCTCTGTATCTGCTTGATGTTGCTGTGTACAAGGTCAATGATGCGGTCGTGATATTCGGTGTTCTTGTTCAGCAAGCCACGGCATTGAATGACTTTCATTGTTTCAAGCGATACCTCAATGGTCTCTATTCGCTTGCCCTCAATGCGTGCCGATAGGATAAGGCTCTGCTCCTTGAGGTAGTACTCGTTGGTAAAGACACAATGGTGTAGTGCTTTGCCCTCCTCAAGGTACTCCTTCACACTCTCCAAGACACGCACCTCAATCGTGCCGTCTGTAAAGGCGATGCCAAAGAATGGGGCTTTGAGGGCTTGAAAACGCTCCTCGTTCTCTATGGCTTTCTGTCGCCTTTGGGCTTCGGCTTCCTTATCTCGCTGAGCCTGCAACTTTCGTTGTGCCGTGTCGTGGGCTTCTTCTAAGTCCTCGGGGCAAACGAAGTGGGCGTTGTGCGTGTCCTTGCCTAACCTCCCCAGCATATCCACATAGTCGCACCAAAGGGCAATGTCTGTGATATCGTAGCCCCTACGAATGGTGATTTTATAGGCTTGCCAATACGCATCTATTCGCCTTGCTCGGCTGAGGAAATACCGCAGATGCTCGGTGCGTCCTGCCTTCATCAGTGTTTCGGCACGACTATCTGTGAGTAGGGCAGGGATAAGTATATTAGGGGCAATGTCGTGGCACTCGCCTGCAAAGCCGTTCCTGTGGAGGGTGTCTATTGCCTTGACTTTCGGATACAAGGGGCAATGGGCAATAAAGCGATAGGCTTCATTCTCGTTACGAATAGCCATAGGCGAATAGTAGGCAAAGCTATCCACATAATGCCCCATAATTCTCTGTACGGCGACAATCGTCTGTCGTCCACTCTCGCTCCACCAATACTGCCCAATCTCAATGACTGAGGACACGGCTTGGTAGCCCTTCTCCATACCCACAATAAGTAGACACATACGCAAGACTTGATACCCTCCCGAAGTGGTTAGTACTGTAAAGTACTGCTTCTGTTGCAATTTTCTTTGATAGGTTTCTTTGACCTGCAAGCCTGCCCCACACTGGGGGCAGATGCAATGCTCGATAGACTCGTTCATCTGCCACGAATGCCCACAATCCATACAAGTGGTTTTCCCTTTGGGTAGGCGGTAGGCAAAGTGGTCGATACATTCACGGAATGCCCATTGCTTTTGTATCTTGGTTATCGGGTGGAGGTGCTTACTCTGAGCCAAGACGGCTTGCTCAAATTTATTTCGTGGTTTCATAGGCTTATAAATCAAATAGAGAGGGTTGGGGTATTGGGTCGCTGTTGATGCTTACCTTGGCTTTCACTCGCTTCGGCTCTTGTAACTTGCGTAGCTCTTCGGTTTGATACTGCTGTATCGCCTGCTTGCGTGCTTCGGCTTTCTCTTCTTCGGTGAGGACTATGGTGTGATTGACTACCACATTGCAGGCTACACGGCTACCCACTTCTAAATCGTCTTCATCATAGTAGTGGACTGCCATAGCGTAGATTTCATCGTCCTCAAAGGCATTGCACCCGCTCTGTCGCACCTGCTGTAAGATATAGGAGATGCAGTCCTCGATGTTCTTGCCGGGCTTCGCCAAGTTAGGAGTAAATAGGGGGTCTGTCATTGCTCTTTGATTAAGATACTCGGCTATGGTGCGTGTGAATTGTGCTGTTCCTTTCATTGTCTTGTTCTCTTTGGTGCTTTATTTCCCGATTGTCCATTCTCCATTTCGATAGACAGAGAGGCAGGCATATTCCTTACATAGCTCGTGGGATAGGCAACGCATATAGAGAGTGTCGTCGTGACTTAGGCTCTTGCCCAAGTCCTCAAATAGGCTTTTAGGGAAGTCCCAACGGCTGTATAGCTCGGCTTCAATCTGGAAGTCATCGCTTTGCTCATGCCAATCATCGGGGAAGTGTTCCTCTATAAATGCTCTAATTGCGTCTATCGTTTCTGCCTTCTCGCTTGATGCGTAGAATAGGTTGGTGCATATATTTGCCATAATCGTCTTAATGTTTAGGGATTTCTACTGTCTGATTGATGTGCCCACATAGGTGTTTGCGTAGGCTGGTGCGGTTGGGGGCATAGTACTCAGCCCATTATCCGTATTGATTGACCAAGTATTTTTTCAGCACATCAAAGAAGTCAAATCGGTAGCCCATCACGGGGACGGCGGTACGGAAGTAAGTATTGTTATTCACGGCTTCGCATAGCCAATCCTTTTCCTCACGGCTCATCGCTTTGCCACGATTGAGTTTTTCGCGCAAGAGGTAAGCTTTACACTCACGGAGGGTTTCCAAAGGTTGTGCCACCCACTGCACGAACTTAGTCGCCTCTGCACGCTCACGCTCCCCAATCCCCGAACTTATGCGGTAATGAGAGGAGGAGCTATATCCTTTTCTGCTCATCGAAGATATTGTATTTATTTTCTGCTTATCCATAGTGACATTTTTTTTATGCGTCCAAAGATCGGAGTATGCTGATTCCTTTTTTCGAGCGAAACAGAGGTAGAGGGTGAGGAGCGACACAAGGTTTGGGTGGAAAATACAACCTGGAGCGAAGCCAAGCGAAACGCAAGTGTGGAGATTTTCCAGCCCAACCGTAGGCTTGACCTTGGGGTAGCCCAAGCCCCACACTACCTTTGCAAGGAAAAAGAAACAGCATCCATCTGCTACGCAATAAGTGGAACGGAGGATGAAGAAGCAGAAGTGCAACGCTAAAGAGTTGGAAACAAAAAAGGTGGCAAGCTCCGAAGAGCCCGCCACCCGTTAAGATGATTATCTCAGATTAGAAGATGTAAATCAGTATTGCCGCCAAGATGGCTAACCAGAAGAGATAGCCGAGAATGGTGAAAGTGATTTGCAGAATGGTCCTTACCACGAACCGCAGTACCAGGAAACCCACGAAGATGCCAATGACGGTTACGACTTGAGGAGTAACGAGCTTGGCGATGAAATAGACAGCTGCGACCACGACAGAGAGAAGGAGCGTCAGCTCGATGAACCGTCGCCAGTCGATGCTACGGACAGGCTTGGCTGTCTGTGGTTTATCGTTAGTAGACTTTGCCCGAATGAAGATGGGGCTGTGTACATCGTGATTCATAACTGAAGTATTCATATCTGGGAGCATTTTAGAGTTTCAAGAGCGAGCCCAAGATACTCCGACCTCCAAAGACAAGGGCTTGCGCCTTGGCGTGTGGGACGGAGTGTATATCTTGGCTCTTGATGCTCCAATGCTCCCGATAGGATTAAGTTACTTCGATGCTTCAGCCTTCTCCATCGTAGGCAAGTTGTTATTCTCGATAAGCTCGACAATCGTGCCTGTGAGTTCGGTGTAGAGAGCCTCGTACTCAGTGCTTCCGTCGAAGTCGTCTGTGAGGTCATACTTCGCGAAGACTGCTTGAATGAATTGATTGCCAAGTAGAATGGGAGCAAATTTTTCTGGTAGTGGTTCGGGCAATTCTTCGCTGAACTCATTCTCTAAAATAGACACAAGGGTATTGTGCTTAGAGAAGTGTAATCCTTGGTAAAGGACTTCGCTCGACATCGCCTCAGCTTCGAGGTGGGAGAAGCCCTGCGATATGGCATCGCAGTAAGCGGTGAGTGTTGCATCGACACGAGCTGAAATAAAGGCTGTGTCTGTCATTAACTCGGAGTGATAATCATTGAGGTAAGTTTCCAACTTCAAACGGAAGTAAGAAAGCTCTTTCTTAGTCTGATTCATAATATCATTCTGATTTTAGATGAAACAAGTCTTTGTTAGATGCCCATGGCGGTATTGAATTTATCAAGTTTTTCAGCGAGTTGCTCCATATCATGCTCTATTTTTTTGTTAGTGATACGAGCATAGATTTGCGTGGTCTTTATGTTGGTATGCCCTAGCATCTTCGATACGCTTTCGATAGGTACACCTTTAGAGAGCGACATCGTTGCAAAGGTGTGGCGAGCTAAGTGGAAGGTCAGATTCTTCTTGATTCCACAGATGTCGGCAATCTCTTTGAGGTAGGCATTGGTCTTCTGGTTAGAGAGCATCGGGAAGAGTTTCCCCTCTCGATAAGTTTGGTCGCCATATTTGGCGATGATACTTTTAGGTATGTCCAGGAGGAGAACATTGGTCGAAACACTAGTCTTCTGACGCTGCGTCATAATCCACCGCTTGTCGCCTATAGTGACGATGTGGTCGGGTGTGAGGTTGGCCACATCAATATAAGCCAGCCCTGTGAAGCAGGAGAAGATAAAAATATCCCGAACGAGTTCGAGACGTTGTAGTCCGAGTTGCTTGTTCGCTATTTTGAGAATCTCCTCATCGGTCAAGAAACCTCGATTGACAGGTTCCAAGTGGAAGCGATGATTGAGGAAGGGATCATGATGAATAACCCCCATCTTACCCCCAAGGATAACAATCGTCTTGAATGTTTTCATAGTCTTTGTCGCCGTGTTGGGATTTTGCCCAACAATGGTACGCAGATAGATGTCAAACTCACGAATGACCGTAAAGGTCAATTCTGATAGTTTGAGGTCGGAGCGTTTGTAGTTCTGCTGTAAGAACTCAGCAAAGCGACGCTTACATACATTATACTTCTGGAGTGTGGCAGGAGCGATAGATAGTCCGACTTGCTGTGCGATGTCTGCGTTGTGCTTATCGAAAAGTTGCATTATCGTGTCAATGTCAACTTTCTTCCCTAAGAATTCGGTTTTGATACGCTCCAAGCATAAGTCGTCGCTATCCTCCAGTTTGCGATAAATGTTTTGCAAGCCATTGCGGATATTGTCCAGCTCCAAGTTAATACTGAGGGCTTCGGTAGTACGTCCCTTTATTTTCTCGTTTACACAGTCCCACTGTGTTTTCACGACAGCGATGCCCGTAGATCCAAGGGATAGACGCTCGTTGTTGAGGTAAATTCTCAACATCACAGGAGTCTTGCCATCCTTGTTGACATAGTTGCTTCTAAGATAGAAGGCTGTTCTAAAAATAGACTTCATACACATCTGTTTTTAAGAGTTGTAGCCAAGGCGAGAAAAATTGTAGCCACGGTGACCATAAATTGTAGCCAAAACGTGAAAACTAAACCTCTGTAACCACGCTACAAAGTTCTACATAATACTTTGAATAACAGCAATGTATGAGTACTCTAAACGAACTCCCTACGTACTCTTGGCTACAATTTTCAATCGGCTCGAAAAAGTGTAGCCAGATTGTAGCCATTTGAGAGTATTTTGGGAGTATTTGCGACCTCTGTACGTACTCTGAGAAGATGTGTAGGTATAAAAGAAAAGTATCGTAACTCATTGAAGTTACGATACTTACTGATTTTGTTGGTGTTTTCTGAACTCTTGTTCAGAGTACCTCAAGCGGAGAGAGAGGGATTCGAACCCCCGGAGGCTCTCACCTCAACGGTTTTCAAGACCGCCGCAATCGACCACTCTGCCATCTCTCCAATGGTTATCCCATTTTTGCGATGCAAAGGTAAGGGATATTTTTTATTCAAGCAATAGATAGAGGGATATTTTTGTATTATTACATGAGAAGGTCTTTTGTCGGATGAGAAGAATGTAGTTTTTAGGGAGAGAGCAGTTTGTCGAATGCCAATCGGGGAGAACCATTTGCCAGATATATGATACCGCAATAGGCGAAAAGGTGTTGTTTCAAGATCTGTTGCAGTACGGCATTGTCTCGGTGTGTATCTATGCGGAGATAGAGATAGCGGGAGGCAGCAAAGTCAAAAACGGCAGAGGCGATCCCTCTAAGCGAACCATCCGAAGCCAGACGGTGAATAACGCCATAAGGTTTATCGTAAGACCAAGCCCCATCGTATATCTCGGAGTAGGTCGGATCCGGTCCATCCATCAGGACAAAGTACCCGGAGGGCTGCCCCGACTGCTCTGTCTCTAAGATGACATACCCTACTCCCAGACGGATATCCTCTTCTATCATCACTTTAGACGGGTAGCCCTCTGCCCATTGAGTAGGATTCCCATTCCGACACATAAAGATACGAGCCGCATTCAGTACTCGTAATATTTCGGGGATATGCTCCGGTTTTGCTTCGGTTATATACATATATAATATAGAAAGGGCGGATAGATCTTTCTATCCGCCCTTATTTATCGATCAGTGTTTACTTTTCACCCTAAGAGAGATCTTCACGAAGAAGAATATGATGGCAAAGTACATCAGTACAGTCAATGCTTGAGACCAAGGATTGGCGTTCCATTCTGTTTGGAAGATATTCACCTCGTAGTATCTGAGTATTGCGCTTACCACACCCATGAGAGCACCTCCGGCGATGAATCCGGAAGCTATGAGAGTTCCTTTCTCTACACGCTCCTTGTTGAGGTCGCTATTTTTGCTTCTGCTACCTACAAACCAGCTCACAAGACCGCCTACAAGCAGAGGCGTATTGAGTTGGAGCGGAATGAACATACCCAAAGCAAAAGGAAGTGTCGGCACTTTTGCAAAGTTGAGAACGAGAGCAATAGCGGCTCCGATGCCGTATAACGCCCACTTTGCCGAAGCTCCCTGCATCATCGGTTCTATCAGCGCAGCCATTGCATTGGCTTGAGGAGCCGCAAGAGCACCGGAGGTGAAACCGTAGGTCTTGTTCAACACCATGATAACCCCTCCTACCGTAGCGGCAGAGACAAGAGTACCCAAGAATTTCCAACTCTCTTGCGACTTTGGAGATACTCCAAGCCAATACCCAACCTTGAGGTCGGTGATGAATCCGCCCGCCATAGAGAGTGCCGTACACACTACACCTCCGATGATAAGAGCGGAGACCATGCCGTGAGGACCTTTAAGTCCGACCACTCCTAAGATAAGAGAAGCCAGGATAAGGGTCATAAGGGTCATGCCCGATACCGGATTGGAACCTACGATGGCTGTTGCATTTGCCGCAACGGTAGTGAACAGGAATGCGATAACTGCCACCAAAAGCAGAGCCACTACGGCATGCATCAGATTTTGAACAACACCGAGATAGAAGAATATCCCCGTAACACCAAGAGCCAGAATAGTACCCCATGCAATAATCTTCATCGGTATATCCTTATCTATCCTCTTCTCTGCTGTCGCTGCAGCACCGGCGGATGCTTCCGGCTTACTCTTCATCTCTTTCGCTGCAAGTCCAAGGGCAGATACGATAATCTTTCTACTCTTTATGATACCTATGATTCCGGCAGTGGCGATACCCCCTATACCAATGTTCCGGGCATAGATCTTAAAGATCTCTTCGGGCGACATGCTTCCAACAGGTACAGTTATGTTCGGGTCTCCAAACGTAAGGAGTGTGTCCGGATAGATCAGAGACATAGCCGGAACGATGATGTACCATATCAGGAACGAGCCGGCACATATAATAAAGGAGTACTTCAGACCTATTATAAACCCAAGACCGAGCACCGCAGCCCCTGTATTGATATTGAATATCAGCTTGGCTTTGTCCGCTATGGCGTTACCCATGCTCACCATACGGGAAGATATCTCTTCGTGCCACAGCCCAAGAGTGGAGACAAGGAAGTCGTAGAGCCCACCGATAATACCTGCCAAAAGAAGAGGCTTGGCTTGTGCACCGCCTTTCTCTGCCGAGATCAACACTTGAGAGGTAGCAGTGGCTTCGGGGAACGGATATTTCCCGTGCATCTCCTTGACAAAATATTTGCGGAAAGGTATCAGAAGCAGGATACCCAATACTCCTCCAAGCAGGGAAGAGATAAAGATCTGCAAGAAGTTCACGGTCATTTCCGGATACTTCTCTTGCAAGATGTAGATGGCAGGCAGCGTAAAGATGGCTCCTGCCACTACCACTCCGGAGGCTGAACCGATAGATTGAATGATGACATTCTCGTGCAGAGAATTTTTTCTCTTGGTTGCAGACGACAGTCCGGCGGCAATGATGGCAATGGGGATTGCGGCTTCAAAAACCTGTCCTACCTTTAGTCCCAGATAGGCAGCGGCTGCACTGAATATCACAGCCATAAGCACACCCCAGAGTACAGACCAAACCGTTACATTCGGAATAGACTTGTGTTCCGGCACTACCGGGACGTACTCTTCTCCCGGCTTGAGTTCTCTGAAAGCATTTTCCGGTAATCCTTTTATCGGATCGTCGGAAGAGGAAGTTTTACTCATAAGTATCTGTTTTTGATTAGGTAATACAAAAGAGAGGTCGCCTGCATCGGCTGTTTCGTTTTAGCCGTACGGGCCTCAAGGCATGCCTATCAGCAGCGTGCGTTGTGCCAGCTCTATCTCGCGTTTGTCACCTGTGTGCTTTCCATCGACATCGGAAAGCTTGACACAGTTATACCATGGTTGAGAGGAGGTAATCTGGCAGCGGAACAGCTTCATCACTATGTTGAGCGGTTTGATGCCGTTCCCGACATCATTTGTCAGGTTCGTCCCTATACCGAACGTGGCACCTATCCTGCCGGAGCAGTATGCTTTGATCTTCTTTGCCTTTTCTATGTTGAGGCTGTCCGAGAATACGATATACTTGATCTGCGGATCCACACGAAGCTCTTTGTATCTGGAGATCGCTTTTTCCACGAATCCGAACGGGTCGCCACTGTCGTGCCTTATGGAGGTGAAGAGCATGGCATGTTTTTTCGAGAAGTTTCGCATGAAGACATCGGTGGTATAGGTATCTGTGAGGACTGTGCCCAAATCTCCATCATAAACATCTATCCAGTGCTCCATAGCCATGTAGTTTGCCATCTTGTAGCCGAATATCGCTCCGTGAAACTGTATCCACTCGTGAGGATGCGTACCCGATACTCGCAGGTTGTGCTTCATGGCGTAGTAGACATTGGATGTACCGAAGAGATAGTTGCCGGCATGCTCTTTCAGGATGCTTGTTACCTTGTCTTCCACTTCGGAGCTGAACCGGCGTCTCATGCCGAATATCGAAGTCTGTATCTCGTGTTTGGCTATCTCTTCTGCCTTCCTTCGGGTCTCGTTCCGAATATGAACCCAGTCCGGAGTGGCTCCCGTTACTCTGAAATAGAGTTCGGAGACAAGAGCCAGTATAGGTGTTTCCCACATAGTGATGCGGTAGAGGAGTCCGCTGGCTACGATATGCAGGTGATTCTTCTCATCCATCCAGACCTCTATCTCTTCCGGATTGTATCTGTACCCTTTCAGAAAGTCTATGTAGGTCGGAGGCAGATAAGGGAGCATTTTGTAGAGGAAAGTCTCCTCTTCGGGAGTGAGACAGAGGAGAGACATCTTCTGTATCTCTTCTCTCACCAGTGTATCAAATCCTTTGGGATAGACCACTTCGTCTCTATCCACAAAACGAAACTCTCCTTTTGCGCGTGGGAACAGCTTGGAGTACGCATACCCTGTGGTAAACTTGTACAAGTCTGTGTCCAGAATGCTTTTAATGATACCGCTCATCTCTGTTGATCTGAAATAATATCGCTAAAGATAGTTATTTATTGTCTAATAGATATTGTCCGGCTGCACTCTTTCGGGAGAGGTTTTTCAGGGAGCTTTTATATAAAAACGGTCTCCCGGTTTCGCCCTCCGAAGCAGAGTATCTCATTGCGGATTTTTAGAGGTAAATGGGAGAAATGTGCCTTAATCTGCTTGAAGCCAATGCGGTATGAGAAATCGCGAATTTCTGATCAACGCTCTCCTTGGTCGGATTCAAGGGCTGTTTTCGCGTTAATATAGGTGAATTTTAACACCATTGTTTGTAAATAAATTCTAATGCACTTTTAGGGCAAAAAAGAGCAAAAAAGAGGCAGAAAAGCATAAATAGTTATCTGTCAGTACTATAGCTAAAAATTCTAAACACGTTAATCGAATCCGGTAAACGTGTTTAATGAAATCGGTAAACGTGTTCATTGAAAAATTAAACACGTTAAGCCGAAAGAATATGCTCGTTTAGCGTTTTGAGTGAACCTGTATCGGAATTTGTGTTAATAAAACAGCCCGAGTTTAACAATTCGGTCGTGCTCTGAAAACGCTCCCTCCGATCAAAATAGAGAGTAAGAAAAAAACAAGCATTTTTTGGTATGGAATATATAAAAACAGCCTTCCGAAAAAGGGCGAAAGACTCTATTATGAAGAAACATCTTTTCTATGTAAATTTGTCGGAGCAGAATCAAAAAAAACAGTATCGCTTATGATTTCTACCGAAATTGCTCCTTACGTCATACAAGAGGAGTTTCAGCTTTGGACGTTTCATCTGGATGCCGCAGGTCGCTTTCCCTTGAGCAAGCTGGTGAGCAGACTTATTCACACGGCCGGACTTCATGCCAATCGCTACGGATTTGGCGTGATGAAGTTGCAGGAGCAAGGTTATACTTGGGCATTGCATCGCCTTTCCATACATTTCGAGCAGCCGTTAAACCATGATGCCTCATTCAAAATAACCACATTCGTGACAGATGTAGGGGCAGTGAAGACTACTCGTAACTTCATGGTGCATCAGGGAGAGAAGCTCATCTGTACCGCAACGAGCTACTGGGTGGCTATGGATATGCAGTCCAGAAGAGCTATCCCGCTCACCCATATTCTGACCAAAGAAGTGGTGGTATCTGCACCGGAAGGGGTGGAGATGCCTGTGCCGGCACGGAGCGTATGGGGACGAGAGGAAGAGGAGAGTAAGATTGTGGGGCTTGATCATAAGGTGAGATACTCCGATCTGGACATCAACAACCATGTGAACAGTGCCATTTGGGTAACGATGGCAATGAACACTCTACCGGTGGACGAAGTACTCCGCCGAGAGGTTCAAGAGGTGGATATTCACTTCATAGCAGAGGCAGCCTATGGTGCAGAGCTTATCACGCACTATGCTCCATCGGGGCAGGGATATGCCGTAATGATCTCTTCCGCAGAGGGAGAAGCACCCCATTTTTGTATCAAACTAAAGCTAAAAGAGAGTCATGAACAATAATAAACTTTATCCGCTGACGTTCGTTCCCATCCTGAAAGAGATTATCTGGGGTGGACACAGGCTCGAACCATTCAAGGGACTGCCTTCTTCGGAGAAGAAGATAGGGGAGAGCTGGGAGATTTCACTCATTCCGGGAAGTATCTCGGTAGTAGCCGAAGGATCTCTTAAAGGACGATTGCTTTCGGATCTGATCTCGGAATACGGATCGGAACTGCTGGGCAGGCAGGTGTACGAAAGGTATGGAGACAACTTCCCCCTCCTTATTAAATACATAGATGCCGCAGCCGACCTGAGCATACAGGTGCATCCGAACGATGAGATAGCCCAGCAGAGACACCACTCTTTTGGTAAAACGGAGATGTGGTATGTGGTGGATGCTGCTCCGGATGCTACGCTAAAGACCGGCTTCAGAGAGAAGATCTCCGAAACGGAGTTTGTGGCAAGATCCGAAGATGGTTCCATTGCCGATGCGTTGGCAAGCTATCGGGTAAACAAGGGAGACCTTTTCTTCCTTCCTGCCGGACGTATCCATGCCATCTGCAGTGGCTGTCTGGTGGCGGAGATACAGCAGAACAGCAACATCACTTACAGGATATACGACTACAAAAGGAAAGATGCGGACGGGAACGAGAGAGAGTTGCACACGGAGCTTGCCAAGGATGTCATAGACTATTCGGTATCGTCAGACTATCGCACGCAATACGATATGTCTCCCGATCTGTCCGAGCATAAGCAGGTTGTGGAGTCGCCATACTTTGTTACCTCTATCGTTCAGCTTCGGGGAGAAGAGGTACATATCTCTCTTGCCGAAAGAGACTCTTTCACGGTCTGCATGGTAGTGGAGGGAGATGTGGAGCTGGAAGCTGACGGACAGAAAAGCTCATACAGGATAGGGAGCACGATACTTGTTCCGGCATCTTGCCGTGCATTAACACTTCGCTCGAAGGCAGGAGCAAGAGTGATGGAGTGCTTTGTTCCCGGAGTGGCACGGGGACTGACAGAACCGTCATGTTAGTTTCCGCTTTGAGCCGGTGGCATACATTTGGAGAAGTAAGACGATAGACATAAAACTTAAATAACATAATATTCAAAATCTATGAACATTAAACCGCTTGCAGATAGAGTAGTGATCCTACCTTCTGCTCAAGAAGAGAAGACAGTTTCAGGCATTATCATTCCGGACAGTGCAAAGGAAAAGCCTCTGAGAGGAGTAGTGAAAGCCGTAGGCCAAGGCACTAAGGATGAAGAGATGGTACTGGCTGTGGGTGATGAAGTACTGTATGGAAAGTATGCCGGAACAGAGATCGAGTTCGGTGGCGAAAAGCTGCTTATCATGAAGCAGTCCGATGTACTTGCAGTGGTAGAGAAGTAATGAAAGAACAGATAAACAGAATCAGATAAAGACATGGCAAAAGACATTAAATTCGATATAGAAGCAAGAGACCTGCTAAAGAGAGGTGTGGACGCTCTTGCCAATGCAGTGAAGGTAACACTCGGTCCCAAGGGACGCAACGTGATATTGGATAAGAAGTTCGGCGCACCGCACATCACCAAGGACGGTGTATCTGTTGCGAAGGAGATCGAGCTGGAAGATCCGTTTGAAAACATGGGAGCACAGCTTGTGAAAGAGGTGGCTTCCAAGACCAACGATGATGCCGGAGACGGAACAACGACAGCTACCGTGCTTGCACAAGCCATCATCGGGGTGGGATTGAAGAACGTTGCCGCCGGAGCCAATCCGATGGATCTCAAGCGCGGTATAGATAAAGCAGTGGAGAAGGTTGTGGAGCATCTTCGCTCTCAGTCCAAAGAGATCGGCGACGACTTGGCTAAGATCGAACACGTAGCGAAGATCTCTGCCAACGGAGACGAGAAGATCGGTGCTCTCATTGCGGAAGCGATGCGCAAGGTAAAGAAAGAGGGCGTCATCACAGTGGAAGAGGCGAAAGGAATAGAGACCACGGTAGAGGTGGTGGAAGGTATGCAGTTTGACAAAGGCTACATCTCTCCCTACTTCGTGACCAATACAGAGAAGATGACCGTAGAGTTCGACAGCCCATATCTTCTTATCACAGACAAGAAGATCTCCACTCTCAAGGAGTTTCTTCCTATCCTTGAGCAGGTGGTACAGACAGGCAAACCTCTTCTTATCATTGCCGAAGACATCGAGAGTGAAGCGTTGGCAACCCTTGTGGTGAACCGTCTCCGCGGTTCTCTCAAGATATGTGCCGTGAAAGCTCCGGGTTATGGAGACAGACGCAAGGCTATGTTGGAAGACATCGCCATCCTTACCGGCGGTACCGTTATCTCTGAAGAGAAGGGTCTCAAGCTCGACTCCGCAACCATGGAGATGCTTGGCACGACAGAAAAAGTTACGATCGACAAGGACAACACCACTATCGTAAACGGTGCAGGATCCAAAGAAGACATCGCAACAAGAGTGGCTCAGATACGTGCTCAAATGGACTCTACTACGTCCGACTACGATCGTGAAAAGCTACAAGAACGTCTTGCCAAACTTTCCGGCGGTGTGGCTGTCCTTTACGTCGGCGCACCTTCCGAAGTGGAAATGAAGGAGAAGAAAGACCGGGTAGAGGATGCTCTGAGCGCAACCCGTGCCGCTGTGGAAGAGGGAACAGTGCCCGGAGGCGGTATCGCTTACATCCGTGCCGCGAAAGCTCTCGAAGGTCTCAAGGGTGAGAACGATGACGAAAACACCGGAATAGAGATCATCAGACGTGCCATCGAAGAACCTCTTCGTCAGATCGTGGCAAATGCAGGAAAAGAAGGAGCAGTCATCGTTCAGAAAGTGAAAGAACACGAAGCCGATTACGGCTACAACGCTCGCACAGAGCAGTTCGTCAATCTGTACGAAGCCGGCGTCATCGACCCCACAAAGGTTACCCGTGTTGCTCTTGAAAATGCCGCATCCATCGCCAGCATGTTCCTTACAACCGAGTGCGTCATTACCGACATCAAGTCCGAAGAGCCTGCCATGCCGGCAATGCCGCAAGGTATGGGCGGAATGATGTAACAGACCGGAAGAAAATATCATCAACACGAAGGGCTGCTTCCCGAATCAGAAGGGAGGCAGCCCTTTTTCTATTTCTGCCTGGCAGGCACGCAGAACTGCTCCGAAAGGGAGCAATGAAAATTTTGGAGGCAACGGACTAATACCTGAAAAGTGCTTGATGAAAAGTTGGATTGATAATGAACAATTCTATATTTCAAACTTCGGACTCGGAAAGCTGTTGGGAGCATATTATAAAAGCAGTTCCCCACTTTTGTCAAGCGAAAAACTGCTCTTTTTACTTCAGTATTTGTCCGTTTCTTCAGCCGGAAACGTCAGCGAATATTGCAAGCGAACTTCTGAAGAGTCTTGGCAAAGAGGGTGGCGAAACGTAGCTCGAAGGCTGCTCCGGTGAGGTCGCTGTCGATGGATACGGACTCGGTGGTCAGCACTACCTGATGTGTCTCCGGATCAAACTCGCGGCTCTCTCCCCACAGAAGTCCATCGTGATTGTAATAGTTGTGCACTTCCTGATGAGGAGCGCCGGTGGCAAGATCGGTTACGGCATAGTGAGCGTGGATGAGATGAGGCGTGTCCGAGTTGTCGAACAGGTATTCATAGGTGAATTTTTCATTCTCGACACTCCACTCCCTGCGAATCAGATAAGGAAAGTAGATGAACTTACATCCCGGAATTCCTGCCGTTTCGATCCCTCTTTCCTTGAGTGTGCTTTCCCATTCAAGCCCGAAAAAACATTTTACTTTCTCCTGAATGATCTCTCCTTCGGGAGATCTGCTCCGGAGATTTATCTCCATGACGTTGATGACATGAGGCTCGTCTTTCGACTGTCGAATGGTTTCAGCAAGAGCTTTGCGGATCTTTTCAACCTTTTGAATGTGCGTCTTGACGGCAGAGGGCTGAGCATGAACGGCAAAAGAAAGCGCGAAAAGAAGGAGAAAAAGAGCGGTTTGCTTCATGAGATAAGGCGTTTAGAATTCGACATTGGAGACATTGTTGAAGGTGTCATAGAACGATCGGGAGATTTCCGCATCATCCCAAAGAAGCTTTGGCAGCGGCTTTGCTCCTTCTTGCTTCTGCTTTGCCCCGTTCGGAAGAGGCTTTCGGGTCTGAGGATCCAAAGGTGTCGTGATAGTGGTGTACCGGATGGCTTTTGTCCCGGCGTAGTAGATCCGCCTCTCGACACTTGCCGGCAGACTTTCGGAGGAGGCATTGCTTTCTGTCTCGTTGCCCTTGTAATAGGAAAACAACAGATCGCCGCTCTTGGGGTCGAATAGAAATTCGCGGTAAAACTTTTCCGTTCCGTAGTTCCAAGACGTGCGGACGAGATAAAGCTCATTGAAGGGATGTTCCTCATCCGTACCGGGAATGAAGAAAAACTCCGTAGTGAGTCGCGACAGTCCGCTGCCCGGCATATTGCGAGACATGGTCAGCGTCATGCAGTTCTCTTTATCTTTCTTCGCTGCGGAGTGCATCGCCATTTGCGTTGCTTTATTATATGCCGCTCGGATCGAAGCTATCTGCTTGTCTGTCTTCGGATCGGATTGCGCGTGAACCACAAAGGAGATCAGGCAGAGGGAGAGTATTAAGATGAATTTTTTCATTTGCTGTTGTCTGTTTCTTGTATCACTTCCGAAGATAAGGTCTTTATCTTCGTCTTCTTTCCCCAAGAGCTGTCTCTCCATAACAGAGGACTTTTTAGGGTAAAAGAAAAGCGGAACTACGATATTATCGCATTCCGCTTCTCTTATTCCAAAACAGATCTTAGAGATCTTGTTTTAAGTCTTACTTCTTGTCCTTGCAGCAGTCTGCTTCGCCTTCTTTGTGCTCGCAGTTTTCTTTACCTTCGCAGTTTTCTTTGTGCTCGCAGTTTTCCTTACCTTCGCAAGTAGCAAGGCTATCTGTCGGAGTTTCTACTACTTCTACTACTTCTACAGGAGCAACTGTTTCTTCAGTTGTAGTTTCTGCAGACTTGTTACCTGTACAAGAAGCCAAAGCTACTGTGAAAATAGCAGCCAAAGCAACTTTGATAAATTTCGCTTTCATAACTTTTTTTTGAGAGTTATATATTGAACAATACTTCTATGGGTGCAAAATTACTTCATTATATTCATTGCACCAAGAGTTTGGTAATTTATTTTTATCAAATCGTATAAATTCCTTGCCATTACTATAATGTGCTGTAAACATGAAGCAATTCGTTATATGCTATAAACAATAAAACTTATGATTCCGCCTATAATAATGGTAAGAATCGGATGCAAAAGTTTCTTAATGGTAATGATGAGAGCAACAGCAAAAAAGAGGATGCTTTTGTAGTCTATAAAGTTTTCGCTGTTGCACAGAAGCAGTGCCGCTGCAGCAATAAGCCCGATGGCGGCAGGTCTTATCCCTTTGAATACAGCTTCCACATGCCTGTTGTTGGCAAACCGAGAGAAGGAGTAGGAGATGATGAATACCAGCAGGAACGAAGGCAGCATTACCGACAACGTGGCAAGGACACTGCCCCAAACAGATCCGGTAACAACGTATCCTATGTAGGTGGCACTATTGATCCCTATCGGTCCGGGAGTCATTTGAGAGATGGCGACAATGTCTGTAAACTCTTGAGCGGTCAGCCATTGGTGTTTTACCACTACTTCATCCTGTATAAGGGAAAGCATGGCATACCCTCCGCCAAAGCCAAAGAATCCGAGTTTGAGATAGACGTAAAACAGCTCCAAATAGATCATGTCGGTTATTCTTTATTGGGATGAAGTCTTCTCCGGATATGTTCCGTATAGATGTAGCCCAAAGCTCCGGCTACAATAATGACTATCACGGGAGATACTCCGAAGTACCAGACTGCAATGGCAACAGCTATCGGAATCCAGATTGTCGTGTGTGGAAGATGCAGTCTTTTCCATGTTTGGAATACTGGAGCAGCTATCATTGCCACAACTATCGGACGTAAGCCTTTGAACACTCGCTCCACATACTCATTCTCTCTGATTTGAGAGAAGAAAAGAGCCAGTATAAGAATGATCAGAAAAGATGGTAGTGTTGCCCCAAGAGCACAAGCCACTGCTCCTATCGGGCCTCTTAGCTTGTAGCCTATAAATATTGCCATATTCACGGCAAAGACTCCGGGAAGAGACTGTGCAACGGCAAAGAGATCTATGAACTCCTTATCTGTCAGCCATTTTTTCTTGTTGACGATCTCTTCTTGTATGAGAGGAAGCATGGCATGACCTCCCCCGAAGGTGAAGCCGCCTATTAAAAAGAATGTTCGGAAAAGTTTCCAAAGAGATACCATAAGAGTTTTCTCTTGAGTGATCGTTGTTACTTCTTTAGGGTAGAATGCCTTTACAAACAAAAAGGCTCGTCCTCCCAACGAGAGAACAAGCCAGTATTTGTCTTATTGTAAGTAGCCCATAGGGGAATCGAACCCCTCTTTCAAGAATGAAAATCTTGCGTCCTAACCGATAGACGAATGGGCCAAGAAGAAAGTCTTCTTACTTGATGCTGTTATAGGCTATTTGCGAAGCGAGTCAGCTTAGACTTAAGATTGGCAGCTTTATTCTTGTGAATACGTCTTTTGCTGGCCATTCTGTCAAGCATTGAAACCACTTCCGGAAGTCTCTCTTGTGCAATAGCTTTATCTGTAAGAGCTCTAAACTTGCGAACAGAAGAACGCATAGTACGAGCATAGTAGCGGTTGCGCAAGCGACGTGCTCTCGATTGTCTTATTCTTTTAAGTGCAGACTTATGATTTGCCATGTCTAAATTTTCTATCTAATGATCTTTAGTTTATTTTCTTTTAGTAGCCCATAGGGGAATCGAACCCCTCTTTCAAGAATGAAAATCTTGCGTCCTAACCGATAGACGAATGGGCCAAATGCTTTATAGCACTCTCCTTGGGAGGTTTAGCGAATGCAAAGATAGAGACTTTTTTTTAATCCTGCAAACCCTATGTGCTTTTTTGAATAATATTTTCTTTGCTCCTACCGGCTGGTTCTATCGTTTCTTGTTTTGTCCTGTTTTTTGCAGGCCTGCGACGCTTCTTCGTTGGGATGCTTTCTGTTTTACTTTCGGCAGTTCTCTGTCTCTTTCTTTTCTCGGAGATAAACAGACGGTCCAGATTGGCTTGAGTTGCTTTTGTGGAAATCCAAATCTCCAATAGGCAGACAATAAAAGAGGCTGCCAGCAACACCAAAGCCAGTAAGAATGTATAGATTGCCAGCATACTTATATTCACGAGTGTGGCAATTGTTGAGATCACACACATCAGAAAGCTTATAGCTCCGAGGCCTTGCATCGCTTTTATCAGTCTCAACTGCTTGTGGAGGCTCTGTATCCGGTGCATGTAATTTCGTTCGGGATGTTTCTCTGCATGCTCTTGAAGACTTTCCACTGCGAATGCGCAGGAAAGACATCTGTTGGCAAAGAACAAGAGTATCAGAGAATAGATGCCGGTAAAAATCAAGGCAGGAATAGTAAGAGAGAGTATCTCCATATCGTTTGTGTTGTTTCTGTTGATTGCCTGTTGTGTCTTGTAAAGTGAGAGGGTAAGTCAAATATTTTGATTTTGACTCACCCTCTCTTTATGTTGTAACAGATTGTTACTGCTTTATAGGTGTCAAGGAAATCTTTTTCCTCTTATTATCTGCGGATTCCGAGTTCCTTGATTATAGCACGATATCTTTCAATGTCAATCTTGATGAGATAATTGAGAAGACGGCGACGCTTACCCACAAGTCTCTTTAGAGAGCGCTCTGTGTTGTAGTCTTTGCGGTTGCGTTTAAGGTGCTCTGTCAAGTGTGAGATTCTGAATGTGAACAGAGCTATTTGGCTTTCAGGTGAGCCTGTATCTGTTGTACCTTTGCCGTATTTCTCGAAAAGCTCGGTTTTTTTAGCTGAATCTAAATACATGTCTTTCTAATGTTTTGTTTTGTTGTTTCTTGATGTATATAGTTTGCTTAATTCAAATGTAAAGCCTCGGTCAGCTTTCGGAAGCTTTACCACTACATTCTTCTTAAGCGGAGGGTTGAAGCCGGATTGCTTTTCTCTTTTCTATATCCGTATTGTTTTCGGAACGGAAAAGATTACTTCTTCGCAAGAGCTTCTTTTACGTTTTCGTTAGGTACCATCTCTTCTTGAAATACGTAAGCACCTGTTTTTGGAGACTTCACCATACGAATCACTTTGGAGTATGTACGCCCGTCACCGGTTTTGAAGGACGCCACTGCTTTCTTTGCCATAGCTTATACGTGTGTTGTTATTTAATTTCTTTGTGTAGGGTCATACGCTTAAGAATAGGATTGTATTTCTTAAGCTCCAATCTTTGAGTGGTGTTCTTTCTGTTTTTCGTGGTAATATATCTTGAAGTTCCTGGCATTCCACTCTCTTTGTGCTCAGTACACTCAAGGATCACTTGGATTCTATTACCCTTTGCTTTCTTAGCCATAAGTAATTTTCGGGATTAAAGTGAATAGATTAGACAAATTAGAGTAGAGTGTACTTTCTAAGAGTACCGTTTTCTGCTGCTCTTCTTAAAGCAGCATCCAAACCGATCTTATTGATCAGTCTCAAACCTGCTGCAGATACCTTGATGCGGATCCAGCAGTCTTCTTCTACCCAGTAGAACTTTCTGTCGAAGAGGTTCGCATCGAATACTCGTTTGGTGCGTCTCTTAGAGTGAGAAACGTTGTTCCCCACCATCGCTCTTTTCCCGGTTATTTGACAAATTTTTGACATCGTTGCTATCGTTATTGTTGTTACTAAAATAAATCAATTGCGTGTATTAGGGAGCGCAAAGTAAGCACTTTTTTCTGACTTTTGCAAACTTTACGGCCTAACACTCACCTCCTTCGGAGTGTTTGGATGTGGAATATTTGTTTTTAGCGTAACGGGGACAAAGGTACAAAATATTGTTGGATAAGGCAATAATAACCACTATCTTTGTGCCTGATTTTGAAAGTTATTCTATAAAAGATAACGAATGAAGATAGCCTTCCATCCCATAACACTACAAGATAAAGAGCGTATACAGGAGGTCGTATCGGGGTCTCCGTACCAGAATTGCGACCTCAGTTTTGCCAACCTATACAATTGGAGCAGCCATTATAAAACACAGATTGCCTTTCATAAAGGAGCCATGGTCGTCCGTTTCATGACGGATGGTGGTACAAGACCTGCGTATCTCATGCCCATCGGAGAGGTCGAGAACCTGAAAGATGTATTTGCAGACATGATGTGCGACTGCTGTACCAATGGCGAGCATCTCCTTCTCATGAGCATCACGGAGCCTTCATTGAAGCTGTTGGACGAGATCCTGCCCAACAGATACCGCCTGCTCCCGAACAGAGACTACTACGATTATATATACGAGAGGGAGAAACTGTGCTCTCTTTCCGGGAAAAAGCTGCAGTCCAAACGTAATCACATCAATAAGTTTGAAAGGAGTTATCCGGACTATATCTATGAACCCATCACCGCCTCCAACGCAACGGAGTGTATGGAGTTGGAAAACAAATGGTTTGCCCTTAGCGGTAAAACGGACGAAATCAATGCCGAGAGGGAGATCATCTGCCGCTCTTTGAGAGAGAAAGAAGCCATCGGACTTACCGGTGGAGCCATAAGAGTGAATGGCTCTATCGTGGCTTTTAGTATGGGGATGCCTATTAACTGCAACACTTTTGACGTCAGCATCGAAAAGGCAGACCCTGCCATCCCGGAAGCGTTTGCAATGATCAACCGTGAGTTTGCCCGGCATATCCCGGAACAATATACCTATATCAACAGGGAAGAAGACTTGGGAATAGAGGGGTTGAGAAAGGCCAAACTCTCCTACAAGCCGGATATACTTTTGGAGAAGAACATTGTCATAATCCACACCGATGCCTGATAGCTCCGCCTCCTCAATCTCTTTTTACCGCATTCCTTCCGATACATCGTGGATGAGTCATCCGCACTGTCGGGAGATGATAGAGCTTATGACGGAGGCTTTCGGACCTTATCACTCTCTTTTCTCTCACTTTGTAGAGTGTGTTGCCATCCCTTTGCAGACCTCTTTTGTTGCAGTGGATGAGGCAAAAGACCGCGTTGTGGCAGCACTGCAAGCCGTACCGTACCTCTATGTGGAGCCAGTCGATGCTCCTCCCGTTGCCTATCTCTATGCTCTTGTTACAGACTCCTCCCGAAGAGGAGAGGGGCTGATGAGCAGCCTTTTGACCTTTGCGCTAAAGAGCCGGCAGGAAGAGTGGGGCAGATGCGAGGCGATACTTATTCCGGCAAACGAAGATCTCATACCTTATTATAATAAGAGAGGTTTTCGTCTTCTCCATACCGTGTGGCAAGAGAAGGCGGATACCTCTTTTTTTGATCCCGATGCACTTCGTCCTCATCCTTTGGTACGACAGTATCAAGAGTGGGAGGAGCGGCAGCCCCTGCCGGATGATCTTCCGGAACAGCACGCACCTTTCCCTTTCCCGATGTTTTTACCGGACAGCCATACGGATTTAGATCGTATTCCTCTCCTTCAGAACCCTCTGTTGTGAGAGGATTTTTATATATTCCATACCGAAAAATGCTCACTTTTTTCAGCTCTCTATTTTGATCGACCACCCTGTTTTTAGAGGGGATCCGGATTTGTTAAATCAGCCTGTTTTATTAACATAAATTCCGATACCTGTTTACCCAAAACGCTAAACGAGCATATTCTTTCGGCTTAACGTGTTTAATTTTTCAACGAACACGTTTAGTGATTTCATTAAACACGTTTACCGGNGCATATTCTTTCGGCTTAACGTGTTTAATTTTTCAACGAACACGTTTAGTGATTTCATTAAACACGTTTACCGGATTCGATTAACGTGTTCGGAATTTTTTCTTATAGTGTTGATAATTAGGTTTTTGAGCATTTTATCCTCTTTTTTGTCGTTTTTCGGCACAAAATTGCATTAGGATTCATTCACATGAGGTGGTGTTAAAATTTACACCTATTAACGCGAAAAAGCCCCATCAAACGGACTGAGAAAAAATTTTTCCCAAATTCGCGATTTTGTTGTATCAGGTTGTAAACAAAGAAGTTGCCTTAAAATGACTTCTTCAAAAAAGGAAAATTCACCCTAAAATCTCATCTGATAAGCCGTGGAGACCGCCTTCCGTTTTTATATAAAAGCTCCCATCGGAAAGTCTGTTTCGGATGGCGAAAAAGGTGAGGATTTTCATGGGATTTCAGGATAGTGTCATGCTGAAAAAAGTGTGTGATACATCTGTTCATAAGAGTATAAAAACAGAAGAGGGTGTAGCCGAACAGCTATTCGGCTACACCCTCTCCGCTATGGGGCTGAATGGATCAGTAATAGTTTTGCAACTTCTTGAAGTGCTTGAACACCACAGGAATATAATCTATGATGTCCGAGGCTAAGAGACTTTCCTGACAGTTGGATTCGGCATATCTGTCCCCGGCATATCCGTGTATGAATACCGCAAAGACGGCAGAGGTCAGGGAGTCGAACCCTTGTCCTAAAAAGCTTAACATCATTCCCGTAAGCACGTCGCCCGATCCTGCCGTAGCCATTCCGGGATTGCCGGTTTGGTTAAAGATGATCACGCCTTGAGGCAGACACGTGGCGGTGTATGCACCTTTGACCACCACATATACCCTGTGTCTCTGTGCAAATGCCGAGGCTTTCCGGAGACGCTCATAGTCTGAACCGGACTCTCCGACCAGCCTGTCCAGCTCCCTTTTATGCGGTGTAAGGATAGAGTCGGGCGTGAGCAGGTTGAGCAGTGTAGGGTTACTTGCCAGAATGTTGATGGCATCGGCATCTATGATGATGGGCTTCTTGTACTGGTTCAGCAGGCTTTCCATAGCGGCGGCACTCTCGAACTGTGTTCCCAATCCGGGGCCTATCGCTATGGCGGAATACTTATTCACGTTTCGTACTTCCGTGAAGTGAGTGGGGCTTTTATCTGTTTCCACGATCGCTTCAGGGATAGTGGTATGGATGAGATTATCTTTTCCTTGTGGCACGTGTACCGTGATGAGTCCGCTGCCTGTACGCATACACGCTTTGGCTCCAAGTATAGCCGCTCCCATCATTCCTTGCGATCCGGCTATGAGAGCAACGTGTCCGAAGTCTCTTTTGTCGCAGAACGTGCCTCTGGAGTCAAGGTTGTTGTCTAAGTCCGAAGTGGTAAATATGAAGTTCTTGATATTCTTCTGCGGATGATCTTCTTCCAATCCGCAGTTGATCACACGCCATTTGCCCACATACTTTTCGTTGTCCGAGAGGAGGAGAGAGAGCTTT
Source organism: Porphyromonas canoris (assembly GCF_000765975.1). Classification (NCBI taxonomy): domain Bacteria; kingdom Pseudomonadati; phylum Bacteroidota; class Bacteroidia; order Bacteroidales; family Porphyromonadaceae; genus Porphyromonas; species Porphyromonas canoris. The sequence goes on from NZ_JQZX01000012.1 coordinate 165,146, forward strand.
GCCCCATGGAACGTAAAGGTGTGATGAGCACGGATGATATTGTCCGGATTGTTGTGCGAATTGTCTTGGGCGAACAGACCTGAGGGCATATCCACCGAGACGATAGTGTGTGCCTTGCTGTTGAGATAGTGTACCACGTGCTCCATATCCCCCTCTATGGGGACTTCCAATTCGGATCCGAAGAGTCCGTCTATCACGATGTCGTTTTCGGAAAGACGGGGTGGACGGAAGGAGGAGTTGAACTCCATGAAGTAACATCCGCACTGTTGGAGCTTGGTCTTATTGATTGTAACCTCTTCGCTTAAAGAGAGTCCCGGATTGAGGAGAAAGGCATCCACACTTCTGTTCATGCTGAACAGTATGCGAGCGATGGCAAGTGCGATGGCACCATTTTGGGATGGACCGGCAAAGACAATCACTTTGCGCTGGTCGTTGAACATTCTGTTGAACTGGTTACAAAACGCATTCCCCATCGTCTCATACAGCGTACTGGTAGAGATGATCTTGGAACCGGTTCTGGCATTTTCCTCTATATTGCGTATGTGTTCTCTGTCGAAGATCTTTAACATGGCTTACTATATGTCGGATTTAGGATATAGAATAAGAGTGGTAGGTAGCTGTTGTATGAGAGCGGGAGAGGCTTCAAAGTGTTTCTCCCAAGTGGTTTGCGACAGAACTACAAGGTCATACTTTTTCAGCTCATCCTCTTTTGCTTCCAATGATGAAAACTCTACCGCAGAGCGGACAAAGCTTGCATCTGCAAGGGCGGCTATAAGCTTTTGGTATCTTTCATGGATCAGCTCCGATGCTTCGGGGCTTTCCTTGATGATGAGAACTCTGTCGGAAACGGTTTTGAAGCCCTTATCCATCAACACACCGACATTACCCTTGTGCTCTTTGATGAAGATAGAGGTCTTCTCTCGAAGGAGTTGGGTGTTGAACAGAGCGGTAAGGATGGGAGAGCCCAGCTTAAATTTTGCTTTGTATTTATCCTCCAGGTATCTTACCTGTTTATCGTCCGGGTGGGCAGAGAGATTGTGTCCGACACCGACGAGAAGCAGTTGTGCTTCGCTCTCTTCGGATCGTTTCAGTATGGTCTTAACGGGATTGTCCGTGACTTCATACAGCTCTTCCACCTTAATATCGTTTTCTTTTTTGTATCTGTTCAGCTCTTTGAAGCTCGCTTCCTTGAATGCGCTTGCCTGAATGGGGTTTATATCACTTCCGACAGTCATGTGCAGAGCCATGATGTCGGCGCTATGCACCCTCTTTTTGAGAAGGCTGTGCAGAGTGTAGATCATAGCCATACCGGTCTCTGTCCGTCCGAAAGAGAAGAAGACATGAAGTACTCCGGCAATCCGTCTCTGCTTTACTTTTTCTATTCGTTTGTAGATGGCGTCTATGAGAGATACTGTAGGGGTGGTCATGAAAGTGGTTACCAAAGTCATGAGAACAAGCATGGCAAAAACAACGGGAGGGATGATGCCCAGCTCTAACCCCATGGTGAGCACCACAAGTTCCATAAGACCTCTGGTGTTCATCAGTATTCCGAGATAGAGGCTATCCTTGACATTCTCTCCCACAACCCTGGCTGCGATGTAAGAACCACCAAGTTTACCTACCACCGCTACAAGGATGAGAAGCAGTGTTACAAACCACAACTCCCAGCTGTTGAGGAGACCGATCTCTGTCCGTAAGCCGGATACGACAAAGAACAGAGGCAGGAAGATAGAGTGCGCTACGTCTTCCACTTTTTCGGTAATAATGCGACGGAACTTGTGATCTTCGGGCATAATCACTCCGGCTATAAATGCTCCGAAAAGAGCATGAAGCCCAAGAAGCTCGGTAACATAAGCGGAGACCAGCATGGTGAGAAAGAGTAGAGAGACCACGCCTTTGCCTACAATCTCCGTATTGGTATAGGCATTCCCGACAACCTTAAAGAGTGGTTTGATGAGCAGGAACATGGCTAAAAGATAGAGTGCAGCAAATAATAAGGTGAAGACAATGCTGGCAGCCGATCCTGCTTGGGAGATGGCTAAGATCATTGCAAGGAGACACCATGCGGTAATATCACCATTGGCGGCACTTGCAAGTGTGATGATGCCGAGGTTACTCTTCATTTCCCCTCGCTCTTGAAGGATACGTGCAAGGACGGGAAAAGCGGTAATGCTCATCGAAATACCGATGAAAAGCACAAACGGAAGCAGAGGAGTCTCTTCCGAAGCGTATCGTCCGTACAGCCCTACTGCCGCCACCGCTCCAAGTATAAAAGGTATGATGATGCCGGCATGGGATATGACGACGGTCTGTCTGAATCTCTTTTTTATTTCGGACAGATCAAGCTCCATCCCTATAACGAACATGAAGAGGATGAGACCGAACTGACTCAACAGCGCAATGCTGTCTATGCTTTCTACCGGAAAGAGTTTGGTGAACAAGCCGGGGGCTATAAGCCCTAAGATAGAAGGACCCAATGCAATACCTGCAATGATCTCTCCGATGACGGCAGGCTGTCCTACTTTTGTAAAGAGCCATGCAAATCCTCTTGCCACAACCAGAATGACAATGATCTGAAGCAGCATGAGTCCGAAGTCGGACGCGGCATGATGCTTGACAAAACCTGTAAAAACAGAAAACGCACTCTCGTTGTCTTGGCTCTCGACGGCTTGAGACAGTCCGGCATCCGTATATCTGCTTATCCAACCAAAGAGTAAAGCAGTGGCAAGAATAAGTGCAATATAGAATATACCCTCTTTACGGTACGCTTTAAGTTTGTTCGATTGTTTTGTCATGCTGTTTTTGGTGAAGTATTTTATGTGGAAGAGTGTACGGTTTTATCGTGAAAAAATTTTGCCAACTCCGTATCGCTTTCAATGTATTGCCACTCGGACGGTTCTATGACCGGACGGATGTGTATGGATATTGTCTTTCCTTTTTTGTTGAAAATCTCGCAAGGAATCCTGACAACCTGCATCTTCAGGTTGATCATCCCGAAGATGTTATACAACAGAGAGTTTCGTCCTTCAAAATAGACCGGAAGAACGGGAACGTTGGCGGCACGTATCAGACGGATGGCACTCGGTTTCCAAAGTTGTTCGACGATTTGAAATCTTTTCCAAGACCATCTGGAGATTCCTCCGGCAGGGAACAGCCCGATAGGATGCCCCTCTGAAATCCTCGTCTTAACCTGCATCACGCCACTGATGTTCTTCGATGGGTCATACTTGTCTTCCCTATGTCTCATAAGAGGATGCGTGGGAATGAAGCTGTCGTTCATCGCTCCAATCTTGCTCAGGAAGCTATTTACAAGCATCTTGTAATCTGCTCTTCTCTGCCCCAGAATATCAAGAAGCATTATGCCATCCAGCCCTCCGAAAGGATGATTAGAGACTGAAAAGAAAGCCCCATCAGGGATATTGTCCAGATGTTCTGCGCCATACAGCTTGTAACTGACATTGATATCTTCATCTTTGAGAATGGCGTGAGCAAACGCCGGACCTCTAAAATGGCAGTTACGGGCGTGAACATTGTTGATATTGTTAATCTTGAGTATAGACATCAAACGAGGAGTGAGCCACTTGGCAGAGTGATTGGATATCACCTCTTTCAGCATCTCTTCTATATCCTCCTGGTGTAAAACTATGGGATCAATCTCTTTCATTCTTGTACTTATTTTCTATATACTCGGTATAGAACTCGCATAACGTTTCGTGTTGGAGGCGACTGGTGAAGAGTACAATATTCAAAACCACGATCTCATAAGCGAGATAGATCCAGAGCTGTTGGAGTAAGATGGCGATGAAAAGCACTATGGAACGTCCGTTGAACGTGAGCAGATCTATCAGCTTCATGACTATCATACTCCCTTTACGGAATCGCAGACTCTCTTCTTCGGGCAGTCTGAAGCCTTTGAACTTTCTCCGTACTGTTTCGACCATCTTTTGCAGCTTGGGTGTTGCTGCCATTTGAGCAGTGGTATAGTACTTGTAGAACCAGAAGAACAGCTTGTTCAGTCCCGGTTCCATATCATTGTACTTTCTGTTGATGCTCTCGATATCGTCAAACTCTGCTCCTTTTTCCGGACTGATAAAGAGAAGATGCAGTGTTTTATAGTAGTCCGTCAATGCCGCTTGCGATAGATGCGATACCAGAGAAAGGGCTGCAAAGATGTAGAATATAGATGTATGATGTTCGGCTACCAGCCTCATGGAGATCCCCACATAGATAGAGAAGAACCACAAATCGCCTGCAATCCCGTCCAGAATACGGCCGATATTGCTTTTCTTACCCGTAAGGCGAGAGAGCTGACCGTCCACGCAGTCGAGAATATTGGCTATGACAAGGAATGCAATACCGAACAGCCCCCAAATATAATTCTCTGAGGAGAAGTATATCATAGGACCGCAAAGCACCCCTATAAGGATACTGATAATGGTTACAGTATTTGGAGAAACACCCGTAGGTACAAGAGCCACGGCTATTTTATATCCTACCTTGCGATAGAATACTCTATCAATTTTATTCTCAGTCTCTATGGACTTCAGAGATGCAAGGTAATCCTTTTTGGATGTACCTGAAGGAATATCCTCTTTTTCGATATCTAACATAAAGGGTCATTTTGATTATCGGTAGCTGTATCCGCCATCTACCACTATGAGTTCTCCGTTGAGATAGTCCGTTTCCACCATCATTTTGTAGATTTTGGCTATCTCATCGGGTGTCGCAAACCTTTGCAGTGCAATCTTGCTCTCTATACTTCTTCTCACCTCAAGAGGTTTGTTCTTTTGCCACTCCGTGTCTATGAATCCGGGGATCACGCCATTGATCCTGATACCTAAGGGAGAAAGCTCCTTTACCATGTTTTTGACCAATGCATGAAGGCTGCTCTTGGATACTCCATAGGGGATAGAGACGGAGTGAGGGTGCAGTCCCATGAGAGATCCGGTGGCTACGAAGCAAGAACCTTTCGGCATGAGCTTGCCGAAATGACGGATCAGCATGATGTTGTAGAGCAGATTGCCCTGCAAGACTTTCATCCAATCCTCCTCCTCTATATCCCAAAAAGAGGTTCTGTTGGTTACTCCGGCGTTGAGGACGACGGCGTCCGGAATGACGTTCATTTCCTTTAGCTTATCCGCCAATACCTTTGCAGATCCCGGAGCTTCTATATCGCTCGGGAGCACCAGAAGCTGTTTCAGATGAGGATGTTCGGCTTCAAGCTCTGCCTTTACCGCTTCCGCTCTCTCTTTATCCGTTCCGTAGGTCAGGATCATTCGGTCTGCAGAAGGAAGCAGGGCACGAGCCACAGCCAAGCCGATACCCTTTGTCCCTCCTGTAATCAGTATGGTCTTCATACTCCGGTGCTTTTATCCTTTGTTGATCTTCTCCGGTTTGTGTTGTCTGGCAGTGTTCAAGCTCGCCTCATAAGATTGTTGGATAGACTGCTTGATACTTGTCGAAGAGACACCGGTACCGTATGGGAAGTAGAACACCTGTACTCCGAGATCTCGCAGATAGTCATACTTGCCTGTCCAATCGTCTCCCACCACAAAAGCATCTATATTCAGCTTCTTTACCAGCTCCGTATGGTCCAAAGAGTGTTGCGGGATAACAATGTCCGGTGTCTTTAGAGCTTCGATGATCTGCATCCGTTCGTTGAAAGGGATTACAGGAGGTGCCTTATAACTCTTCACCAACTCATCTGTGCTGACACCCACTATAAGGATATCGGCAAGAGCTCTCGCGTAGTTTATCATACGCAGATGATTGTAGTGGAACATATCGAATGTTCCCGATGTGTACACGATGTTCTTGTTCTTAAACATAGTTCTTATACTTTAGAGGTTAACTGATGTCTCTTGCTTCATTGGGGATGCTCACTCTTCATCCTCCATTTTTACCTGCAAGTCTTCCAGACCAATGTCTTTCCCTTTGTCATAGAATGTTTTTCTGAGCGGATTTCGCACAGCTTCGTCAAACCTTTCTCTGTTGTGATAGACGTCTATGGCAAGATAGAGAGCGTTTCGGAAGGAGGTCTCATCCGCTGTTCCGCTGCCGGCTATATCGTAGGCAGTGCCATGGTCGGGCGAGGTACGCACGATGTTGAGACCTGATGTGAAATTGACTCCAACCTGCATATGTTTGATCTTAAACGGTATCAAAGCCTGATCGTGATACATACAGAGCGTTGCATCAAACTTTTCATCCATACTGTTTCCCCAGTATCCGTCCGGAGAGAAAGGCCCGAAAGCGTGTATCTGATGCTCGTTGAACAGCGTCTCGATAGCCGGTCCGATGATCTCTATCTCCTCTCTACCGAGAAGTCCGTTCTCGCCTGCATGAGGATTGAGAGCCAGTATGGCGATCTGCGGTTTCACTATTCCGAAGTCTCTTCTCAGTGCCATGTCCAGCAGGATACACTTTTCGACGATCAGATTTACCGATAGTGCTTCCGGCACATAGCGTAGAGGAATGTGATTGGTTACCGGGGCAACGATATTCTCTCCGGCTACCATGAGCATCAGAGATTTGTTTTCGATCGTGGCAAAATGGGAGGTAAGAAACTCCGTATGCCCTTTGAAAGGAAACGCTTCATGGTGAGCAGTATATTTGTCGATAGGGCCTGTAACGATACACTTGATATGTCCGGCATCGAGGTCTCGCTTGGCTGCGAGGAGGGATGCTACCGCAAAAGAGCCGGCGGCAATATCCGCAGAGCCGGGATTGACCCTGAAGTTGTCATCTCCTTCTCCCGATGTCGGCACGATGTTTACGATATTAGGCTCTGCCTCTTCTGCCGATTGGATGAGATGGTACTGTATCGTATTGTCCGGGTCTAAGCTCTTCTTGTAGAATGAAAATATTTTGGGATTGGCATACAGAATGGGTGTATGCAGATCCAGAATAGAGTTGTCTAAAAGTGTTTTTATCACCACTTCGTAGCCCACACCGTTGGGATCTCCGGGGGTGATTCCTATTTTTATTTTGTTGTTGCTCATTGTGTTGTCTTTGAACCATGATATTTACAAACTACTTCTCCGAAGTCTCACCCTCTTGAGCTTTCTCGCCCTCTATCTTATAAGGAGCTATGACGGGTGCTTTGGGAAACAGTTTGCCGTATTCTATCTTATCGCCTGCGAGCCTTAGCGTGTAGAGTGCCGACTCGTTCAGGAGCATCAATCTCTTTTTTCTTACTTCCGGTGCATACACAAACGCTTCTGCCACCAAGACCTCCTTGCCGTTCGGGTGCACCATCGCGTGCATCACGAAAGGTCCTCCCATCATATCTCCGTGCATATTCCAGAGACCGCGCAGGATTACACGTGCTGTACCGTTCACTTCTCCTTTTACCGCCATGGGATCTGCGCGATGCTCTGTCTGCATATAAGAATCTTTGTACTCTCCCGGCATCCACTGGCGCATGATGGAGTCTCGTTTGTGGATCAGATAAGAGGTCTCGAAAGTATTGACATCCGTATAGGGGAAAGTGTAGACCACCATATCCATCCGTCCGCGATTGCCTACGCCCTGATCGGTAGCCCAGACAAATCCGTTATTGACCCTTGTCCACTTCATCTCTACCGGTGCATTTATCGTAACCTCACCGATATACTTCTCCACCTCTTTGGCAAACTTGCTACTGTATGTCCGCTCCAAATCTGTAACGTGCCTGAGTACATCCGAGCGGTACACCTCCTCCATGATTTTCGGTGCTTGCAGTCTGATAAGAGCTTTAGCGGTAACGAGGTCCGGACTTTGTGCCGTATAGACATTCTGCCCCTTGGCCCAAACGTTTCTCGACAACCGCAAAACGCCTTGGGTGTATCTGTTCGGATCTATATCGTAGATAAGGATGTTGCGATACGCTTTGAAGATTGTGGTGAAGTTGTTCTGTAATGTGAAAGAGAGATCAACGGATGCTTCCGGCTGAGGAAGCAGGGGCACCGGCTCATTGAAAACCTCTTTGCTAAACTCCCTGAGGGTGTCTGATTCGGTTTCATTAACGGGTAGCACAACGATCATTTCGCGAGACTTTCCGGTGGAATCGAATGGAGACTGTTTCATGTCCGTACAAGAGGATAAGCCTGATACCACAAGAAGTGATACTGCGAAAGAGAGAAGTGAATCTATGTACCTTTTCATGTCCGAATTTTGAGGTTTCTATGGTTGTGCAATATGTTTCTGTCTGCGCCCTTGGGCTTCTTTACAAAGATACTATTTTTTGTTGAGGAGTGTAAGTGTTTGTTTTGTCCGTTTTCTCTTTGAGGAATGAGAAGAAAAATTTTTTCGGAGCTCTCTTTTTTCTTCTCCTTTTTTCCCTCTCTTGCCGGCTCCATTTTTATATATTCCATCCCGAAAAATGCCTTCTTTTTTTTGGTCTCTCTATTTTGATCAGAGGGGTCGTTTTCAGAGCACGAGCGAATTGTTAAATTCGCCCCATTTTATTAACACAATTTCCGATACCTGTTAAGCGAAAACAGTAAACGAGCATATTCTTTCGGCTTAACGTGTTTAATTTTTCAACGAACACGTTTACCGATTTCATTAAACACGTTTACCGGATTCGATTAACGTGTNGCATATTCTTTCGGCTTAACGTGTTTAATTTTTCAACGAACACGTTTACCGATTTCATTAAACACGTTTACCGGATTCGATTAACGTGTTTGGAATTTTTGCTTATAGTGTTGATAGATAGTGTTTTGTACTTTTCGCCCTCTTTTTTGCCGTTTTTTGCCCCAAAAGTGCATTAGAATTTATTTACATAACAGGGTGTTAAAATTTGCTTCTATTAACTCGAAAACGGGGCATGAAAACGATCGGGAGGAGAAAAAATCTCAGGATTGAAAAATTTGTAGAATATTGATTGCCAATGTTCTAAGATCTTTCAGAGAAGAAGGTCATCGGAAAAAGCTCTTGAAGCAAGAGGTTTTGAAAGGCTTTTTGAGGACTTCATTTTTATATAAAAGCTCCCTTGAGAGCGGTTGAAATATCAGGAAAATCCGCTTTTATGAACCGCTTAAACGGATGATTTTACAACCGAAAATGGTTGTTTTTACGATTACAACCAAAAACGGTTGTTTTTAAGAATACAACCGAAAATGGTTGTTTTTCTGACGGCTAAAACCTATCTTTGTTTTACTATTTACCTAAAAGCAGATTGTATGGATATAAGGGGAGTCATAACGGGAGATATTGTTACTTCTTCGGCAATACGCGGAGAGTATCGGGATATTCTGTTGGAGATGCTCAATGGAATAGTAGAGGAGTTGAGAGATACCCTCTCGCCCGCCAAGATGGAGTTTTTCAGAGGGGACAGTTTTCAGATTGTTGTGGAGCATCCGGAGGAAGCAGTGAAGATGGCAGTGCTTCTCCGTGCCGGCATCAAAGGGCAGACACCCGAAAGGCTAAAGCGGGCTTGGGATGTGCGTTTGGCTATCGGAATAGGAGAGGTATCCTATCTGTCGGACAAAGTGGTGCTTTCCGACGGAGAGGCTTTTCACTTTTCCGGCAGGGAGCTGGACGATATAGGGAAGCGGAGACTTACGGTAAAGACCCGCTGGGAAGAGCTGAACGAAGAGCTGGAAGTGAGTACTGCTTTTGCGGATGACATCATCTCCCGATGGACTATATCGCAGGCAAAGGCTCTCTATTCCTCTCTGCTCTATGGCTCGACCCAAAAAGAGATGGCGATGAGTATGGGAATGAGCTCGCAAAATGTGGGTAAACTATTGAGAGCAGGTAAGGAAAACCTTATGGCTCTCTATATTAACCGGTCGAAAAAGATCATAAAAGAGAAGATGCTATGAGTTGGGATATTCTGTTGAAACTGCTTTTGGCGCATCTTCTTGCCGATTTTGCTTTCCAGCCCAAGAAGATCTGCACCGGAAAGAGAATGCCTGGAGCAGGGAAGTGGAGCTATCTGTTGGTGCACTCGTTCATCCATGCGGCGGTGGTCTATCTGCTCTTGCAGGAGTGGGGAGGGTGGATCGTTCCCTCCATCATCTTTGTCTCTCATTTGGGTATAGACTATCTGAAGTCTGCCTTTATGCGAGAAAATGCGTGGTCATTCTTCATAGACCAGCTGCTACACCTGGCTGTGCTGCTTTTGATATGGGGCTTCCTGTTTGGCGGAACGGATGCTTTGTGCGAATGGTTGGGAGAGTATGAGATCTCTTCCGGCTTCTGGATCGTTGCCATAGCTTATCTGCTGGTACTTAAACCTACTTCCATCGTGTTGAGTATGTTTTTCCACAGATGGAGCAAAGAGGCAGAGGAGGCAAGTCTTCCCAATGCCGGCGAGTTCATAGGCTATCTGGAGCGGATACTCATCCTCACGTTTATCTTGACCAATCATATCGAGGGTGTGGGATTTCTGCTTGCGGCAAAGTCCGTCTTCCGCTTTGGCGATCTGAGCAAGGCTAAAGAGATCAAGACGACAGAGTATGTCCTCATCGGAACATTAGCCAGTTTTACTATCGCCATAGTGATCGGGTTTGTTTCTTTGGCACTGATAAGATAAGTGGAATAGCGATTTGTCAAAATGAAAAAGTCTGCTCCTTTCGGGAGGCAGACTTTTATTTTTGCTGTCAAAAGGGTATAAAGGCAACCGCTTTACCCACGATGTGCGAAGGTGGACACCACCACAACCGATGGATGGAAATCGCTTTGCTCCTGGGATCCGACTCGTTGGAGATACCATAATAAAGGATTTCGGGATGTTCCGGATCTCTCTTGACCTCCACGATATAGCCGTAGAGCTTTTCTCTTGAAGGAGACTCGATGGGAGTGAAGATCACTGCATCGCCTCTCTTCAGAGGTTCATAAAATCTTTTCTGTATAAGTATCCACGCACTCTCCGAAGCATTGTTGCCACCGCTTCTATGCACACGGACCGGCTCCCAAACAAATACTCTTATGAGCAGAAGCGCAGAGAGCAAGGTAAGAACCCCGATAGAGATCTTGACCGTTCTACGTTTGGTAGATCTATCTTTCTGCTTTCCGCTCCGAGCCATATATCGTTATTCCGTTTATTCTATCTTGGATGCCGGAAGGAGAAACCTGTTCCAGCGAATCTTTCCACTGAATAAGCCTTTGTCCTTATCGAGTGAGAGCCAAACCCAAACGGGTGAACCCACGATGTGATCCTCAGGTACAAATCCCCATGCACGGGAGTCGGCACTGCGATGTCTGTTATCACCCATCATGAAGTAGTAGTCCATCTCGAAGGTATAAGTGTCCGAGACCACTCCGTCAATGAATATGCGACCCTCTTTTACAGCGACAACGTGCCCCTCGAAGTTGTGTATGCAACGGATGTATAGGGGGAGATTTTCCAAAGTGAGATTGATAGTCGCTCCCTTTTTAGGTATCCAGATAGGACCGTAGTTGTCTCTTGTCCACGATTTTTTCATGTCCACAGGATAGGTCGGATCGTCTTCTGCGGAGGGAGAAGGCTCTATAACTACATTCTTAACGGAGGAGACTGCTTTGATCTGCTTTACCATCTCTTGAGTCAACGGCAGCTGATGGATCAGTCCGTAGCTTCCATTCGATAAGGTATCCAGCTTCAGATATTGGAAGAAGCCGAAGTTTTGCGGCGCCGAACCGTCCAACAACACCTTGCGATCGTCCATAGAGATCTTGAGATCATCGAGCAGCTGTTCCGGTATGGCTCTTCCGTCGGTTTGAATATAGTAGGTGTGTTGCAGGTTTTTCGGGTCTTTGATTCTCTCTCCATTGATATAGACGTCGTTGTTTCTCACTTCAAGAGAGTCGCCGGGTAAGCCTATGCACCTTTTGACATAGTGTTCGCGCTTATCCACAGGTCTGTAAATGATCTCCCCGAATCTCTCTTTGTTCTCTCGGAGATACTGTCTGCCATATGTGTTTACCAGTGTATAGTAGTCCGGATTTTGCTCTTTAAGGGCTATGGTATCTCCCGCCGGAAAGTTGAAGACAACGATATCATTGCGTTTGACTGAACCGAATCCCTTCAAACGGCGATACTCTGCTTGCGGTTTGTCCAAATAGCTCTTTCCTCCCCAAAAGAAGGTGTTGTGTATGATGGGAAACGAGATAAGAGTTTGCGGCATACGAGGTCCGTAGCTCAACTTGGATACTAACAGATAGTCGCCCACAAGGTAGCTTTTCTCCAGCGAAGAGGTAGGAATCTGATAGTTTTGAAAGAAAAACAGGAAGAAAACATGCACTGAGAAGACCACCACAACGATATCTTCCAACAGCTTCATCGCACTCACCACTTTGGGATTCCTGGACGACTTCCACCAACGCCAGTTGATCTTCTTGGTGATATAGCCGTCTATGATGAGGAGTACACCCGGCCAAAGCCACGGGGAACCTACCCAAATGCAGAATAGAATGTATAGAATGAGGACGATGGAGAACTTAATCCACGTTTTTAGAGGTTTATTTTTCAGTATATCTTTATTCATTGTTCTGTTGCTGATTCTTTATAATACAAAGCCCTTGCTCCTTTGCCGAAAATCTTCAAAGGAGAGAGTCTATACACAAAACCATTGTGTGAAAGGCTCATATAAGCTCTACCAAAGGTACATAAATATTTGTAATTTGTTTTGGATGCTCCTGATTGTGATAAGAGTAGAAGCAAAGAGGCTTCCTAAGTCTGTCTTAGGAAGCCTCTCTATGTATTCGATCTCCTTTATAAGGAGAGTCGGGTTATCGGTTGTGCTTACTTCTCTTCTTTGTTTCTCTCTTTTCTGCTTGCGATCAGGTATGCTATCGGCGAAGCAACAAAGAGTGTACTGATAGTACCGATCACCACTCCGAGGATCATTGCAAATGTAAAGCTTCGGATTGTAGGACCTCCAAGGATGAAGATAACAATGATGGTGATAAGTGTTGTAAGAGATGTGTTGATTGTACGAGCAAGTGTAGAGTTCAACGCATTGTTAAATACTTCTCTCTTATTCTTGTTAGGATAGATGCCCGATACCTCACGGATACGGTCGAAGACTACCACAGTGTCATTGATAGAGTAACCAATGATAGCCAACAACGCTGCTATGAACGTTGTGTCGACCTCCATAGAGAATGGCATGATCTTCCAAAGAATAGCATACAGAGCTATGATAGAGAATGTATTTACCGTTACTGAGACGAATGCTCCTGCGGAGAATGCAATGTCGCGGAAACGTATAAGGATATAGAGAGCCATGAAGATAAGAGATATTGCCACGGCAATAAGAGCATCTCTTTGAATGTCATCCGCCATGGTTGCTCCTACCTTTTGTGAGCTTTGTACATACTTGTCTACAAAAGTATCGAAGGATGTTCCTTCCGGAAGAAGGCTTTTCACGCCTTCAAATACCAGCTTCTCGATCTCTTCATCCGTATTCGGGTTAGTATCTGTGATACGATAGTTGGTAGAGATACGCACTTGATCCGGAGTACCGATATTGATTACACGTACATTGCCGGAAAGTTCGTCGTTCAACATAGATGCTACTTCCGCTGTCGAAACATTCTTATCAAACTTCACGATATAGTTACGACCACCTGTAAAGTCGATACCCGCATTAAGTCCGATAGTCGCCAACGCCGCGATACCGGCAGCAATAAGAAGTCCGAATACAGTGGCAGAAATCTTTCTTTTAGCAAGGAAGTTGACAGAAGGATTCTTGAGGAAGTTCTTTGAAATCGCTGTCGTGAAGGTTGTTTTGTCCATCTTGCCTCTCTTAGCAAGAGCTTCAAATATAAGACGAGTGATGAACACCGCCGTAATGAACGAACAGATAAGACCCACAACAAGTGTTGTAGCGAAACCGCGAATAGGACCGGTACCGAACATAAACAGGATGATACCTGTGATGATAGTGGTAACGTTGGAGTCGATAATAGCGGAGAACGCATTGCCGTAACCATCCTTGATGGAGCGTTGCATATTCTTTCCGGCGGCAAGCTCTTCCTTGATACGCTCGAAGATAAGTACGTTGGCATCCACCGCCATAGCAAGCGTAAGCACAAGACCGGCAATACCTGCAAGTGTGAGTACGGCATGAAGAGAAGCCAAGATACCGAGAGTAAAGAAGAAGTTCAATACCAGTGCAAGATTCACAACCATACCCGGAAGCAAGCCGTAAACCAAACACATGTAGAGCATAAGGATGATAAGAGCTATGACAAATGAGATAATACCTGCCTTGATAGCCTCTTTACCAAGAGACGGACCGATAATATCTTCTTGTACTATATCTACAGAAGCAGCCATCTTACCACTCTTGAGTGTGTTGGCAAGGTCGTTTGCTTCGTCCGGTGTAAAGTTACCTGTGATGCTGGAAACACCGTTAGGAATTTCACCATTTACTACCGGAGCAGAATATACAAGACCATCAAGAACGATGGCAACCTGCTTTCCTACATTGTCGCGAGTAAGACGAGCCCACTGCTTAGCACCTTCATTGTTCATGTGCATAGATACTCCCACATCGCTTCTACCCACGTGGTTGTTTACTTCTGCACGAGCTTCTGTTACAACCTCACCCGATAGAGCTGCCGAACCATCCCTTTTAGAGCTTTTAAGTGCATATAGTGCATACACTTTGCCTTCTTCGGAATAAGGTTTTGCAGACCATCTCAGATAGATATTGCGAGGGAGTTGAGCCTTCACTTCCGGTATGGAAAGAAGAGAGTCTATCATCGCCATGTCTGCTGCCTGAGCATATCCGACGATAGCACCGGGAGCGGCTTGACCATTCACGTTGGCGTTTAGAGAAAGAACAGAAAGGAGAGGATTGTCTCTCTTTTGATCTTCTGCAGATAGTTGCGACTCTGTTCCGGATTGAGCTTGAACCTGTTGGCTAAGATCTGTGCTGTCTGCTTCTGCCGGAGCTGCTTCCGTTTCTGCCGGAGCGGTTTCCGCTTCTGCTTCTGGAGCAGCCACTTCTGCCGGTGTCTCTACTTCTTGCCTGCTTCCACGCTTGTTGAGAGCAGCAAGAGCATCGTTTGCATTGAGAAGAGGGCGGAACACTTCAGACATGTCCGCTGTTTCCCAAAACTCAAGGTTCGCAGCACCTTGAAGAAGTTTACGTACACGTTCCGGCTCTTTGATACCCGGAAGCTCTATAAGGATACGGCTGTTGTTCTCCAATCTTTGGATGTTTGGAGCCACAACCCCGAAGCGGTCGATACGGTTACGAAGCACCTTGAAAGAGCTGTCTATCGCATCGTTCACTTCGCTTCTAAGTACTTTTTCTACGTCTGAATCGGATGCAGTGGTTGGGATTCTGTCCTTTAGTTCGAGCGTGCTAAAGATAGCAGCAAGTCTCGCACCCGGATCCGCTTTGTGAAACTCTTCGATAAAGAGCGTTACAAAGTCCTTTTGGCTTTGAGTCTTTTTCTTGTTTGCTTCTTCGATAGCCTTTAGGAAGTTGGGATCTTGGCTGTTACCGGAGAGTGAGCGTAGCACGTCTGCCTGATTGAGCTCAAGCACTACGTTCATACCCCCTTTGAGGTCAAGACCCAATCCGATCTCTTGGGCACGTACTTCTTTTAGTGTGTGTCCGAACCACACTGTCTTGTTAGAGAGCGAATCCAAGTATCTGATCTCTTTCATTGGATCGCCTTGAGCATACTCCTTTGCCGCAGAAGTATATCTGCTCGATACGAAAGTAAACGAGAGATACCACGCACTGAGGACTACCATAAGGAGAGCTACAATCTTGACTAAACCTTTGTTTTGCATCTGTTTGTGATTATGTTATTAAATTTTATTCGTTTGCTCAATCTTTTCAGACGTATACCGTGGTTTGACGCACGGGCACTTTGATTGGCAAAGATACAATTTTTTACTATTAAAATTCATACATTGAGGCTACTTTCTTCATAAAAATGAGCTATTTGTGCAGTCTGATTTCCATGAGATTTGCTTTTGGTTTGTCTCTTTCTGCTCTCTGCTCTCTTGTTTGGTCGGGTTCGGCTCTTGATGGTCTCCTTTTTGCGGACGATTTTTAGCTGTTTCTTCTCTCCTTTTCTTCTCTGAAAATATTGTTTTGACCTGTTCAAAAAGTTATTTGAATAGGGATATAAATTGCTTTTGACAGGTATAAAACTAAAAATCATGCTTTGGTCGCCGAAAATCAAGATGCGATTTGTGGAAAGCAAGCCTTGATTTCTGCAACCCGAATCGTGATTTCAATCTCTGTAAACGATTAGAGCAACATTTATCCCTGTATAGAGGATTTTTTGAATAGGTACGATCTCTTTTGTCGGCAGGATAGATCTTCTCTTTATCGTCAAAAAGGAGAGACAACCACTCGGGAGCTTTGAACCCCAAGTGGTTGTCTCTGTATTTTTTTTGAGGTGATACGCAGAGGTAGCACGGCTTTTTGCCTTAGCGGTTTTCCTTGCGAAGAAGATCTCTGATCTCTGTGAGAAGCTGAATATCTGCCGGTGGCGCTGCCGGTTCGGTCGGTGCAGCTTCCTCTTTCTTGCGAAGAGAGTTCATGCCTTTAATCATCAGGAAGATGACAAAAGCAATGATGAGGAAGTCCACAACGGTCTGGATGAAAGCTCCGTATCTGATAGCCACTTCTTCTGCGATCACTTGTTCTCCTTCCATGACTGCTTGAGAGATGACAACCTTTAGGTCTGTAAAGTTGACTCCACCGAGCAGCTTACCTATCGGAGGCATGATGACATCGTTTACAAGCGATGAAACAATTTTTCCAAAAGCTCCACCGATGATGATACCGACTGCCATGTCTACTACGTTACCTTTAACGGCAAATTCTTTGAATTCTTTAATTAAGCCCATTCTAATCTTTCTGTTTTTGATGTTAATACTTGCTGCCTCTCCGGTTGTTATCATTCTTCAGAAGCAGATATCTAAACTCTTTGAGAATCTTTGGAGGTAAAGTTGTACGATTTTTTAGTTTTGGCTTTACAAAGACCCCCTCTGTCGGCAAAGATAATAAAAAACAAAAGTTTTTGCTTCTCTTTTATCTATCGTTTCATATAAGAAAAGAGACACAGCCATCAGATTTTGTCGTTTAGCTGTGTCTCTTTTATGTCTGTCTTTATATTCTTAAGCGTTCTGTAGCTGGAATATTACTGTTACTTCGTAACGGCAACGCACCGGAAGACCTGCTTGCTTGCCCGGTTTCCATTTAGGCATTTGCTTCACTACGCGCATCGCTTCTTTGTCCAGAGAAGGCTCGATACCTGTAACGATATGAACATCCACGATAGAACCGTCCTTGTTTACAACGAATCCTACACGAACACGTCCTTGGATTCCATTGTCTGCTGCGATTTGAGGATAAACCAACTTGCTTGCCAACCAAGGGCGAATCTTGTTGTTACCACCGGGAAATTCAGGATCTTCTTCCACAAAGTCGTGGATCTCTTCACTCGCTTGCTCTACCTTACGAACAGATGCAGGAGGAGGAGTAAATGTTACTTCCTGAACTTTGTTCAAGGCATCATCCACGCTGAGAAGCTCTTGGTTTTCTACCTTTACTTCGTCTTCCACTACGTTGATAATATCTGCAACCACTTTTGTATCAGGCGGTGGCAGTTCGGGTGGAGGCGTTTCTTCAGGAGGCGTAATCTCGATCTCTTCTTCTTCTATAAAGGTACTGACTGTAGCAATCTCGTTAAAAACGAGGTCTCTTTTACCCCATTCAAATGCTGTGAATACAGCCGAGAGTGCTACCACAAGCCCCATTAGGAAGAATGTCGACTTGCGACTCTCAAGATTCGCACGAGGCGTTTTCTTTTGTTCCATAGTACTTGTATCTAAATTGTTATTTGTATTTCCTACTGAAAGCACCTTCTGCGTGCTTTGCCAAAGTTAGATATAGTTGAGGATATATGCAAGGATTTTCCGTGTAAGAGTTACTTTTCGGACATGAAACCTTTTCTTAGGATAGTCTGCTTGCGATCGGGTCCTACGGAAACCACAGAGATCGATACTCCCAGATACTCTTCTATGAAGTTCAGATAGGTCTTGAATGCAGCCGGGAACTCCTCTTCTTTTTCCACTTTGGTCATATCTTCCTGCCAGCCATCGAAGATCTTGTAGACAGGAGTAATATCCATTTCAGCGGAGAATGGGAACTGGTCTGTCTCCTTACCGTCTATGATGTAGGATGTGCAGACGTTAATCTCCTCAAACATATCAAGTACATCGCTCTTCATCATGATTAAGTCTGTCACGCCATTAAGCATCACGGAGTAGCGTAGAGCCACAAGGTCGAGCCAGCCACAGCGTCTTTTTCTTCCCGTTACCGAGCCAAACTCATTGCCTTTACGGCACATCTCCTCGCCGGTAGCGTCATGAAGCTCTGTCGGGAACGGGCCGCTTCCAACTCGTGTACAGTATGCCTTGAAGATACCGAATACTTTCCCGATTCTTTTTGGAGAGACTCCCAGTCCGGTACAAGCGCCTGCCGTCACAGTATTAGAGGATGTAACGAACGGATATGAACCGAAATCTATATCCAGCAACGTGCCTTGAGCCCCTTCCGCAAGTATTGCTTTGTTGTTCTGTAAGGCATCGTTGATGAAAAACTCGCTGTCTATGAAGCGAAAACTCTTTAGAAACTCTATTGCATCGAACCACTCTTTGTCCATCGCAGCCGTATCTTGCACGTAGTGCAGAGCCGCCAAGATCTTGAAGTGATCGCTCTTAATCTTATCGTATTTCGCTTTAATGTCAAGTTCGATGTCGCCTACTCGCAATCCGTTACGACTTATCTTATCCGTATAAGTGGGGCCTATGCCTTTGCCGGTAGTACCGATCTTTCCGGCTCCTTTTGCTGCTTCTCTGGCTTGATCCAATAAACGGTGAGTGGGGAGTATGAGATGAGCTTTGCGCGAAATATACAGACACCTCCGAATATCGTGCCCCGACTCCATCAGTGCTTCTGCTTCTTGCTTGAACAATATGGGATCCAACACCACGCCATTGCCTATGATGTTGATCTTGTTACCTTGAAATATGCCGGAAGGAATAGAGCGCAGGACATATTTCTTACCTTCAAACTCCAAAGTGTGTCCGGCATTAGGACCTCCTTGAAAGCGTGCTACCAAATCATATTTGGGCGTAAGAACGTCCACTATTTTGCCTTTTCCTTCGTCTCCCCATTGGAGACCTAAAAGAACATCTACTTGCTGCATAACGTATTTGAGGTTGTTCGTATTGTGATACAAATATAACTATTCTTCCGCAAAGAAACGAAGAATGGAATCTATCTCCGAGGCAAAAAGATTGTCTGCATCGAAATAGCCTT
This sequence comes from Porphyromonas canoris, assembly GCF_000765975.1. Taxonomy (NCBI): domain Bacteria; kingdom Pseudomonadati; phylum Bacteroidota; class Bacteroidia; order Bacteroidales; family Porphyromonadaceae; genus Porphyromonas; species Porphyromonas canoris. Next base: position 184,423 of record NZ_JQZX01000012.1, read on the forward strand.
TGAGATGTGTACGGCACTCTTTTGCAAAAGAGGGATTTAGGTCTGAAAGTTTCTCCAGACAGCGTAAAATGAGTACCTGTTCCGTCTCCGAAACCACCTCTGAACAGATGGAGTGTTTTACCCTTTCGATCCACTTTTCGAGGGTGGAAGCAGGAGGCATCACACGCTTTTGCATACTTGACTGAGCCAATAGCAGGTGTGGAATGGAAGCCACAATGCCATCGTGATGAGGCGTATACAGCAGATCATCAACGAGAGTGTAGACGTAAGATTGGTGAACAAGCAGTTCGCGAACGAGCTGCTCCGCCTCTTCCAATGTCTCCACATCTCCGCATCTCTCTACTGCTTGGAGATAGTCAAGCTCTTGGCCTTGCAGCATGAAGATGGATAGTAGAGGAAACTCGCGCACCTCTTTCTGATACCTTAGCAGTTCTATCAGCTCCGGATCCGGCTCCATCGTCTTGGCTATCTCTTTCAAACGAAACAGGGTAACACCGAAGTTTGTTCTGTGTTCGATACCTCCTTTTCTCATGCTCTCTGCCACAACGCCATCCATAGCATTATGCAGTCTTCTTCTGAGCTGTTTGAAGGTGTCGTGATACCTGCCAAGCTCCAGTGTCCGACTCTTTGCACTGTTCGGACTGTCGTTACACAGAGGAAGTGTTCTGTATACTTTGTTGTATCTGTTCATCTGTTCCAGATAGGTCTCGGACGTATCCAGCGTAAACTCCTCCACGCTTCCGTCGGACGAATATCGCGCTTCCATTCTCGGATTGATAAACCCTTTGAATGGGGATAATCGCAGTGCATCGAAGCGTTTTTTTGCAGAAACGTATATCTCGGACGGGACATCCGTGGCGTATGTACGTATAATCTTCTCCGCCTCTTCGTATAACCCTTTGCTCTTGATCTCTTGTATCCGATAGAGCAGATGCCCTATATTCTCTCTCAGCTTCGTGTATGAGTGAATCTCTATAAAGAAATCTCCTGCTTCGTTTTGCTTTAGTTCCAAACAGTCCGCCCCGCATTTGTCCAATAGGTATCGGGCGATGAGCGCTCTGTTTCTCATGTGCGACTCCTGTATCTTTTCCCCTTGTTTCAGACGGGCAAGCTGAATAATGGCTCCGCCGGTAACGTACAGGTCGTACTGTGCCTTATAAGCATCTTCCGGAAGAAGCCCCATCTCCACCAGCTTCGAGTCTGCAATGTAGTACAATGCATACAGGTCCGCCCGTGCCTCTTCTATGGTTGCACTCCACTCTTTAAGGGCATCTTCCGAGACGCCTTCTTCGAGTCTTCCGGAACCGTGACCAAGACACTCGTGAAGATCGGTATGGAGATCATTGGTCAGAGAGCCGAATGTCATGATTCGTCTTCTTACCTCTTCTTTCAGGAAGAAGCTTTCGAGATACTCTCCGGAGTAGAGCGTGCTATCCACTGCATGGGATATGTTCGACAGGGTAACGGACTTGGAGCCGTATCTCTCTCTTATGGTGTTGTTGTTGGGCAGGTTGATTCCGAGAGGAGATGCCGGGTAGCAGTCGCCTCCCAACATCAATGCTTCTATGACGGAAGCCTGAATGCCTTTCACTTCGGGCTTACGATGTGCCGGGCTGACCGGGCTATGCTCCTCGAACCAACGGGCATTATCGGATAGCAGCTTCGTGCGTCGAGAAGCCTCTCTGTCGTAAAGCTGTACCAGACCTTCCCATGTGGCTTTTCTTCCCAAGGGGTCTTGATAAGTCTCTATAAAGCCATTGATGAAGTCGACATCGGTTTTGTCGGGGGAGTGATTGAGCCAAGCCAAAGAATATGCTCTGAAATCTTCATCCGCTCCACTCTTATAGTAGGTCGTGAGCTTCTCTATGATCGCTTTCTCCCGGTCTGTTTCGGCATAGAAGTATGCTGCTCTAAGGGCTGCTACTATCCGTTTGAGAGCCGGAGCATATCTGCCGGAGGTGCTGTATGTCTCTTCATAGAGGTTGTTGTCGGCATTTTTCCTGAGCTTGCTTTGCAGACCCGGAGAGAGTTCCGGACCTTTGGAACGGGCGGAGTAGAACGCTTCGATCTCTTCTGTGGTAATGCCTTTGTCGTAGAAGTTTACCGATGATTCTTCTACGTTTTCGGCTGTCCTTATGGGAGCAAACTCTTTATTGAAGATGTATTCGAGCAGCAACTCTTTATCGAAACCACTATCTCTCCATTCGTTGCGCTTGTTTTCATCGATCTTTTCCCATAGTAAGGAGAGGTAGCGAGAGCTGAAAAGCGGTTCGTGTTTCCTCTCACTGTAATGGTGATGAATACCGGATGTGAAAAGGATTTGCTTGTAGTAGCAGAGCAGAGCATCGTACTCTTCTTTTTCCGTATCCAGGCTCGCAGCTGCGACCATTTCGGAGACAGCCTCTCGGAGGAACAGGTTGTACGGATGGTGTTGATCGAAGAGAATGTCTCGTCCTCTAAGGGTAGCTTCGGAGAGGAAGTAGAGATAGAGCTTTCTCCTGCGGGACAGCTTCGAGAAGCTATCGACATCGTAGCGGAGAATGAGGATGTCTGCAAATTTATCTACTAAAAAGTTGCTCATTGGGGATAAGTGTTAGGTGAAAGATGGAGCCGGTATCGGTTTCGGACCATAAGCGGTACGCTTCTGTTCTCATGGAATGAAAGAGTTGCGATATAGCCTTTCAAAAGATGGTTTGATCCTGTTTATTTTCTCTCCTGAACAGGATAAAAAGTGAAAACCGGATCTTGGTTTGCACTATTCAAGCTTTGAATGGTGTAAGTCGAACCTTGAATGCTGCAAATCATGCTTTGGTTTTGAGAATTGTTGCTGTTCAGAAGAGTTTGTTTACGAGTTAAAAAGAACTTTCAAACGGGTTCAAAATCTTTTTGAAAGGGGGTAATATGGCAGAGCCTTTTCTATTGTTTCTTCTCCTGCCCCTACTCTCCTCACAAAATGAGACGGATTGATAAGGCGCTACCGCTCTTAAATCTTTGTGTCAGATGATTCTGTCCGATATGTTCTCACATTCAAGAGGCTGTGTCAAGACAATATCCCGACACAGCCTCCCGATATAAGAATGTCTGCAGGATCAGAATAGATATGCCGCAGATATGGTTATTGTCTTGTTTTTGTTGTTGTAGAAGTTTTCTATGAGTGCACTTGTGCCGGTGTACTGATAGTTGCTCTTGAACGGAGCTTCGTATTGAGCGGTGATTTGTAGCTTCTCGAACAACTCGATACCCATACCGGCTTGGAATCCGAAGCTTGCCTTGTTGAACTTAACTTCGTTGAACGACTGTGTTTTGAGCTGGTCGAAGTTGTTGCTGATAGAGTAAGCAAAGTTGGGCCCGGCAAACAAAATCACTCCGAAATTCTCAAAGAAGTCCAGTTTGACCTTTGCATTCAAAGGGATGATCAAGAGGTCTTCGCGAATTTTTTCTGTTGCATCTTTGCTCTTGTCGAAGATGTTTGCTCCTTTTCTGGAGTAGAGAAGAGCCGCATCTGCATACAATGGCAAGAATGGCACTCCCACCTCGACACCCAAACCTGCATGAGCAGAAAGTATATCTTGTGCTTTAATATCCAATGGCTTGTTTGGGAACTGAGAGAAATTGGCTCCCGCCTTTACAAAAATGTCTATCTGAGCAGATGCCGCCACAGGCAAGGCGAAAGCAAGAAGTGCTACGAGAGTAAGTAATCTTTTTTTCATGATAAAATACACTGTTTTAAGGGTTAGAAATTTCTGTTTTTATAGTTAATACTAAACGTCTCCGCCCACTACGCTCTCTACCTCTTCCGAAGAAAGTATTCCGTTCATGAGAGCATAAAACGTGAGACCGGACACGGTCTTTATTCCCAGTTTTGTGGTGATGTTTTTGCGGTGAGTCATCACCGTATTCATACTGATGTCCAAGAGATCTGCTATCTCTTTGTTGGTGCGTCCGAGGGATACCTCTTTCAAGACCTCCATTTCGCGGAGAGAGAGATCCTTTGCCATGTTTGGAGAGTAAAGCCTCCGCTTGAGAGTTTGAACCAATGCGCTCCTGATCTCTCCGGCATCCCACTGAGTACATATCCCTTGTATATCTTCCGGAGAGTCCGGAAGCGGAACTCTGTTGGTGTAGACCGGCACGATACGAAACTTGCGACCTCGTAGAGCCTCCTCGTTAAGAACCAGCTGCGTGTCCTCCATATAGACGATGTCGTACCTTTCGATGTCCGATGCGAAGAAGATCTGAAAGCTGTCGAACGTGTCTATGAGGCATCTTTCCCCGACAGAGCGCAGTATAAACTCAAGCCCCGCCCTGCGGAGGGTCTCGGAAATTACTATCGCTACGTATGTCTTGGATGATGCCATGTGAGGTTCTCTCCTATTTTATATGCTCTACACCCAACTCTGCTTCCATGGCTCGCAGCATGGGGAAGAAGAGTCGGCGTCTTAGTCTGTTGTTGCACGCGAGATCTTTTTCGATCATGACGAGGCTGAACAGCACGGCATAGCTTAAGTTGTCGTTGAACTCGCCGGATAAGTGCTTAATCATCACTTCCTGAATATCGCTTATCAGCTCTTCGCTCTTATCTGTCGTCTCTTCGGACGGAGTGCCGAGAGTGATACGTTTGATATCCTGTCCGAGTCTCTCGTTAAGAGCCCTGAAGTGGGGGAGAAGCACTTCTGTATCGTGGGCTATCCGTTTTAAGAGCAACTCTTTGAACTCTCCCAAAAATCTTGACAAGAGCTTTAGCGAAGGATTGTCGTTGCTGTCGCGCAATAGAGGAGACATATGTACCTCTATATTGGGTATCTGTGCATCAATATAGAAAGCATTTGTCCTTGCAAGGTAGTCCGCCATCATTTGAGGATAGAACGGAGAGAGTCTGACCTTCTTCAGGTATGAGGGGTCTATGTAGCTGTTTGCAATGTGAAGGAAGGACTCTATATCTATTCCTTTTTCTTCGCATACAGCCTTCATACTCTTGTCTCCCAATCCGAGACGTATCCCAAATCGGTTAAGCATGGGAAGCAGTATGACGTGCTGCCTTACCACGTTGCTGAGTACACTGTTTTCTTGTATGAGTATGGTAGTCATCGGTCTGTTTCCGGCATAAAGTGGTACTATATACCATTCCAAAGATAGGAAAAACAAGCAATATTAGGCTATAAACGGGGCTTTTAATGCCCACAAGATGAGTGATACGGCTGTTTTTACTCTTTCCTCTGCCGGTTTAGGCTGCAAGTTCATCGGAGGAAAGGCTTGTTTTTTATCCAAACTTGTAACTTTACATCCGAAATAGATAAAAAACTTTAATAGAGATAATGTCCCCGAATAATGCTAAGCCGTATCAGCCGCAGTCGCTGAGAGAACGACTCTTTATCCTTATAGAAAAAGGAGAGTGTGGCAACAGATGGAGCCATGCCTACGATATTTTTATGGTCATAGCCATAATGGTGAGCATCGTACCCCTTATGTTCATGACGAATTATCCGATATTCCGGCAGATGGAGCTGGTAACCGTCTGCATCTTTATCGTGGACTATGTGCTGCGTTGGAGTACTGCCGATCTTAAACTGAAGAGAGGTGGATGGTCTTTCCTTATCTATCCTTTTACCATCATGGCTATTGTGGATCTTCTCTCCATACTGCCGGCTTTGGCTATATTCTCTCCTGCGTTGAAGGTTTTCAGGCTTTCCCGTCTGGTGCGGATATTCCGGCTGTTTAAGTTTTTCCGATATACGGATAAGCTTGCCATCTTTCTGAATGTGCTGAAAAAGGAGAAGAAAGTGCTGCTCTCTGTGCTGGTGATAGCTCTTTTCTATATCTTCCTTACTGCTCTGGTGATGTTCAACACGGAGCCGTATATCAATCCGAAAACTGGAGAACCGACATTCTCTTCTTTCTTTGATGCTCTTTACTGGGCGACCGTAACCCTTACCACCGTAGGATATGGCGATCTCTGTCCCGTGACGGAAATGGGAAGAGCCATCAGTATGTTGTCTTCCCTGTTTGGTGTGGCTATTATTGCTCTGCCGTCGGGTGTGATAACAGCGAGCTATTTGGACGAGCTTAGAAAAGAGCGGGATTCGGAATAACGTTTTTTGTTTTGCCGATACTTTGGGGCAGAAAGAGGATCGTCGCTTTTCGTAGACAGGTATCTTCCGGACGTTTTGCTCATTTGATATAAAATAAAAAGGAGAAGATTTCAAGCGAAATCTTCTCCTTTTATATTATAAATGTCTTTATTCTTTTTAGCTGAGGAATCCGAGCAGAATACCGGCGGCTACGGCAGAGCCGATGACTCCGGCAACATTGGGTCCCATAGCGTGCATGAGCAGATAGTTGGTGTCGTCATACTCCAATCCGACATGGTTCGATATACGAGCAGAGTCCGGAACGGCAGATACTCCGGCATTGCCGATGAGAGGGTTTATCTTGTTGTCCCCTTTTAGGAAAAGGTTGAAGAACTTGACAAACAATATCCCTGCACAAGTTGCAAGCATAAAGGAGAACGCTCCAAGCCCAAAGATAAGAACAGACTGTGTGGATAGAAATTGAGATGCTTGCGTTGAAGCACCCACGGTAACACCAAGCAAAATCGTTACAACGTCAATAAGCGGTCCTCTTGCAGTCTCTGCCAATCTTCTTGTAACACCGCTCTCTTTAAGGAGATTGCCGAAGAACAGCATTCCTAACAAGGGAAGTCCGGAGGGAACAATAAAGGTAGTGAGCAACAGACCAATGATAGGGAAGAGGACTTTTTCCGTATGAGAGACCTGACGTGGAGGCTTCATGCGTATAAGACGCTCCTTTGATGTCGTGAGCATACGCATGAATGGAGGCTGGATAAGCGGTACCAACGCCATGTAAGAGTAGGCGGACACCGCAATGGCTCCAAGCAGATTCGGAGCTAACTTTGAAGCAAGAAAGATCGCAGTAGGACCATCTGCTCCTCCGATGATACCGATGGCTCCGGCTTGATGCGGTTCAAAACCGAAAGCTAAAGCCAAGGCATATGCTCCGAAAATACCAAACTGAGCCGCAGCTCCAATCAAAATAAGCTTGGGATTGGAGATAAGAGCAGAGAAGTCCGTCATTGCCCCGATGCCCAAGAATATAAGAGGAGGATACCACCCCTGTCTAACCCCTTGATAGAGGATATTCAGTACCGAACCCTCTTCGTAGATACCTATCTGTAAACCGGCTTCTTCATTGAATGGAATATTGCCAATGAGCATCCCGAAACCTATCGGGATGAGCAGAAGAGGCTCCCACTCATATTTGATGCCTAAAAAGATGAAAAGCAATCCGAATGACAACATTACAAAATGCTGCCATGTGGCATTCGCAAACCCCGTATTGCTTATAAACATATCGAGGCTGCTGCTAAGCACATCTAAGAATGCTTCAAACATGAGAGCTTATTATGAAATAGTAACGAGGGTATGACCTTCTTGGATGCTTTCGCCTTTAGCCACATTGATAGATGCGACAACACCGTCTCTGTCCGCTTTGATGTCGTTCTCCATCTTCATTGCTTCCAAGACAAGAAGCTTTTGCCCTTTTTTCACAGCATCTCCCACATTGCAGGTAATATCCAATATTACTCCCGGAAGAGGAGATTTAACGGCATGACCTGAGCCTGACGCTGCAGGAGCAGGAGCAGGAGCCGCAGGAGCAGGAGCCGGTTGAGGTGCAGGTGCTGCAACGGGAGCCGGAGCTGCTTTAGGTGTTGGAGCCGGAGCGGAAGCCGGTTGAGGTGCAGGCGGTGCTGCTTGCTTGCCTTCCTTAGTTATGGTATATGGTGTGCCATTTACACTAACGGCTACTTCGTTACCTTTAGTCTCTCCAATGGTTACTTCGTATTCCTTACCATTGATAGTGTATTTGTAAGTTTGCATTGTTCTGTATTCTTTGAGTGTAAATTTATTATAGGTCTTTCCTCTATCTGTTCGGGCAGATAGACGGACTCTTCCAAGCGTTCTATTATCTTGGGTACTGTCTCATGGTTTGTATTTTAGAACTCCACGGAGAATAGGCTCTCTTAGCCGGAGAGATAGTGATCCGACCATTTTTCTCGTAGCCTGACTCGAAGTGTTCATACATAGCCATCGCAATAGCTGCATAGACAGCGTCGTCCGCTTTTCCCTTACAAGGCGTTGGCTTGATGCCCGCATCCGACATGTCTTTGACATTTCTTCTTCCTTCCTGATTGCGAGTAAAAGATTTCCCCACAGGCTTAAACACAAGGAAGAAGACTATAAGTGCTAAAAATACTACTAACATAGATATTACTATTATTGCGACACCGTAAGGGTCATTGACCTTTAAGTTTTCCACTTTGGTATTGGTATCCAAAGTAACGTTATTGGTGTCCGGAGTTGTTTTTTTAAGTTCAGACCATCCGGGCTTACCGTCTACCGTTCTTCCGTAACTGATATCCGCTTTTTGCCCGGCAGGTATCATTATTTCGTCTATAAGAGTTTTGCCATCGGCGTCATAGAGGGCAAGATAGTTCGGTTGATCTGTTTTTAACGTAAAATTGACATGAAATGTCCCTTTTTCCGGAGAGTTATCAGCCCAGAAAAGAGTGTGCTGAAATGGAGCGATCTTTGTTTTTACGTCTCCTCTCGGAATAGGATATTTCTTAGGATTGCTTTGATCATCAGTCAGAAAGCAACCTCCTATGTTTACCGTTCCTGCGGAGTTGTTGTATATTTCTATCCAAGCACTCCTGTTGCCGTAACCGTCAATAAAGTTTGTTTCATTAACTACCAGCACTTCATTCAGACGCAGAGCTTTCACGCTCTGAGCCGATATAGTCAAAGGAAAGATAAAACATAGGAGAAGGAGCGTACTCCTGATGAAAAGTTTATTCATCTTGCAAGAATTCATGTCTGAAGATAGAGTACATTATAGCGGAATGTTGTCGTGTTTCTTCGCCGGGTTGTACACTTTCTTTGTTTGAAGCTGCTTCAATGCTCTTACGATGCGGAAGCGAGTATTTGCAGGCTCGATAACATCGTCGATGTAACCGTAAGATGCAGCATTGTATGGGTTTGCAAATGCATTGCGATACTCTGCTTCTTTTTCTTGTGCAGCCAATGCCGGATCGCTTGCAGCAGCAACTTCTTTCGCAAAGATCACTTCAACAGCTCCCGATGGACCCATTACGGCGATTTCCGCAGAAGGCCAAGCGTAGTTGATATCACCGCGCAAGTGTTTAGAGCTCATTACGATATAAGCACCGCCATACGCTTTGCGAAGAATGATTGTAATCTTAGGCACGGTAGCTTCTCCGTAAGCATAAAGAATCTTTGCCCCGTGAGTGATGACGCCGTTGTACTCTTGACCGGTACCCGGAAGGAATCCAGGAACGTCCACAAGCGTAACAAGAGGAATATTGAAAGCATCGCAGAAGCGAACGAAACGAGCACCCTTGCGAGACGCGTTACAGTCCAAACTACCCGCCATCACCTTTGGTTGGTTGGCAATGATACCTACACTCTGACCGCCGAAGCGAGCAAAACCAACGATGATATTCTGCGCGTAGTCTTTGTGTACTTCAAGAAACTCACCATTATCCACGATAGCACCGATCACGTCATACATATCGTATGCACGGTTAGGAGAGTCCGGAATGATGTGGTTCAACGCATCTTCCATTCTGTTTACAGGGTCGGTGCATTCGATAGCCGGAGCATCCTCCATGTTGTTTTGCGGCATGAAGCTGAGAAGATGGCGGATAAGATTTAGTCCTTCCTCTTCTGTATCCACTGCGAAGTGTGCCACGCCCGACTTGGTTGTATGAACATCTGCTCCACCAAGCTCTTCTTGTGTTACATCTTCATACGTTACGGTCTTAACCACTTTAGGACCGGTAAGGAACATATAGCTTGTTCCGCGGCACATGATATTGAAGTCGGTAAGAGCTGGAGAGTAAACCGCACCACCGGCACAAGGACCGAAGATGGCAGATATTTGAGGTACCACACCGGAAGCAAGGATATTGCGTTGGAATATCTCTGCATATCCTGCAAGAGCGTTTACGCCTTCTTGGATACGTGCACCGCCTGAGTCGTTAAGACCGATAACGGGAGCCCCCATCTTCATAGCCATATCCATCACCTTACAGATCTTAGCAGCAAGCATTTCAGAGAGTGCACCGCCAAATACGGTAAAGTCTTGAGCAAAGATGTAAACCAGTCTGCCGTCTATTGTACCGGAGCCTACCACTACACCATCACCGAGAAACTTTGTTTTATCTATACCAAAGTTCGAGCATCTGTGCTGTACGAACATATCGAACTCCTCGAAACTTCCTTCATCCAAAAGGAGTGCTATACGTTCGCGAGCAGTATATTTTCCACGAGCATGCTGGCTTTCGATACGTTTTTCGCCGCCGCCCAGGCGAGCTGTATTTCTTTTCTCGATAAGCTCTCTTATCTTGTCTAACTGAGTACTCATTCTAAATTTCGTGTTTATTTTGTTTGTCTTTCTGATCTAAAAGTTTCGGCTCTTCGCGGAGTATTATTCGCAAGAGCAGCAAAGCTCCGTAAGTACGCCTCTTGTACTTTTCGGGTGAAGGAATGCGATGTTTAGACCTTCTGCTCCTTTACGGGCTTTCTTGTCGATGAGCTGGACACCTTTTTCTTCCAACAGTGGCAGCTCTGCATTCACATCGGCTACAGAGAATGCAATGTGGTGGATACCTTCTCCTTTTTTCTCTATGAACTTCGCAATAGTACTGTCTTCTGAGGTTGGTTCAAGAAGCTCTATCTTGGTTTGTCCTACCTTGAAGAAAGCGGTTTTTACTTTTTGGTCTTCTACTACTTCGATGTTGTAGCACTTTAGACCCAAGACTCCCTCGTAGTATGGAAGAGAATCTTCGATGCTCTTAACGGCAATACCCAAGTGCTCAATGTGAGAAATATTCATAATGAAATGTATAAGTGTTTGTGTATAAATCTTGCTTACATTATTCTATTATGCAAATATAGAACATTATCTTTATTAGGACAATTTTTTAAGAGAGTCCGATTTTATTGGCAAATGTATCACTTTCGAGTCTTCCTTGCTGCTCGTTGTTCGGGGGTATAAAAGTCATTCGGCGAGTCTCACACAGTTTATCAGGTGAGACTCGCCGAATATTTCTTTCCACTTATAAGTGTTTGATGAGCAGCTTCACGTTATAGCTTTTTAAGTTCTACTGTGAAGTGACGCATCACGGGTTGTTCAAAAGTTATCTCATATCCTTTTGTGATGCTTTCCCTGCGGTCATATACATTTTTCACTGCTGCGGCAATCACATCCATGTGGTTGTTTGTATATGTACGGCGAGGTATTGCAAGACGAAGCAGTTCAAGCTCCGGGTATCTGTTCTCTTTGGTTTCAGGATCCCGGTCTGCAAGGATGGCACCGATCTCCACACCGCGTATTCCGGCTTCCAGATAGAGTTCCACTCCCAGTGTTTGGGCTACGAACTCTTCACGAGGCAGTTGAGGAAGGATCTTTTTGGCATCAAGGAAGATGGCGTGTCCGCCTGCCGGGCGTTGATAAGGTATGCCATACTCATCGAGTTTTGCCGCAAGATATTGCACCTGACGTATTCTGGTGTCGAGAGTATCGAATTGAGTGCCTTCGTCCAAGCCTACTGCCAAGGCAGCCATATCTCGTCCACTCATACCACCGTAGGTGATATATCCTTCGTTCATAATACAGAACATCTGGCATCTTTTCCATAGCTCTTCGTTCTTGAAAGCCACGAAACCGCCCATGTTTACGATAGCGTCTTTCTTGCTGGACATGGTCATCATGTCCGCATAAGAGAACATTTCGCGCACGATCTCTTTGATGCTCTTGTCCGCATAGCCCTCTTCTCTTGTCTTGATGAAGTAAGCATTTTCCGCAAAGCGTGCAGAGTCCAACAGCAATGGAATATCATACTTGCGGCAGAGGTTGTGCACGTCGCGTATATTCTTCATAGATACGGGCTGACCGCCTGCCGTGTTGTTGGTTACCGTAAGTACCACGCAAGGGATCTTCTCTTTAGGGTTGTTTGCCAATACCTTTTCCAGCTTTTCCAAGTCTACTTCTCCCTTGAACGGAAGCTCAAGCTCTGTCTGTGCTGCCGCTGATATGGTACAGTCTACGGCATGAGCCTTGCGGTATTCTATATGACCTTTTGTGGTGTCAAAGTGAGAGTTGCCCGGAAGATAGTCGCCCTCTTTTACGATTGTAGAGAAAAGCACGTTCTCTGCTGCGCGTCCCTGGTGAGTAGGTAAGAAGTAAGGGAATCCGAGGATCTTTTTGATAGCTTCTTTCAGCTCGAAATAGCTTTCTGCTCCGGCATAGCTTTCGTCTCCCATCATCATGGCAGACCATTGGCGGTTGCTCATTGCTCCGGTACCGGAGTCTGTAAGGAGGTCGATGAAAACGTGTTTACTGCTTAGCTTGAAGAGGTTATACTTCGCCTCTTTAATCCATTGTTCACGCTCTTCACGAGTCGATCTGTGGATCGGCTCAACCATTTTGATGCGGTAAGATTCTGCAAATGGTATTTCCATAACTTTCTTGTGTTATATCGTTAAATATGGTACATAATTCAGTATTCGACTCCATTTCGGGAAGCGCTCCGTTCTCTCCGCTTTGGGCCATAACTGTTGCCGAACCGGAGAGATCCGTTTCCCAAAATCGGGATAAATTTAGGTATTATTTTTTTGTCATGCAAACTCTGAAATTTTGTTGAAAAATCAAAACTCGCCGACCCTTTCATTTTTATATATTCCATACCGAAAATGGTCGTCTTTTCCCCTCTCTCTATTTTGATCCGACACCTCATTTTTAGAGGGTAAGGGAATAGTTAAAATCACCTCATTTTATTAACACAAATTCCGATACCTGCTAAGCCAAAACGCTAAACGAGCATATTTTGTCGGCTTAACGTGTTTAATTTTTCAATGAACACGTTTACTGATTTCATTTAATACGTTTACCGGATTCAATTAACGTGTTTAGAGTTTTTGCTTACTCTGTTGATAATTAGTGTTTTAATGGTTTTTGCCCTTAGGTGTCGGTTTTTGGGGTGATTTTTGCATTAAGATCCATTCACACTCAATCCTTCATATTTTGAAGTTTATTAACGCGAAAATGGCACTTGAAAGCGACCAAAGGGAGAAAAGTTCTCAAATTCAATAAATTCGCGAATCTGTTGGTTTATAGGTTTTTATCTCTTTTCTTAAGGCGTGGGCGCAATTTGAGGAGAAGATGAGCCGGTCGGAAAAAATGGCTTCATCTCCCTGTTTTTATATAAAAGTGCACTTTGCCGGAGCATCTTTCCCTTATGCCCTTTTTTCTTCTTAATAGTATTCGCTTTGTTCGTTCCCCTAAAACGTTTTATATTTACATGGATATTTTAATCTCTTTTTAGCGAAAGAGATCTCCAAAGAAATAGTAGAACCAATTTAGTTAAGGACCTATGAGACGATTAAATGCAATCTTGCTTGCGACTTTCGCTTTACTGCTTTCTGCTTGTGCCGGACAGAATAAGTGCGGCACGGATAAGTCGGAGGCGGCAACCTCTATCACTATGGAACAGATACAGAAAACGACAGACACCCTAAAGATGTTGCACGGGAAGTCCTCCTTGTTCAGAATAGAGCGTGGAGTCTCTCAAGTGGCGGCATTGTGGCGTGCCGAAGATGGCACAGCCGAAGAGTTTGAGGCTTTTTGCCGCAAAATGTTTGTGGCGGATGAGGCAGAACTTTCCGGGCTGTACGATACTCTGGAGCGCAACTTTGAAGTTATGATCGGACACTTTCATAAGATAGACTCTCACCTGAAACGCCCTTTGCACGTATCGGGACCTGCCACAACGGAGGTGGATATGCTCTTTGGCTACTACGATGTGTACTCACACCTGGATGACGATATGTTCTCCGGGAAGGTGGCATTCGTTACGGCACTCAACTTCCCATTCTATACGCTCGAAGAGAAGAGCCGTCTGGGAGAGAGCTGGAGCAGGAGAGAGTGGGCTTATGCACGGATGGGAGACCGCTTTATCTCTCGCGTGCCGGCATCCATAAAGCAAGGGCAGTCCAAGGTTCTTACCGAGAACGACACCTATATAGCCGAATACAATATCGTAATGGGCAACCTTGTGGACGAAAACGGGCAGAGACTCTTCCCCGAAGATATGAAGCTCATATCCCATTGGGGGTTGAGAGACGAGCTTAAATCCAACTACGCGAACAAAGAGCAAGGTCTCACCAAACAGCGGATGATCTACCAAGTGATGAAGCGAATAATAGATCAGACCCTGCCTGAAAACGTCGTGGGCAATGAGGAGCTGCTTTGGGAGCCTTACAGCAATAAGATCGTGGATGCTTCCGGAGCCGATGTGGCAGCGAAAAGTTCGGATGATATGCGTTACGTGGCACTGCTCAATAATTTTCTTTCCTCAAAAGCTCTGGACCCTTACTTCCCTCACTATCCCACCCAGATAGACAGAGCCATAGATCGGGATATGGAGATCCCGCTGGCTGAGGTTAAGTCGCTCTTCATCAGTCTGCTTACATCGCCTCAGGTGAGAGAGGTGGCATCGTTCATTGCAGAGCGACTCGGTCGTCCGTTGGAGCCTTTCGATATTTGGTACGATGGATTCAAACCTCGCGGAACCATGTCCGAAGATGAGCTTACAAAGATCACTTCCAAGCTCTATCCCAATCCGGATGCTCTCAAAGCAGATCTGCCTCATATCCTTGTAAAGCTCGGCTGGACACCGGAAGAGGCTGAGCGTATCACTTCACTGATTGTGGTAGATCCTTCAAGAGGTGCCGGACACGCCATGGGCTCTATGATGAGAGGCGATGTAGCCCGACTTCGTACAAGAATAGGGGAGAAAGGGATGGACTACAAAGGCTACAACATTGCCGTACACGAGTTCGGACACAACGTCGAACAGACCATTTCGATGAACGATGTCGACTATTATATGCTCAACGGCGTACCCAACACCGGCTTTACAGAGGCTCTTGCTTTCTTGTTTCAGCTGAAAGATCTTCAGCTGCTCGGATTGCAGACCATTTCGGAAGAGGATATGTACTATATGGCTCTCGATAAGTTTTGGAGCTGTTACGAGATCATGGGTGTGTCGCTCGTGGATATTGCGGTATGGGAGTGGATGTATGCCAACCCCGAAGCCTCTCCGGCAGAGCTCAAAGAGGCGCTCTTGAAGATCGCCAAAGAGGTTTGGAACAGCTACTATGCCGACATACTCGGAGGAAAAGACGAGACCCTGCTGGGAATTTATTCTCACATGTTGGTCTATCCGCTCTATTTGCCGAACTATTCCGTAGGGCATCTTATCAACTTCCAGATAGAAAAATACATGGGAGATAAGAACTTGGCAAAAGAGGTACAGCGGATGTTCTCTGTGGGACGAATACTTCCGAATCATTGGATGAAGCATGCCGTAGGTGCTCCCATATCTACTGAACCGATCCTGACATCCACTTCGGAGGCCTTGCGTGTCTTGAGAAAATAAATCGGGACATCGTAGGCTTTTTCCGCTATCTTTGCAGAGAGATCTTTAAGTATAGCAATGTCGATGAAAACAATAGCAATCATTCCTGCCCGGATAGGCTCTCAACGCCTGCCCCGTAAGCCTTTGAGACTGCTCGGAGAGCTGCCCATAGTGGTACATGTTTACAATCGTGCAAGTCGGTATGTGGATCTTGCCGTTGTCGCAACAGATTCGCAAGAGATTGTGGATGCCGTGGAGGCACACGGCGGAAAAGCCATCATGACCTCTCCGGACCATCAAAGCGGAACGGATCGTTGCCTTGAGGCGTACAGGAAGAGCGGATTTGTGGCGGATGTCATCATCAATGTGCAGGGGGATGAGCCTTTTGTTTCAAAAGAACACTTGGATCTGCTTCGCGGTGCATTTGAAGATGCTCGGACGGATATAGCGACTCTCTGCATAGATTTGGCTAAAGAGGGGAATGTCTCGGAGCTGGCAAAGAATCCGAATGTGGTGAAAGTGGTTAGGGATCTCTCCGATAATGCACTCTATTTCTCTCGCCTGCCTATTCCGTACTCCCGAAAAGATGAGGGAGGCATACCGGTAGATCTTTCCGGGGTTTACTACAAGCATCTTGGTATGTACGCTTACCGACCGGAAGCATTGGAAAAAGTCTGCGCACTTCCGCGCTCTCCATACGAGTGTATAGAGATGCTGGAGCAGCTCCGTTGGTTACAAAACGGATTTCGGATAGTATGCAGAGAGACAAACATCCCGACTATCGGAATAGATACAGAGGAGGATCTTGAAACAGCATGGAGGGTGTTGGCGGAAAATATAGGATAGATGCCCGAACAGTAGATGAGGTTCTGGACAGAGCAGAGATAGTAGACGTGGTGAGCGACTTCGTATCTCTGCATCGTCGTGGACAGAATTATATAGGTCTCTGTCCTTTTCATCAAGATCGCAATCCTTCTTTCTACGTTTCTCCTTCCAAGAATATATGCAAGTGTTTCAGCTGTGGAGAGGGCGGTTCTCCTCTCAATTTCATCATGAAACACGAGCAACTCTCGTGGGTCGATGCCATTCGGTACCTTGCCAAAAAGTATGGAATAGAGATTGTGGAGCGCGAACTCTCGGCGGAGGAGCTTGAAGTCCGAAACGAGAGAGAGGCTCTTTTCATGGCAAACAGCTTTGCCCGCGATCTTTTTGTCCGCGAACTGTTTGAAGTGCAAGAGGGTCGCACCATCGGTCTATCCTACTTCAGAGAACGAGGCTTCCATGAAGAGGTCTTGAAAGAGTTTCAGATAGGCTTTTCTCCCGATAAGCAAGGGTATCTCCACTCAGAGGCTATGAAAAAAGGTCTCAAGGAGGAATCTCTTATCAAGGCAGGACTTATAACGAAAGGAGAAGACGGGCGCATCTGGGAACGTTTCCAAGGTCGGATCATATTCCCGATACATACTCTCTCCGGAGGTGTCGTTGGTTTTGGAGGCCGCATCCTCAAACCTTCTCAAAAAGCAGCGAAGTACGTCAACTCTCCCGAAACGGATATTTATAGTAAAGGAGACGAGCTATACGGACTTTTTCAGGCAAAACAGGAGATCGGAAAGCAGGACAAATGCTTCGTCGTGGAGGGTTACATGGATGTTTTGGCACTTCATCAGGCAGGAATAAAGCATGTGGTGGCATCTTCCGGTACGGCTTTGACAGAGTCTCAAGTGCGTAAAATCAAGAGGTTTACTCACAATATAACGCTCTTTTTTGACGGTGATGCTCCGGGACTTAAAGCGGCTCTTCGTGGTATTGATGTGGGATTGGAGCAGGGATTGAACGTTAAGATCCTCACGCTTCCTCCCGAACACGACCCCGATACATTTGTCAAAGAGAAAACACCGGAGGAGTTTTACGCCTATGTCGATGCCAATGAACAGGACTTTGTGAGCTTTAAGAGCGATGTGCTGATGCGAAACAAGGGACAGGACGTACAGGCTCGCGTGCAGATGACGAGCAGTATTCTATCCTCTATCGCACTCATTCCGGATGAGCTGACAAGGGAGTTTTACATCAAAGAAGCCGTTGCTCATACCGGAATATCGGAAGAAGTGGCATTCTCATCCATCAGCGAGAAGAGGAGCGAGAGGCAGAAACATTCCGAGCAATCTCTTTCACGGATAGAACAAGAGGCAGAGACTCTCTCGACGGAAGGGCAGACAGAGCGACTTGTGCAGACTCCGGCAAAGGATCACAACCTCAAACCGGGTGAGTTTGCCTTGCTCCATGCTCTGCTCAAAGATATTTTTACCATCCTTGACCCCATAAAGTTTGAGACCGAGTCGGGCGAACTTTACTCTCCGGCAGTATTCGAGCTGGTGGAGGGAGAGCTGTCCGAACTGGAAGACACCGGCTTCTTCTCCGAAGCATTCACGCGTTTCTATCGCCTTCTCTACAAAGAGATGATCCCGAATATGGATAAGGAGCAGATTTACAAGCAGCTTCTCTCTCATCCGGAAGATGGTATCCGTCTGTTGGGTACTCGTATCATCACGGACGAAAGACCTTTGAGTGCCATTCATGGAGGAGAGAAAGATAAGACGGAAGAGGCTCACAAGCTGGTAACAGCTGTCTATAAGCTTATTCTGAACCTGAAGTTCAACTACGTCAGAGAGAAGATAGACCACCTTATGGAGAGCTTGAAGGAGCCAGATGAGGAGAATATCGAACGGCGTACAGAGATTCTGAAAGAGATACAACGCTGGACAGCCATTAGGAACAATATGGCAAACCGGTTGGGAGAGCGTGTTCTCATCCCGAACAATATCATACTGAAATAATAATCCACACACATACGAACCAGATGATTTTTATAGAAACAAAAGAGATTGTAAAAGACTTTTCCGCTCATCGTGCATTGGATCATGTCAGCATAGAGGTGCAGCAAGGAAGAGTTTATGGTTTACTCGGTCCCAATGGAGCGGGTAAGACCACTCTTATACGCATACTTAACCGCATTGGTATATCCGATAGCGGAGAAGTGTTGTTTAAGGGAAGAAAAATGGTACAGGAGGATACGCAAAACATCGGATACCTTCCTGAAGAGAGAGGACTCTTCCGCAAGATGAAAGTAGGGGAGCAGGCCATCTATCTGGCAAGACTTAAAGGACTTTCCAGACAGGATGCTGTGAAGAAGCTGACAGAATGGTTTGAAAAGTTTGACATCATGCCTTGGTGGAATCGCAAGGTAGAAGAGCTCTCCAAAGGGATGCAGCAGAAGGTGCAATTCGTTGCCACTGTCCTTCATGAGCCCGAACTGCTCATCTTTGACGAGCCTTTCAGCGGTTTCGACCCCGTCAATGCCAAGCTCCTAAAAGATGAAATCCTCGGTTTCAAAGATAAAGGACACACCATTATATTCTCCACACACAATATGCAGAGCGTGGAAGAGGTGTGCGATGATATGGGACTGATCAATAAGTCTCGCCTTGTACTTCAAGGTTCAGTAAGCGAAATCAAGCAGCGTTTCAAGGGATCTAAATATGGTATCAGCTACTACGCCAACAACGGATTTGAGATACCGTCATCTCTTAAGGAGCGTTACGGTGTCAGTATGCATCATAACGAGAGAGCCGGATTTTGGGAAGTGGAGGTGCTGAACCCGAATCAGGCGAGCGTGAACGAGATTATCGCGGACTTTGTTCCACTTGGCGAGCTTGTGAAGTTTGAAGAGATCATTCCGTCCATACAGGACATATTCATAGACACTGTAACCAAAACAGAACCAGTAGCAGTAGAAGCATGAAAAAGTTAGGAGTAATAATATCTCGTGAGTATCGTGAGAAGGTACTCAAGAAGTCGTTCATTATTTTTACGATTCTCACCCCGATCTTCTTTATCGCCATCAGCTTTATCCCGGCGATATTGATGAACACCAAGAGTACAACGGACGAAGAGAAAGTGGTTCTTGTTGCAGACCAGCCCGGAAAGTACTTCTCCCACCTTAAGAACAAGGACGGTTTTCGTTTCATAACCACTTCCAAGAGCTTAGATGAGGAGCGAGCCGAAGGAACAGAGATGTATGCCTATGTGCTCATCTCGGAGGACTTGTTGGAGAATCCCAGAGGGATAAAAATCTTTACGGAAAAGCAGATTACATCGGAGCTTTCGGATCTTGTTTACGATCAGATCATGCCGGTGCTTCAAGAGGAGAAGATCGCTTCTTTCGATATTCCGAACCTGAAAAACATTATTGATGATACCAAGGTGCGTCTGGATATACAAACCGCAAAGATCGTTGCATCCGGAGAGGACAGTGTTTCTTCTTCCGCCGGTTTGGCATCTGCTTTGGGTATGATAACCAATTTCGTGATGTACTTCTTCATCTTCATGTACGGGATGATGGTATTTGCCTCCGTTCGGGAAGAGAAGAAGAATCGTGTCGTGGAGGTGATCATCTCCTCCGTGCAGCCTTTTGAGCTTCTTATGGGCAAGATTATCGCTGCGCTTCTCATAGGTTTCACTCAGCTCTTTATTTGGGCTGTGGTGTTTGTCGGGGGAGTCTTCCTGCTTCAGCTCTTCATGTTCGACACCTTCACTACATCCGTTGCGGAGATGAAGCAGATCTCTGCCGCACAGGAAAGTGTCATGATGGAGGGCTTCATCGAAGAGATTCTTGTGCCGTTGCAGAGCATCAACTTCTCGCTCATCTTCGTGTCATTCATCCTCTACTTCCTTGGAGGTTATCTGATCTATGCCTCTCTTTATGCCGCAGTGGGCTCGGCGATAGACAACGATGAAGACGGACAACAACTGATGATGCCCGTAACGATCATTTCTTTGTTGGCATTTTACTTCGGCTTCTATGCTGCAAATAATCCGGATGCTCCGCTTACTATTTTTGCTTCCATGTTCCCGCTCTCTTCTCCGGTGGTGATGATGGTTCGTTTGCCTTTCGAGCCTCCGATGTGGCAGTTGGTACTATCCATTGTAATACTTATTGCTTCGGCTCTCGGTTCTATCTGGTTTGCTTCCAGAATATATCGTATCGGTATATTGATGTATGGCAAGAAACCGTCCTACAAGACCTTGATGCAGTGGTTGCGCTATAAGTAGTGGGCGAAAAAGTCAAGATGAAACAGAGAGGAGCTTTGTTTGAATACAGATAAGACTTAGCCGATCTCTTTCGCAGACGAATCTGCAAGCCGGAAACGCTTTAGGACTTCCGGTTTGCAGATCTTTGTTTTTCACCTTAGAGAGTAAATATTCGTTTGCAAGTTTGACATACGAAAAAGGAGTCACGATAGCACTCTCTTCTTCGTTTTTCGTATTTTTGTGCCTATGATTGAGAACGTTTACGGATGGCAGGAGCGTACCGAACTCTTGATGGGTACCGAAGCCATGCAGAAGCTTAGAGAGGCTCACGTGCTGGTGGTGGGCGCAGGCGGTGTGGGAGGATACGCATTGGAGATGTTGGCTCGTGTCGGAGTGGGACACCTCACTATCGTGGATGCCGATGAGGTTCAGGAGAGCAACCGCAACAGACAGATCATTGCCGCCTGCTCGACTGTTGGAAAGGCTAAAGTGGATTTATGGGAAGAGCGCATCAGAGATATTGCCCCGGAGTGTGTTGTTAGGACTCACCGGCTATTCCTGAAAGATGAATTCACCGAAGAGTTGCTGGACGCAGAACCCTACGCTTTCGTCATAGATGCAATAGATACATTGAGCCCAAAGGTCTTTCTGATCGCCTCGCTTCAACGCCGTTCTATGCCGTTCATATCCGCCATGGGCGCCGGCTCGAAGTTCGATCCCACAAAGCTTAGAGTGGGCGACATGAAGAAAGTAGGTGGATGTCCTCTCTCAAGAGTCGTCCGGAAAAGATTAAGAAAGCTCGGCGTCTCGGTCTCTTTCCCCGTTGTCTACTCTGAAGAGCTGCCTGATAAGGAGACGCTTGAAGTAACAGACGGAGAAAACAATAAGAAATCGGTGAACGGAACCGTGGCTTATCTGCCCGCCGTAGCCGGATGTTACGCGGCTTATTATGCCGTAAGTGTGATAACCCAAAAAGAAGAAAACGAATGAGCAAAGCTGTAATATCCGCCCAAGGAATAGAGAAGAGCTTCGGTCCGCTACATATACTGAAAGGTCTCTCGATAGAGGTGTACGAACGAGAGATAGTAGCCGTCGTGGGAGCAAGCGGCACCGGGAAGACAACCCTGCTGCAGATATTGGGGACGCTGGACAGTCCGGACGGAGGATCTGTCCGGATCAACGGCACGGACGTAGTAACGCTTAAAGGAGACGAGCAGGCAAGATTTCGCAACAAACACATTGGCTTCGTGTTTCAGTTTCATCAGATCCTGCCGGAGCTTACCGCTCTCGAAAATGTCGCAATACCCGCTCTCATCGCAGGGGTGTCCAAGAAAGAAGCCTACGCCAAAGCGGAAGAGCTGCTCCGTTATCTCAATATGGGAGAGAGACTCCATCATAAACCTGCCGCACTAAGTGGAGGAGAGAAGCAACGAGTGGCTGTTGGGCGTGCTCTCATCAATAACCCCACGGTGATCCTTGCGGATGAGCCGTCGGGAGCATTGGATAAGGCACACAAAGAAGAGTTGCACAGTCTGTTCCTTAAACTTAGAGAGGAAAAAGGTCTCACCTTCGTGATCGTAACTCACGACGATGCGCTGACCAAGATCGCCGATCGTACCATTAGACTTGCGGACGGAATCTGCCAATAAAAGCCACTTCTTATGAGTAAGAAAAGACCTGCTTGGTTTTATCTCAAACGTTCGGATGTAATCGCCATCATCGTTCTTCTCCTTTTTGTCGCTCTCTTTGCCGGCTATCTGCTCTATTCCGATCCGTCCGAAACATCCCACGGAGCTATCGTGGCACAAGAAAGTCCGGAGATTTTGAACGATACCGTCCCGAATATTCCTGCCACTTTCGGAGAAACAAGAGATACAGTCTCTCGCACGAAGCACTATCCCGGACCTCCGAAACGTGAACAGCTCCCGGAGAAGATGAAAAAAGGAGAGAAGATAGACCTCAACAGTGCCGACTCTGCCCTACTCGTCCGTGTGCCCGGCATCGGTTCCTCTTTTGCCAAAAGGATTGTGAAGTATCGGGAGCTGCTTTGGGGCTATTATTATTGTACGGAACAGCTTCAGGAGGTCTATGGAATGGATAGAGAGCGATACAGCCGGATAAAGCCCTACTTCTATGTAAAAGAGCTTCCGATGCCTGTCAGGATCTCATCTTTTGAAGGTGGAGAGCTGCGCAGACATCCTTATATCTCATTCCGTCAGGCGTCTGCTCTCAAGCGTATTCTCACCAAAGGAGATCTCCCCACGTGGAAAGGATTGTACGAGACCTCGCTCTTCTCTGTGGATGATAGCCTTAGATTGTCGCCTTATATCATATTAGAGTAAGGGCGTCTCGTATATTATGACTAAATTTGCAATGTCTAAAATTATAATGAAGTAACTATATGTTGGCATACATAACATGGGAAGCAGATCCTATCATCCTTACTCTGGGAAGAGTTCGGTTAAGTTGGTATGGTCTGTTGTTCGCTGTCGGACTTTTGGTTTTCGGGTACTACATCCTCGATAAGATGTGGAAAAGAGAGCAGTTACCTGAGAAATGGTTTACCCATCTTGTTATTTATACCGTTCTCGGAACATTTATCGGTGCACGGTTGGGACACGTTCTCTTCTACAATCCATCCTACTATCTGGCAAATCCGATAGAGATTCTCAAGACATGGGAAGGAGGTTTGGCAAGTCACGGAGGCGTGCTCGGTATCATCATTGCCATCTATTTTTATAGTAAGAAAGTGAGTCATAAGAGTATGCTCTGGGTGTTCGACCGTCTTGCCGTACCGAGCGGATTGGTTGCGGCAATGATACGTACCGGAAACCTTATGAACCATGAGATATACGGCAGACCTACGGATCTTCCTTGGGGATTTCGCTTTATCACCAATCTTTACGGTGGTGAGATCCACGGTGGAGAGCCTGTATTCTCTCTTCCGTCTCACCCTACGCAGATCTATGAAGCTCTTGCTTATCTTATCATATTCGCGATATGTATGTATCTCTATTGGAAACGCGACGCGTATAAAAAGACCGGTCTCATCTTCGGAGTGTTTATGACCCTTCTTTTTACTGCTCGTTTCTTTATAGAGTTCTTGAAGAATCCTCAGGAAGATTTCGAGGTAGATATGCTCCTGAATATGGGGCAGCTACTCAGTATTCCTTTTATCATAGTGGGGATTGCTTCCATAGTGTACAGCCAAAAGGCAAAACAGAATAATATTTAACACTAAAAACTACGATATAAAAATGTATTACATTCCAAAGGTAAACGACTCTACCTACTATCTTGGCGTAAACGACAGAACGAAACATCTTTTTGAAAACCTGTGGCCTCTGCCTGCCGGTGTGGCGTACAATTCCTATCTGATCAAAGACGAAAAGAATGTACTCATAGACACCGTCGATATTTGCTATGCAGACAGATTCCTTAACAATCTTGAGAGAATACTTGGTGATGAACCGCTTCACTATCTGATCGTGGATCACATGGAGCCGGATCACTCAGGCTCTATCCGTGTCCTTAAGCACAAGTATCCCGATATTCAGTTTGTGGTGAATAAGAAAAGTGCCGATATGCTTAAGGGCTACTTTGACATCACGGACAATGTCGTGATCGTGGACGAAAGCACTAAGCTCAACATCGGATCCCGCGAACTCCAATTTATCTTTGCTCCCATGGTGCACTGGCCCGAAGTGATGTTCACTTACGATGCTAAGGAAAAGGTGCTCTTCTCTGCCGATGCGTTCGGATCTTTCGGTACGTTGGATGGTGGTATTTTCGATGAAGAGGTAGATCGTACAGCGTTCTACAACGAAGTGTATCGCTACTATTCCAACATCGTGGGCAAGTATGGCTCGTTTACACAAAAAGCGATAGCCAAGTGTGCCGGTCTTGAAATCGGAACCATTTGTGCCACTCACGGACCTGTTTGGAGAAAGTATGCCGGAGAGATCATTGCTCTTTACGACAAGCTCAGCAAGGATGAGTGGGAAGTGGGAGCCACCATTATCTACGGTTCCATGTACGGACACACCGAAGAGGTGGCGGAAGTGATCGGACGTTCATTGGCTCATCACGGCGTGAAGAATGTGGTACTCTGCAACGCATCCACGATGCACCCCTCTTATGTCCTCTCCAATGTCTTCCGTTATAAGGCTGTGGTACTTGGTTGCCCAACGTACAACAACGGACTTTATCCTGTGGTAGAGACAGCGATGAACATGATCGAGAGCCGTGGTGTCAAGGGTAAGCTTTTTGCCTGCTTTGGTTCTTACACATGGAATGGTGCTGCCGTGAAGAATCTCAAACCCTTTGCCGAAACCATGAAATGGGAGACACTCGAAGAGAACAGCGTGGAGATCCAGATGGAGATGAAGGATGCAGACATCGCCGCAGCATGGGATCTCGGAAAGCGTCTGGCAGAACAGCTGTTGAAAGACTAAGATACAGAAGTATATTCCATACAACACAAAAGATTTATGAGACTTATTATCCAACCCGACTATGATCGGATGTCGCTATGGGCAGCAGAATACGTTGCAAAACGTATTGCCGATGCTGCTCCTACCGCAGACCGACCATTTGTATTGGGACTGCCTACCGGCTCTACGCCGATGGGATTGTACAAGAACCTTATCCGCCTTCACAAGGAGGGTAAGGTCTCTTTCCGCAACGTTGTAACGTTCAACATGGACGAGTACATCGGGCTGCCACAAGACCACGAACAGAGCTACCACACCTTTATGTGGACCAACTTCTTCTCCCATATAGACATCCCGAAAGAGAATGTCAATATCCTCAACGGCAATGCCCCCGATATACAAGCCGAATGTGAGGCATACGAGGCAAAGATGAAGCAGGTTGGCGGAGTAGATATATTCCTTGGCGGTATAGGTCCGGACGGACACATTGCATTCAACGAGCCGGGATCTTCGCTTGCCTCACGCACAAGAGTGAAGACGCTGACATCGGATACGATAGCAGCAAACTCCCGTTTCTTCGGCGGTGATATCTCCAAAGTGCCTACCACAGCGGTAACAGTGGGTGTGGGCACCGTGATGGATGCCAAAGAGGTTATCATTCTGGTCAATGGCTTAGGCAAGGCACGTGCGCTCTACCATGCGGTGGAGGGAAGCATCAATCAGATGTGGACCATCTCCGCACTGCAGATGCACCCGAAAGGCATCATTGTCTGCGATGAAGATGCTACGGCAGAGCTGAAAGTGGGAACCTATAAGTATTTCAAAGACATCGAGCGTGCAAACCTCTAAGAGGCTTTGAAGAGAGTTCGGTAATGAGATAAAGGAGGCTTGAGTAACATCGGTTCAGCGAGAAAAGATTAAGAGCATACCTTTATCCATAAAGCAAAAAAAATCACTACTAAAAGGGTTGTAACACCTGTTAGTAGTGATTTTTTTTGTTTTCAGACGGTAAACAGTCCCGTTTGAAAGTGTGCTTTCGCACTTACCTGTATGATTATAATATCAATTGGTTCTACTTCTCTTTTTGAGAGACCGGGTTCAAAGTCAATACCCTAAGTACCTCGGCATCCTTATTGATGTTTTCCAGATGTAGCTTGTTTTTTGTCCACTCTTTCTTTACAAATACAAACTCCTGCCATTTTTTGAGCCAAGGTTCTTTGTCAATATCGACATAAGTAACAATGCTCAAGGCATCATTTTGGAATCTATACGTTCCCTTTCTTTCCCAAGTAAGCCCTTTTTTGTAGGTAATATAAACAACACCTTCCTCTACATTGCCACCGGACTTTCCCTCATTTTCATTTTTTATCGTTGCCTTAGGGTTGAGCTTGGTCAAGTCTCCCGACATAAAAACAAGGGTAACATCTCCGGAACCATCTTCGTGTGTGGCTGTGCCTTGCCATACATGATTTCTTAGAAGAGGTTGTCCGCAATCGGGCATTTGGTTATTTATATCACACGAAACAAAAAGGAGCGGCAAGATAGCCGAAACAACCAAAGAAAAAAGTTTAATAAGTTTTGTTGCATTCATAGCTGTTGGCTTTTTAGAATTTAGTATTGAAAAATAAAAGTTTACAGGCGTAAATATAATAATTATTCTTAGAACAAACTCGCCCCGATCCATAAATCTTGCTCCGGACTTTTTGGCTGTGAACGTAGTGCTGTTGCGAAACAGAAGGGGGTTCAATGGAGTGTGTCGAGGTAAGAGTTTCAGGCTTACTCCCTTGTAATCAGATAGAATCGATATGCAAGCGGTAGCGGTACGGATGCCCTGCTTTTTGCCGGTAGAGCAAAATATGAACCTGTTTACAAGAGAGATTTAATGTGTTTATTTTTATCCCCGAACAGATTAAAAACTACAAATCGAGCTTTGTTCCCTGCAAATCAAGGCTTGGTTTGTAAGATTCAAGATTTGATTTCTACCATTCGAGCCTTGAAGTCTCATTCTGTTCACTTTCAAAGCAGTTTTTAATGCCTTATAAAAGAGATTTTGAAAGTGAATATAGAAAGATCTTTGCGCCATGCCTCACGCTTCGGTATCTGTTTTTTTGTAACTTTAGGCGCGTTAAACCTTGATGAACAGAGTATTTCTCTCTCGTCTTTGTAAGAATGATACAGGAATAAGATATGAAAAAATACATTGGGTTACTGCTCTTCTTTGCCCTTTCGATGAGCATGGCGAGTCAGGAGAAAGAGGTTCTGATCATGGGAACGATGCACTCCGTGCCTGCCATTGTAAAGAACAGCTACAAACCTCTGCTACGCTATGCCATGAAGTATAAGCCGGAAGCGGTTTATGTGGAGTTTATCTGCCCGAACGATACCGTTAGTCTGCAATTTTTTACACCCCGATTTCTCCACATATCGGACTCTCTCAGAGCCGTAAAGAGCATGGACGAGAACCGATTTGAAGAGCTTCGCTCTCTGCCATTGGCAGAGCTGACGGAAGAGGATTTCGGATTCCTTTCCGAAGCATATCTTATTAAGAGAGACCGGGCAAACCATCTCTACTACAACTATCTGCGAAAGTATGGCGTGAAAGGAGCGGATAAAGCGTTTGGAAATGAGAATGAGGATCTCTCCTTCAAGCTCGCAACTGCAATGAATATCAGGGAACTCTACTGTATGGACGACCAGCAGACCACCGATAAGTACTACAAGGCATGGTCTCAAGCCCGTAAGGCAGGGGAGAAGAATGGAGACAACAGAGAGGGGGATCGGTTGATAAAGAGAGACTACAACCGCTCTATCCTTCCGGCTCTATTGGGTCGTCTCGGCAAGTATACCAATAGTCCGGCTTCTCTGTATCGGAAACATCTTGTCAATTCGTTCCGATACGTGAAGTCTTCCACCCCGTACAGCGAAGAGGCTGCAAAGTATTGGGACGAAAGGAACAGCCGTATGGCAAAAAATATTGCTTCTCAAGTAAGAGACAATTCTCACCTGAGAAGCATTGTGATAGTAGGTGCAGGGCACGTTGTGGGGCTGAAAGAGGCTCTCGAAAAATGCTATCCGGAGCTGAAAGTGAGGTTGATGTACCACTAACCTTTCCGCTCCTCTCTATCTGCCCATCCTATTTTTTAGTCAGATTCCACCTGAACGAGAGCAAAACTTCACTCGGTCGGAGGAAGAAGGTAGAGGAGTGGGCGTTCAGACCATTCCGGCTCTCCACGCGGTATATATCGTTCTGTCCCAAGTTCCGAACACTTAGTACCACCGTAGCCCAAGGGAATACATACTGAGATTCTCCATCAAAGAACCATATCCCTCTGCGTTTGCCGCCTTCGATGTCCGAGTTTTTGCTGTCGTACATATTGGCACTCGCTTTCAGTGTCCACAGTGAGGTCGGGCGGGCATACATGGAGAACGAGTGGTACATATTGGTCTGTTTAGCCTCCTTTCTGTCGCTATCCTTCAGTCCGAAAAGGGATAGAGAGTAGTTCCCACTGTATTTGAAGCTCAGTTTTCTCGAAGCCAGCCACTCTATTGTAGGGGATGCCATGACTCCTTGAGTGCGGTGATCGAACACTTTTTCCTGCTGTACGATCTTGCCTTTGGCTATGGAGTGGTTCACCTCTAAGTTGGTCGTGAGACCGATGGAGCGGAAAGACTTTTGCACGGAGAGCGATTGATAGAACGACTCACTATGGGTCTCCCTCCAGTCCGGTCTGGATATGATGTAAATGCCATCGAGGTAAGAGGATGAGCTGCGAGGGGATAGTGCGTTCGTGTATCGCAGATTGTAGGATGCGGAGAAGAAGTTGAGCACATCTTTATAAGCGGAGTAGAGCCATGCCGAAGAGGCTCTTGTCTTCCACCAGGCGGCTTCGCCCGTTCCTATTCTGCCTATCCCTCGGAAGATGTATGGCGTATAAAGAAAGAGAGGATAAGAGCCGTCGCCCTCGTTGTAGCTGCATCCCAGAGTGGAGTAGAAGCTTGAAGATGGCTCGTATCTCAAGTAAAGAGACGGGGTGAAGCGAATATCGTTTTGAGAGATTAGGATAGGCTTCTCTTTCGATCCCTTTTCATTCGAGGAGGCAAGCATCCATGTTACGGCAGGAGTAAGGGCGAGACGGATGTACTTATAGTTCCAAATCAAGGAGGGATTAAGGGTTGTCTTGGCTTCCTGATAGGTAATACTGCCCGAAGTGGGGTGAGTACCGGCAAACTTCAGACCCGTCAATGAGCTGGAGAGTTCCTCTCTGTTGAGATCCACATTCACGCCCAGATCAAGCTCCCATCCCTTTCCGGTGTAGTAGTAAGAGAGAGAAGCCGCATTGCCGAAGCTCTTGCTCTCGATCTTTTGAAGTATGTCCGTGGCTCCGTCAGAGAGTCCCTTGGGAGCATGAAGCGCAAGAGAGTTGGGGCGATAAGTACCAAAAAGATTATCCGAAAACCTTATCCGTCCCTTTCCGAACTTTTTGCTCCACTCTATATCATTGGATAGCGTACCGGATGGAGACTTTGTAAACTCCTCGTAAGGGTGTTTGTTGGCTATCTTTTCTCCTTGCAGCTCTTTGTGCAGAAGCGAAAACTCGGTCTTCACTCTAGTATATCTCGACTGTCCGTTGAACGTATAGCTGCTCTCCAAAGAGAGTTGATGGTGTTTGTGAGACAGTATCTGCTCCTCCTCTATCTTGGTCTGTTCGGTGGGAGAAGTCCTGAAAAG
Organism: Porphyromonas canoris; assembly: GCF_000765975.1. NCBI lineage: Bacteria > Pseudomonadati > Bacteroidota > Bacteroidia > Bacteroidales > Porphyromonadaceae > Porphyromonas > Porphyromonas canoris. The sequence continues at coordinate 214,190 of NZ_JQZX01000012.1, forward strand.
AGTGGTGTATAACGCACGTCTGTCTGCCTTGTCAAAGCCATAGTTCACGTTCATACGCCATTGGGCATCTTCCGAAAACTTTCTTATATGATTGGCAGAACCGCTTGCGGATTGGTTTATTCTGCCTTTGGCTCTCACGATATGATCGCCAAGATCGGCACTTGAAGAGAAAAAGTCGCTGCCTTTACTCTGTCCACGGCTTATGATGCTCCATGGTGAACCATCGTAACCAAAGCGATTCATTTCCGAAAGGATCTCTTTCCCCTCATTATTGCCCTTGGCTATCAGCATCGTTTGAAAGGTCTTTCCGAATGTGGAAGCCGATCCCTCCACGAGGTATTGCGGCTTGGCATCTCTGTTGATACCTGTTCCGGTCTCCAACGAATAGATCCAGTTCAACTTCGCTTTCTCGGTCAGACGGATGTTTAGAGCCGTTTCTTCACTTCTGGAAATATCTTTATCCATCTTTATTGCCTCGTGATTTTCCAGTAACTCAACGGATGCAACATCTTCCGTGGTGAGGTTTCTTGTTACCTGCGAATATCGTCCTCCCATCAGATCCATACCTTCGACGTACAGCTTGCTCAGGTCTTTGCCCTGGTATCTTATCTTTCCCGAAGTGTCTACACTCATTCCCGGTATCCGCTTTAAGACATCTTCGAGAGAGCGATCGCCTAATGCTTTGAGCTGATTGACCGAATAGCTCGTCGTGTCTCCACGTTGGCGCACGGGAGTGGAGTGTACAACAACCTCTTTCAACTTCTCTGTCCGAGGCTCCATAAAGAAACTCTGACCGTTCAGAACGGCTCCGAGATCCGTTTTGGTCAGCTTCTTATAAGAGAGGTGATTGAATAAGAGGATCACTTTAACCTTACCGATCTCTTGCTTGGTCGTTATTTTGAAGAATCCTTTTTCATCTGTAAATGTCCCGCCGAGTATCTTTCCGTTATCACCGGAAACGACAGACACCGAGACATGATGCACTCCCTTGTTGTTGTCTTTCTCTTTAACCCATCCGGAGATTGTGTTTTGGGCATGAAGCAGAGCGGTAGAGCCCACAAAGAAGAGGGCAAAAAGAGAGAGAATACGCAGGTTTATCTTAGACGTTATCATCTTTCAAGCGGTATATAGTTCATCTTTTCCCAAGTGGGTGTAAGCATTGGTTCTCCATTGGAAATGATCTTAACATCCGGCGAAGTCTGCATCAAGAAGCCGAAAGGATCTGCTATAAAGTTTCCGTAAAGCTCTTCTACCTTCTGCTTCGATGCCTTTTTGCTGCTGATATGAGGCATAAGAGAGCGTCTCGCTTTAGCGTAACTCTTCTCCTCTGTCTGCTCTTCAAAGCCGAGAAAAGAGAATTCAAAAATACCTTCCATATCTTTCGCTTCAAGTATCAGACCCGGCAATCCCCACAGCTTCCAAGGTCCGGCGGAAGATGGGATCTCTTGCGTGTACCACACTTGCCACTCTCGTCCCATGTACGAAGCACGGGCAAGAGTGCAGCTGTATGCTCCAATCCGTTTGGTGCTATCCGCTAAGATGCGCCATTCGGGGGCGGTAACCTTTTCGGTGTAGGAGTACTCCTCTTCGAGTATCCGGTATGAGACCTCACGCTGTTGCTTATCGAACGAGGAGCGTATATATATCGGCTCTCCCTCCTCTTCGATATTCGGATCTTCCCACATCGCCTCTTTTACGCCACTTCCGGTACTGATTTTGGATAAAATGGTAGAGTCCATGAAAGCCAATACCTTGCTGTAATAGTGGCTCTCATCGGGCATAATCTCCAAAATCATCTCCTCCGGATCCGGCTTTTTATCCTTTGAGATTTCGTACTGTTTATGCAACAGATAGTGAACTTTATAGCCATAGGTCTGCCCATAAACAGATAAAGTCGCCACGAAGAGCAGGGCAGAAAGGAGTGTTGCCTTTCTCATTTTCATCACTTTTCCAGATAAACAAAATCTCTGAGCAGATCTTCCTGAGACAGTTTATTGCCATTCTGATCCGTAACGGTAACCTTTGCTCCCGGATATATGGAGCGAAAGTAGCCGACCGGATCGGATATAAAGAAAGCGAAAGCCTCCAATACCTGTTTCTTTTTCCCCATGTGCTTATTTTCCCAAGCATCCTTATACTTCGAGAAGTTCGAGAAGTCGCCGTACAGCTTTTCCGGAGTAGTGGCAGAGAAAGAGGATAGGGTGAATGAGAAGAGACCTTCACTATCTTTAGCCTCGACGATGAGTCCGGGCAGACCCCACAGTTTCCATGGTCCCGCAGGAGACGGAATATCGGGCGTGTACCACGCTATCCACTCTCTTCCGAGATATTGAGCCTTAGCCATGATGCAGTTGTAACCGCTCTTTACCGCAGTGCTATCCTGCATTACCTCCCAGGCAGGGCGGGTCAGCTCCTCCGTGTAGTGGAATAAATCGACAGTGACAGCATGAATAGTCTCTCTGCTGTTGCTCGAAAAATCATTCTTGACACCGATATTCAGACCGGGTCTTACACTCGATCTTTGCCTTGCCAGAACAGCCTTGGAGCGGTCTTTGTCCTTGTCAAAAGAGGCTTGATATATGGAATCTCCCACCTCGAACCAGCGGTCAAAGAAGAAGCTCTTATCCGATGAAATCTCCAAAACAGCCTCTGTATATGAAGATTTATTCTTTGCTTTCTTAGGCGTATACGAGCCTTGTACCTTGTAGACAGCTCTATAAACCTCATTGTTTTCCGCCATGGCACTTCCTGCCGTACAGAACAGCAGAGCAGCCAGCAAGGCTAAAGTAAGATTCTGTTTCGCTTTCATATCGTTATCTTTCCAAATAAAAAAACTCGTTCCGTAGCTCTTCTCCGGTGATCTCTCTGCCATCTTTATCCTCTATGCGCTTTATTCTTCCCGGCATTGTGGTATGCAGATACCCGACCGGATCGGATATAAAGAACGAAAGAGTTTCCACCACCTGTTTCTTCTTTCTTGTCTGTCGCTTCTTCCAGGCATCTTTATACTTCGAGAAGTCGCCGTACAGCCTTTCAGGAGTAGTGGCAGAGAACGAGGCGAGAGTAAATGAGAAAAGTCCCTCACTATCTTTAGCTTCGACGATAAGCCCGGGCAGACCCCACAGTTTCCATGGTCCAGTGGGAGAGGGAATATCGGATGTGTACCACGCTATCCACTCTCTTCCGAGATATTGAGCCTTAGCCATGACACAGTTGTAACCGCTCTTTACTGCCGTGCTATCCTGTATCACCTCCCAGGCAGGGCGGTTCAGCTCCTCTTCGTAACAGTACAAATCCACTCCGATGACATGGTATGTCTCTCTGTTGTTATCTGCAAAGAAGCTCTTCACACCTATTTTCAGACCGGGAGCCACACCCGTTCTCCGTTTTGCCTGAGCGGCTCTAAGCATATCTCCGTCCAAGTCCAACGATGCTTGGTAAACGGAGTCGCCGACCTGAAACCAGCGGTCGAAGAAGAAACTTCTATCCGGATAGATCTCCAGAACAGCCTCTGTATATGAACCCTTATCTACGGCTTCTTGAGGCGTGTACGAGCCTCTTACCTGATAGATGGCTCTATAAACTTCACTGCTTTGTGCGGTGGCACTTTCCGCTGTTCCGAGTAGCAGAGAGAGCAACAGGCATACAGGAAAAATGATTTGTCTCATAAGTGTATGGTGTATTCGTGGTTGTTTGCTTTGCAAGGTAAGTAAAATATTTCTATAAAAAGTCGGGTGTTTTCTCTTTTGCACTTTTTTAATGCTTCTTGAATAGATTTGTATTGAAACTCTCACCTTTCAGCTGTTGATGCCGTTCTGTACGGAGGAAACTTTCTCCCTGTCGAACAACTCTTTTTAACCCGTATAGAAGTTTTGTTTATCATGTTCAGAAGTTCGGATAAACAGGAATAATTGTGTAAACCAAGTCCGGATTTCTGCAAATCAAGGCTTGATTTGTTGCAGTCAAGTTTCAATTTTTGGAAGTCAAGCCCTGATTTACGGTAGTGAAAGTATTCGGAGTGCGTTTTGAACCCGTTAAAAGAGACTTGTAAATAGGTTTGTGTAGATTTTTGAACTCTACTGCTCTATAAACTTTACCGAAAGGGGATAAAAGTAAAGAGCTGATTTCATTACGAAAATCAGCTCTTTATCTTTTTTATTGGTCGGGTATGACATAGTCCGATAAAGTTTAATCTTTTTGTTATGCTTGTTAAAAAACTTTATATTTGCGTCGGATGACTTAATATAGAAGCGGATGTTGCAGCCCTTAATGGTGTTTTGCTGTCATTCATTTGCTATTGAATCTATAATATTTGCATTATGAGAAAACTCACAAAAATTTAATTATGAAGAATAGAGATTTTATCATTACAACAACAAACAATATAGAAGGTTATGCTGTTAAGCGTTATGTAGAAACCATCTGCGTAAATATGGTTCTCGGAACCAATTTCTTTTCTGATTTCTCAGCTTCAATAACAGATATATTTGGAGGGTATTCATATTCCTATCAAAAGAAAATGGACCTTATATATAAGGATGCAACCAATAAGCTAAAAGAGAAAGCAAAAAGAAAGGGAGCAAACTGTATTTTAGGTTTCAAGGTCGATTTTGATGAGATTTCCGGAAAGGGGAAATCTATGATAATGCTATCTGCTTCCGGGACAGCTTGTATCATAGAAGAAAAAGAAGATAATAAATTCAAAGTTTTGAGTGAATACTCAATAGATGGGGCTGAGTTGGAAAGGGAAATGCTAAGGCAATCCATCGTTTCCGGTATAAATGATGGAGAGGAGATAAAAGAAGAGTGGAGGACATTCCTTCTTGAAAACCCACAAGAAGAAATAATAGACAATCTATTGGACAGATTTATCCAAAACTCTGGAAGGACAACAGAAGAAATAAGCTTTATCACGCAATATTTGGGAGCGATACCCAAAGAGATGGTTACGAGAAGAGCATACGAAAAGAGAAAAGAGAACAAAGCAGTCATGGGTGATCTCATAGTTGCTTGCAATCTATTTGACTCGGAGAGAATACTCTTGGCAATAAAAGAAGACCTTACAAACTCTACTTATCTTTTAAGGACTCAATCCGATTCATACGATATTGAAGACCTCAAAAGGATGGAAGAGATGGAGCATATAATAGATAATCTCCCGGATGTTGGTAGTTTTATCTCTACTAAAGGGCTTTTCAGCAAAGGGGAGAAGAGGCAATACATTTGCCCTAATGGACACAAGAATGATGAGAGCAATGAGTTTTGTGAAGACTTGAATTGTGGACTAAACATTAAGGGTCTGTTTTCTTATCAAGTAGATTCAATAAACGAGTTCAAGAAAAAGTTATCAAGCCTTAGGACACTATTTAACAAAGCTTGAAACAGAATAAATGACAAATAGTAGTATTTAAGTCAGCGCCATTGTTGAGACAAAACTATGAATTATGTTGTAAACTAAAGACTTCAAAAATGTTCCCTAAAAACATTTCTCTCCAACAAAATAGGAATAAGTGATATAAAGGAGTGCTGCTTTTGTTCATCTCGATAGACTTTGAAAACAGCTTCGGTACGACTCTAAGGGTAATGCGGAACTTATATTCTATGGATTTGTTCTAAAATCGGTTGCTATCGTAGAAGAACGATTTTCAAACAGGGTAGAAGCGAGGCGAGAAGCCAAACATCTTTTTCCTGAATCGGCTATCTTGAAAAGAGAAACGGTCTTCTCCATTCCAAAGAGTATGGAATGGGGAAGACCGTAATCCGTTTTGATGCAGAGGGAGAGAGGTTATCCGTTGCTCTCTATCTCTTCCACTATTTTGTCTATCTCCTCTTGCAGACTTTTCAGCTCGCCTTTGCACTCCTTTATCATCGAGGCTGTGGCTCTGCTTAGCTTCAAGATCTCTTCTATCGGAAGTTCGTTCCGCTCGATGAGGGAGAGGTTCTCTTCTATCTCTTTCAGCGTTTGGGTATAGTTGAATTTCTTTTTAGCCATATTTTTATTTGTCTAATCGTTGTACTCTTCTTCTCTCTTTTCCACTCCGGTAACAGTGGCAGATACCGCTCCGTCGCCCAATAATATTTTCACATCTTCGCCCGGATGAGTCTGTGAAGCAGAGCGAATGCTCTTGCCATCCGATCCGACAAAAAGCGCATACCCGGAAGAGAGGATTCTGTCCGGGCTTAAAAGGCGCAGCCGTTCCTCCAAAGAGGAGAGTCTTTGCCGTTGCAGCGGTTCCCATGATGCTATGGAGCGTTTCAGTCGAGCAGTGTCGGATGCTATTCTGCTCTCTGTTCGTGCCGTCAGCGATGCCCAAAAGCGTTGCAGACGGAGGTAGTGTGCGCCCACTCTTTGCTCTATCTCCGAGGTGCGCAGGTATAGCAGCTGTCTCTGTTTGTGCATCAATACGCGGAGTCTGCTCTCTAACAGCTGTTTCTGTCCGCCCATCAATCTTACCAAACGCTCCTCTGCGGAGGAGACGGCAGAGATATAGTATAGATTTTTATCTATGAGAAAGGTGGCGACGGCAGTAGGTGTCTTTAGAGCGGTGTGTGCCACCATGTCCAGGATAGAGAGGTCTCTGTCGTGCCCTATACCGGATATGATGGGGTAGGGATATTGTGCAACATGTTCGCAGAGCGTGGCATTGTCAAACGCCAAAAGGTCTAAGCGGCTTCCTCCTCCCCGAATGATGACAACGGCATCGTACTCCTGCCCGGAGTCCATAATGGCATCGAGAGCGGAGATGATGCTTGCCGGCGCTTCATTCCCCTGCATAATGGCAGGAAAGAGTGTAGCTGCAAAGCGGATGTTATAGTCGTTGCGTGTGAGTTGGTTATGGAAGTCGCCCCATCCGGCAGCCGTAGCCGAAGAGATTACTGCTATCTTTCGGGGGAGAGGAGAGAGTGGAAGAGCTCTGTTCATATCCCAAATGCCGGATGCTTTCAGTGCTGCTATGGTAGCCTCTCTCTGCTTTCGCATGGCTCCCAAAGAGTAGGTGGCATCCACGCCGACAATATTCAGAGAAAGCCCATATACCGGGCTGTATCTGACGTAAACCATGAGGAGCAACTCCAAACCTTCGCTCAGCTCCACCCCTGCCTCTTCGTAAAACTTTTCGGAGATGAGTCTGTACTGACTGCTCCATATCATTGCCCGAATGGATGCTACTATCTTTCCCTGGTCGTTTTTCTCTATCAGATCCATGTAGCAGTGTCCGGAGCTTCTATTGACCTGCATGCCGGAAACTTCTGCCACCACCCACAGCGGACGAGTGAACGATGAAGAGATGAGATCTTCCACTATCCCGGTAAGCTCGCTTAGGCGTAGACCGGACGCAACACTGCTGTGCTCATCGGCATAAAAGGTTCTGCTGGGAGGGGGCATATCTGATACTTTATGGCGGTTATCCTCTTAGGGTAGACTCGAAATCTATCCGGTGGTCTATGCTTCTACCGAGAGTGAGTTGGTCTGCATACTCCAGCTCGTCCCCTATGGCTATGCCACGAGAGATCACAGAGACTTTGACATCGAGATTTTTAAGGAGACGGTAGATGTAGAAGTTGGTCGTATCTCCCTCCATGGTGGTACTCAGTGCGAGCAAGACCTCTTCCACGCCTTCGCTTTTGACCCTGTCGGGAATATCGTCAATATGGAGTTCGGAAGGTCCTACACCGTCCATCGGGGAGATCACTCCGCCCAAAACGTGATAGAGACCGTTGAAACGTCCGGTGTTCTCAACAGCCAAAACCTCCTTTACACTCTCCACCACGCAGAGGATACGGGAGTCTCTGGCTGGGTTGGAGCAGATCATGCAGAGGTCTGTATCGGAAAGATTGTGGCAACGATCGCAGTAGTGAATGCCCTCGACCAAAGCATCTATCTTGGCAGATATGTTCTTGGTAAACTGTTTCTCCTGTCTCAGGAGATAGAGAGCCAGCTTCAATGCACTTTTACTGCCTACTCCGGGCAGAGTGCTTAGAGCATCTACCGCTTCTTGCAGCAGGCGAGACTGTTGGTCTAACCGTATCATCCTTCCCGGTCGAACGTGCGTTTGCGGAATACGAAGTCTTTACCCAGATACTTCTCTCTTACGATCTCGTTCTCGGCAAGCTCTTCGGCTGTTCCCTGGAAAAGCACTCGCCCCTCGAACAGAAGATAAGCACGGTCTGTGATGGATAGTGTCTCGTACACGTTGTGGTCGGTGATGAGAATACCGATATTCTTTTCACGCAACTTGGCAACAATACTCTGAATATCCTGTACCGCTATGGGGTCTACTCCGGCAAAAGGTTCGTCGAGCATCACAAACTTGGGCTCTATGGCGAGGCAACGGGCTATCTCCGCTCTTCTACGCTCACCACCCGAAAGACGATCTCCCAGATTGTGTCTCACTTTATGGAGCCCAAACTCGGAGATGAGACTTTCTAACTTCTCTTTCTGATACTCTTTAGGCTTACTGGTCATCTCCAATACGGAGCGGATGTTATCCTCTACGGTCATCTTTCTGAATACGGAAGCCTCCTGAGCAAGATAGGATATGCCTTTCCTCGCTCGCTTGTAAATGGGCTCGTGAGTAATCTCTTCGTCATCGAGGAAGATCTTTCCCTCATTGGGAAGAACCAGACCAACGGTCATGTAAAATGTAGTGGTCTTACCTGCTCCATTGGGTCCCAAGAGTCCTACAATCTCGCCTTGAGATACTTCAATGGATACGTGGTTGACCACGGTTCTGTTCTTATATTTTTTTACTAAGTCTTCCGTCCGGAGTTTCATAGGATATATGCTTGCTTGTTATGCCTTTCAAAAATAGACATTTTGCCCCATACAGCCAAGTGTATGCGTATGCCCTCTCTTGCGGAGAGTGGCAGACCGGAAGAAGGTAGAAGACAAGCGAGGGATACTTAGGTTTAGGTATTGCATGATAATGATAATTGACGGATATTTGTGTAAGTATATGCGATTAAACAGTTCTATTACAGATATTTTACCGATATGAAAACAGAACACCACAATCACACTCACTCCCATTGTCATGAGCATTCGCACGGACATCACGGGCATGATCACTGCCACCATGGTAAGGATCTGAGGGGAAGAAAGCTGCTATGGGTTACGATCTTGAACTTTTCCATCACGATTTTTCAGATTGTAGGAGGAATACTTTCCAACAGTCTCTCCCTGATCTCCGATGCCATACATAATCTGGGAGACTCGTCTGCAATCTTTATTGCATTCCTTGCAGGAAAGCACGCAGAGAAGCAACCAGATACCAGAAAGACATTTGGCTATAAGCGGACAGAGATATTGGCTGCCCTGTTTAATGCCGTGGTACTTATAGGGATATGCGTCTACCTTTTCGTGGAGGCCTATCACCGCTTTTTGAATCCGGAGCCGATACGTGGGGCGATGATGCTTGCCGTGGCGATATTCGGACTTTTGGCAAATCTGATCTCTGTGGTCATACTCCATAAGGATCGTGAGCACAACCTGAACGTGAAGGCTGCATATCTTCATCTTCTTGGGGATACACTCTCTTCGGTCGCTGTAATCATGGGAGGTATAGCAATATGGCTGTGGAATCTTTACTGGCTGGATCCTCTTGTAACGGTCTTGGTGGGCATCTATATCATTGTGCATACATGGGGTATAGTGAAGCAGACTGTGAGCATACTGATGCAGAGTGCTCCGGAAGAGATAGATCCTTCTCTGCTGAAAGAGGAGGTAGAGGCAATCAAAGGAATAAAGAATTTGCACCACCTGCATATCTGGAGACTGGATGACGAACACATGCTCTTGGAGGCGCATGTTAATCTGGAAGAGGATCTCAGACTGTCGGAAGCAGGAGCATTGAGAGAGCAGGTGGAGCATCTGCTCATGCAGAAGTTCGGTATAGGACACACCACTCTTCAGATAGAATATGACGGATGCAATGGCAGGCGTGATCTGATACAAAAGGATGAGTTGAGATAGCAGGGAAAGATATTTTTAAGCGTAATTCTTATGTGTAGCGAGCAATCTTCCAAGCCTAAAAATGCCTATAAAAAAGGTATCCGGTTTTACGATAACTTCATTACGGGAAGCACTTGGTGGTCTCATCTCTACATGAACTGCCTCTGGCAGGTGGACGATAATAAGATAGCAAGAGAGGTAATGGGGATGATTCCCTCCGGTTTTTCCGGTCGCCTGCTGGATGTACCCTCCGGAACGCTGGTCTTTACTGCTTCTACCTATGCCGGTCTGCCCAATGCTTCTATCGTGGGAGTGGACTACTCTCGCGAGATGCTTGCTGTGGCAGAACAGAGAAAACAGGATATGGGACTCTCTCAACTCTCGTTGGAATGGGGAGATGTGGGGCAACTGCCGTATGAAGATGAGAGTTTCGATATAGTCCTTTGCATGAACGGATTTCACGCTTTTCCCGATAAAGAGCGTGCTCTTGCCGAACTGTACAGAGTACTGAAGCCGGGAGGTTGCTTTCTTGGAAATTTCTACGTCAAGGGAGAAAGGAGGATCGGTGATGCTCTTGTACGTTTGGTACTGAACCGTAAGGGCGTTTTTGTCCCTCCTCATTTTACCAAGGAGGAGATGGAGGAGAAGTTTAAGTCTCTTTATAAAGGCGGAGTGGAGGTCAGCAACCACAACTCCATAATGGTATTCAGGTGTATCAAATAAGCAGATACGAGAAAAGGCATTCGAGAATTTCCGAATGCCTTTTTCTGTTGAATAAATCGGATGGATTTTGTTTAAGGAGCTACACTTGTAGAAGCTGTCCTTAAATCTCCATCTTCAAATATAATTTTTACCGTGAGTTCGTATTCCGGCAGATTCACGGGAGGGTTAATCCATCCCAAATAGGCTATCTCGCTTGAATGAAGACCGAACAGCTTGTATTTAGAATAGTCTATATCGGAAACCTTACCATATATCGGTTGTTAGGAGTTCTTTTCTATTCCCAAATCGTAAAGAAGGAACATTTAAGTTAAGTTCATGATAAAAAGAAACGGGTAATTCCTGCCACTATTCCACAGAGTATAAAGCCAAAAGCAATGGGTATTAAGGCAGAGATGGTTGTCCACTTGATGCTCTTGGTCTCCTTGTATATGGTATAGAGTGTGGTGCTACAAGGGTTGTGCAACAGACTGAAAAGCATAACGCAGATGGCTGTAAGCGGTGTCCATCCTCCGGCTCTTAATATGTTTTCGGTAATGCCTGCATTTTCGCCTTCAAAAAGTATTCCGGCACCATCTCCCAATCCGGAGAGTTCGGGTACCGTAAGTATAGTAAGCATAAGTATTGTCGGGATGACAACTTCATTCGCAGGGATGGCTACGATGTAGGCAAGAAGAATAACTCCATTCAGACCAAAGAAAAGCCCAAACTCGTCAAAGAGATCCACAACATGGGCTGCCAGACTGATATTCCCGATTTCGATGTTGCAAATCAGCCAAATGAGAGCTCCTGCCGGAGCCGCAAAAACAACTGCTCGTCCCAATACAACCAGTGTCCTGTCTACCAAAGAGGAGTAGAGTGTCTGCCAAAAACGTGGTGGACGATATGGTGGAAGTTCCAGGTTGAAAGTAGAGACTTCCCCCTTGAGTAGTGTCTTGCTAAGCAGGAAGCTACTGCCAAACATAAATACGATTCCCAAAAGGGCAACAGCCAATACCGACAAGATGGAGAGTGTGCCGGAGAGGCGGGCAGGAACTAAAGGGCCTATGAATATGGATGCCAAAAGTATTTGTGTCGGCCAACGCCCATTGCAGAGGGAAAAGTTGTTGGTGATTATTGCCAACAGCCTCTCTCTGGGGCTGTCTATAATACGAGTAGAGACTATTGCCGCAGCATTGCATCCGAATCCCATGGTCATTGTGAGTGCCTGTTTGCCGTGTGCTCCTGCTCTTTTGAAAAGTCCGTCCATGTTGAATGCCACTCTTGGGAGGTAGCCGAAATCTTCCAGAAGAGTAAACAGAGGAAAGAAGATAGCCATGGGAGGGAGCATCACAGAGACAACCCATGCGGTAGTGAGATAGACGCCATCTATAAGGAATCCGGATAAAAGAGCAGGCAGAAAACTTTCGGTCCAACCTTTTAGGAGAGGGTACAGTTTTCCCACAAGAAAAGAGGAGAGCAGCTGGGAGGGATAATTGCTCCCGACAATAGTAATCCAGAGAACTACGGCAAGAAGAGAAATCATAATGGGATAACCCCATCGCTTGCTTGCCAATATCTTATCCAGTTTGGCATCAAACCCTCTTCTTTTATTGTTATCTTCGTACTTTATCGCTTCATTGCAGATATCCTCTGCATCGGCATATATAGCTTCGGAGACTTTATCGTGGAAGTCTTTTCCGACTTCCCACTTCCATTTGTTGGCTGTTTGTATAATAAGCTCTCTCTCTTTCATATCATTGAAGTAGTATTTCTTCGTCTATCCATTTGCCGCTTCTTACAGCTTCTATAATCTTTGCGTCTCCCTCGATGAGTCTCATCGCAACCCATTTGGCATTGGGAAGATCGGGATAGACATTTTTTACTTCTTGCTCCACAGCCTCTATGGCTTCGGCTGCTTTTCCGCTAAGATTCTGTATTCGATGAGGCCGGCAGACAATATCTCCTTTAATAACCTGAGAAATGGTCTTGAGTAGAAGATCCAAGCCCTCTCCGCTTCTGGCTGAAACAAGTGCAACGGGTATGCCAAGCCTCCTTTCAAGTATTTTGGCATCTATCATAATCCCCATGGAGCGAGCTTCATCTATGAGATTGACAACCAAAATAGCATTCTCTGTTATTTCCAAGATTTGGAGAGTTAGGTTCAGATTACGCTCCAAACGGGTTGCGTCTGCAACGATAATCGTAGCGTCCGGCTGACCGAAGAGAATAAAGTTGCGTGCAATCTCTTCATCCTCGCTACGAGAAAAAAGGGAATAAGTACCGGGTAAGTCCACAATGCGATACTTCTCTCCTTCATAGGTATAACTCCCTTCGGCTCTTGCTACGGTCTTTCCGGGCCAATTGCCTGTATGCTGATGGAGTCCTGTAAGACCATTGAAGAGAGTACTCTTACCGGTATTGGGATTACCGGCAAGGGCTATGGTGTACTTGGCTCCAATGGTATTTGAGCCTCCTTGGAGTACATTTTGTCTTTTCATGACTGCTCTACCTTGTCTATATAAATATAGCCTGCTTGCTCTTTGCGCAATGCGATGGCAGTGTTTCGTACTAAAAAGGCTTTTGTCTCTCCGGTCGGGCTACAGAGATATAGTCTCACAAGAGAGCCTTTCACAAATCCAAGATCCAACAGACGTTTTCTTCTGTCTCCTGCCAATTGGTAGCCAAGACCTTTTACTTTGGCAACCTCTCCAAATTCAAGATCCCATAATGAACTATTGCCTTTGGGAGTAATATCATACTTATAAGGAGGAGCTATTGGAATCTCTTCGTTTGGCTGAGGTATTGGGGAGCCATGTGGGTCGTACTTGGGGTGATGAAGACTTACAGAGAGCTCTTCCAACTTCTGAGGAGAGAGTTTGTGTTCCATTTTCTCTGCAAGCTTATGCCACTCCTCTGATGAGTATCCTGTCTTTTCGGCAAGATAGGTCTCGTATAGCCTGTGTGCTCTGGAGAGGTGTTGCCCCATATTTTTACCTGCATCGGTAAGAGTGAATGTCTTATAGTCGAGAGTTGTCAGCCATCCTCGCTTGGTTGCCTTCAATAAGAAAGATTGCGCTTCCTCCTCTCTGATATTCCAGAAAGAAGTAGCACAATCCAACGTGATGCACTCCATCTGTTTGGAGTACATTTTTTTCATAAGATCTTCAAGAGGAACGTCTTCCTTCTTGGAGATAAAGAGACTTCTCCTGAGCCAGACTATATATATCAGGCTCAGAAGAAGTAAGAGTATGAGTACTATTGTCATTTAACTTCGATCACGAGGTACTGGCTTAAACTCCAGAACTCTTTTGTGTTCTTAATGTTTAGAGTAAGATTACCGTCGGAACCCTTATCCAATGAGTATGAACTTGCAGGGTGTTTAGTGTGGAGTACAGCCTTTTTCTCAAATAGAGGAATGGTGTGAAGCTCTCTGCGGTCCATCTTGATGAAGTAATCTTTGTTGAAGCCTTCTGCCAAAACTTTTGGAGAGGAGAAGATAGATCCTCCGGTAAGGATTTTGTGCTCCTTAAGTTCCGAAGATGTTCCAAAGCAATAGAACACTGCATTAAGAGCAGCATCTTGTTGTGCAATAGCTGCTTGTTGTGCTGCATTTTCTTGAGCAAGGACATCCACATTTTGAGCAGATCTCACAAGTGCACTATCAAGCTGTTCTATTTTGACGTCTCTCATTGCAAGTTCATTACGAAGAGCAACGAGTTCGCTCTCTTTTCTCTGAATTTCATCGGTCATTCTCTTGATCTTGCTGCCCAAAAGTTTTGCCGCTGCAGAGTTTTTCTTCAGCTGCTCATTGAGAAGTTCGATCTTTTCTCTATTCTCTTTAAGAGTGCTTGCAACCAACTGCATGTTATTCTTAATCTGTTCACGAGTAGAAGCAGTAAGCTCACCACTTTTGTGTTTGATCGCAACAAAGTTTTCTGCTGCACGAATCTCTTCAAAGCTTTGTTCTACCTCATTGATTACGGTTAGCATTTCTTCCAGATTGCTTTCAGTTGTTCTGGATACCATTTCCAAGGAATCATATTTCGCTTGCAGGTTCTTATATGCGGAAGAATGCTTTCCACAAGAAGAGACAAGAGTCATTGCGCAAATAGCGAGAGTAATAAATGCTGTTTTTTTCATATTCAAATCTGTTTTAAAGTGATCTTTTCACTTGTTGGACATGAAGGAGATTAAGGCTCCTTATACTTATTCTTATGTACACGCTCCGGAGTGGGAGAGGGAGCAATAAGCACTACAATCTCACCACGAGGCGGTTGATTTCTAAAATATTCACACAATTCGGAGGATGTACCTCTGTGATACTCCTCATGTATTTTTGATATTTCCCGTACCACTACGACTTCTCTTCCCGGTTCAAGAAGTATTGATAGCTGTTCTAATAGCTTTAACAATCTTGTTGGAGCCTCATATAAAATGGTTGTAGTTGTACGCTTGGAAATATCTTCCAACAGAGTTTGCCTTCCTTTTTTCTGTGGTAGAAAACCCTCGAATGAGAATCTATCACAAGGTAAACCGGAGGCAACAAGAGCCGGAACAAAGGCAGTGGCACCGGGAAGACACTCAACCTTAAGATTCAGCAGTAAGCATTCCCGTACCAAAATAAATCCCGGATCTGAAATCCCCGGTGTTCCTGCATCAGAGACCAAAACTACTTTTTGCCCATCCGCGATGGCAGTAGCTATGGACTTTGCCGTAGTATGCTCATTGTGCATGTGATGGCTACGAAGTTCTCTCGGAGAGATCTCGAAATGGCGTAGAAGTTTAAGTGTTGTTCGAGTATCTTCCGCAAGCACGACGTCGGCTTCTCTAAGCAGTCTCAAGGCTCTCAGAGTAATATCTTCCAAATTCCCAATAGGGGTTGGTATGATAGTCAGCCATCCCATTTTGCAAAAGTTTTATGCGTAATATCTTTCCACTATTTCAAGAAACGCTTTTGCTGCCGGTTCATCCGTTTTTACCCAAGGATAGTTAGCTGCAAGATGTTTTGTTGCAGAAGAGAAGTCTGCCAAATGAGTCAGTGTATCCAACTCACTTTCAATCAAACTTTCGCTATCCAAGAATAGCTCTCTTCGGAAGTAAAAATAGTCAAACATACTGATGTACTCCCTCAGAGGGTTTACAACCTCCTTTTTTATGCTGTTAGCCATGGTTGGTTTCTCAACCTGACTTGTCGTAGCTTTAGGAATGAACATAACATCAGAAGCCGAAGTTTCTTCTTCGATTTGTCTTTCTTCTTGTATCTCACTATCTGCCCTCTTTAGCTCTGCCTTGAGAGCATCAAGCTTGTGAGACAAATCGGTAATAAGATCTTCTATCTGTTCAATATAACGTTCTATGTTTTTGTTAGATACCATTTATAAGACATTGAAATGTATAATAAACTTCCTGTTTCTGCTGTCGAAAGGTGCGGCTTCTTTCATGATTCGAGCAATATGCAGTTCAGTTGGAGAGAACCATGCATAGCTAAATTGGTATTCATTTGTTACCCCTTCTGCTATCTCTGTCATTGATATGGGAAGATGCTTAGGCTCTTTCAGGGCTTCTGACAGCACATTGTATGTATGAAGACCTAAAGATGGATTTAGCCCAAAAACAGGGGAAATTGCCCAGAAAACTCCAGGTCTGATATTGTTGACACTCACATCCAGACTCTGAACCTCTTGATATCGCAGAACAATCTTTCTTGAAGATATATGGGGGATATTTTTGTTTTCTGTCTTATTGGTTACCGTGTAAGAACTCAATTTCCCTTTGATGTCCCAATCCATAGCAATATCATGCAAGCTATTAGAGATAAGAGTCGGTTTAGAGTTATCCTGTCCTTCAATCTTGGAAGTTTCATGTCCAAGCATATGAGGAATTCTGGTTATGTTTTCTGCAAACTTAACCTCGTATCCCGAATAGACTCCATCTGCTCCTTTTTGCAGCGAAGCGGTGAGATATGGCTTTGTCTCATTGAGCTTTTTTATATTAGGAATGGTTCTTATCTCTACTTTATCCTCTCCTGATCTTACATAACTAAGGGTTGTATGATACTTGATGTCCGGACGAAACAGATCGAGAATATTTGTATTTTCCAATGATAGGTGTCCTTCTTTCCACAATTGTTCTTGCACAAATATCGGAGTATCATCTGAAAAAAGATATTCACGAATCACTACGGATGAGATGTTAAGAGTCTCGGGAGGTGGAACGGGATTTGGGGTCGGATCCGGACCTTTCCCCCCCAAACAACCGGATAAGAGGGAAGTGGCAAACAGCAATCCAACCAGTCTAATAAAGTTTGTGTTCATAGTGCTTTTATGGTTTTTAGATTGGTAATAGTGTAACCAAGTTTTACAAAGAAGACCCTTCGGTTGGGAGGGGATCTGTTATCGTGTCATTCTTAGACTCTCCGGATAAACTCCCTTTTCCTCTCTTACATATTACAAGAGAGTCATAGAATCTCCTGCTTTTCTCTTCTATTTCCGGTGTGAGGTTGTCATTAACCAACTTCAGAACTAAAGTTGCCACGGCAAGGTCATCCGTAAAGCCGAGAATCGGGATCAACATATCCGGAATAATATCTATCGGGAGAATGAAGTATCCTAAAGCTCCGGAGATGTAAATCTTCTTTGCTATGGGAGTAGAAGGTGCTTTCATGACATAGTAAAGCCGTATCATGGGAAGCAAAACACTCTCTCCAACAAGATGTTTCACCTGCAAAAGCTTCTTTCCCCAATCACCTTCCGAGAAGTGAGATGCATAGCTTTTGATATCGCGTAAGCCCTTTATAGCCATCTTTGCATGTGATAGTTTCATAGCTTTTTTGCGTTCTATACACCCCAAAGGTAAGAAAAATCTTCTATAGTAATCCCTCTTCTGCGTAGCTATAATATCCGTAATCAGAGTAGATGAGGTGGTCTAATAACTTAATTCCGATCATTTGGCACGCTTTATTTAAGGATTCTGTGAGTTGGTCATCCGCAGAAGATGGTAGTAGAGATCCGCTGGGATGGTTGTGTACAAGTATGATGCCGGTCGCATTATGGTACAGAGCCTTTTTGAGGATAACCCTTATATCCGCCACCGATTCAGTCATTCCTCCGGTAGATATTTCCAAAGGTGGAATCGTAAGTTTTTGACTGATGTTAAAGCATAATAGCCAAACACTTTCCGTAGCTAAACCAAAGAGGTATCGTTTCATATAGTTATAGACCTTTTGGCTGTCGTTCAATATCTCTTCCTTTGCTCTGTAAAACTCTTTGTCTTTTTCCAGACGCACTCCAAGCTCTAATGCTGCCAATATCTTTGCTAATTTTGCAGGACCTATTCCTCTTATCTTACTGTCCGATACACGTTCGGCGTGGGTTTTATACATGGAATAGAGGTTGTTGTCATGACTCTTCAAGATATTTCGAGCCATCTCTATTACATTTTGCTCTTTTGTCCCCGTATTAAGGATGAGCGCAAGAAGCTCCGTTGTGTCCAGATTTTTTACTCCATATCTGAGGAGTTTTTCTCTTGGACGCTCCTCTTCCAACATCTCTTTTACTTTCAGATGAAGGTTGGTTTTCTCCTGATTAAACATAAGGAATACGCTAAGTGGTAAAAAGAAAATGACATCTGCCTTCGTATTTTGTGTAAAGGCAGATGTCATTTATACTATTGGAGCACTTTTATTCTTTAGCTCTACTTACATACGAGCCGTCACGAGTGTCTATCACAATCTTTTCTCCTTCTGTTATGAATAGAGGAACACGAACCGTAGCACCTGTTTCTACCGTTGCAGGCTTCAGAGCATTTGTTGCGGTATCTCCTTTAACACCGGGTTCTGTGTATGTTATTTCAAGGATAACATGGGGTGGAAGTTCACAGGTTAGTATTGTCTCATTACCTGCATGTACCATAGCTTCTACCATATCTCCTTCTTTCAGAAACTCCACACCGGAAATGGTCTCTCCCGGAATTTGAATCTGCTCAAATGTTTCAGGGTGCATGAAGTTGTATCCCATATCATCCTTATAAAGGTATTGGTATGGTCTGCGTTCGATACGCACTTCTTCCACTTTTACACCTGAGTTCCACGTCTTTTCCAATACTCTTCCGTTGGAAAGGTTTTTGAGCTTTGTACGTACAAAAGCAGGACCCTTGCCCGGTTTAACATGGAGAAATTCTACGATCGTAAAGTACACGCCATCAATGTCAAGGCACATACCATTGCGAAAATCTGCTGTTGTTGCCATTCTTCTAAAGTATTTAATGTTATTATTCTATTTCTATTCCTCAATGATGAGATCAAAGTCAGAGAGAATAATTCTCTCCACGTTGTCCACAATCTCCTTTGCCACAAGTTTTACCTTTTGTCCTTTGACCGGATGGAATTGTACTGTTTGCAGAACCGGATTGTTCTTGATATTGGAAAACTCTCCTTCCAACACTTTTGTGTCATCTATGTACAGAACATAAGAGTGGATATGTCCTCTTCCATCCCTTTGTTGATTTGGTAACAGTCTGAAACCCGAGATTTTATAAGGAGTATCAAGAAGAAGCTCCAAGCTCCTTTCTCCCTTTGGAAAGTGAAGTAGAGAATAGGGCTTGCCGTCGAGGAGTTTTTCTTTTGCCTCTTTCTCTTGTGGCGAAAGTAGTGTTATCCTGCTTGCAGAAAGGTAGAATGTCCGCTCTGCCATATCTCCGCTTGTATGGAAGTCGGAGTCATAGGCAATAGCTTTCACCACACCGTGATCTTGCAATCTGAATGGTTTACTGTACTTAATCCCATTCGAAACGGAGGGAGCGGAGCCGTCCGTTGTATAGTATATCTCCAATCCGGGAGAAGACAAAGAGATAGACACTTCATCATTAAGATCTCTGCGTATAACCGGAATATCCGAAACTATCGCCGGAGCCATATAGGCTTCCACCTTATTGATACAGATAGGACCTCGACTCTCTTCAAACAGAATCTTCAAGCCGTCTGTCTTTATGGAATTGAATCTTAACAGTCTTTTGTAGCCTATTGTAGTGGTCTCTTCTGCAAACGAAACAGGCAGCCAGTTCTCTCCATCTTTATAGAAGACCGAGAACTTACGTACTCTTTGTCCTAATGGGATGTACTCTTGAAGCATAAGTCGGTTAATGGCTTGCTTTGTTGGAAGGAAAAAGACTAGCTCTCCGGAAGAAACGCCATCCGCCGTTGCCCAATAGCTGTCATAGTTATCGTCTAGAACATTAGATGCAGACCATTGCTCTCCTCTTACGTTGCTTGCTTTCGCAGAAGCCTTGCCGAGAAGAAGAGGAGAGGCAAATTCACGGTCGAGTAGAGCTTTCCACTCCATGATGCTTGTACTATCCTTAGGATGAATAGTGCCATTCAGATCAACCGGGAAGTTAAGAAGCAGAGTGGCATTACGCCCGACACTGCCATAATATATATCCATCAGTTTGGCAGGAGACTTCACTTGATGATCCTCTCTTTGGTGATAGAACCATCCCGGACGGATAGAAACATCACACTCTCCGGGAAGCCAATCCTCACCATGTTCCTGTCCGACCATATTTTTACGTCCACCTTCTTCTCCAATGGTCATGGGGCTCCAGTTGGTTGTCCCTGCATAACCTATCTCGTTTCCTATCCAGCGAATATCCGGAACAGTCCCTCCGAATATCATTGCTGTAGGATGAAGCTCGCGGATGATCTTCTTGGCATCTTCGTAGCGGTAGTATGTCTTAGGGTCTATATTCCTGTGCGTATCTGCTCCTCCATACCAACCATCCCCTCCATTGGCTCCATCGAACCAGTACTCGAAGATCGGACCATATCCTGTCAGGAGCTCTCTCATTTGCTCATGGAATATATCCACGTACTCCGACATTCCATAGTGTTTGCTGTTTCGATCCCAAGGAGAGAGGTAGATGCCGAACTTTAGGTCGTATTTCCTGCACGCCTCGGAGAGATCTTTGACCAAGTCTCCTTTCCCATCTTTCCATGGGCTGCTCTTCACACTGTAATCCGTAGTCTTTGTAGGCCAGAGGCAGAAGCCGTCATGGTGTTTTGCCGTCAGCAGTATACCCTTAAAACCGGATGCTTTTATGATTCTTGCCCACTGATCACAGTCGAGACGCTTCGGATTGAACGTCGATGCCGGAGTGTTGCCATAGCCCCACTCCAGATCGTTGAACGTATTGAGTCCGAAGTGGACAAAGGCATAGGTCTCCAGTTTTTGCCACTCCACCTGTTCGGGTTTTGGTATAGGGAATATTGGAGCCGGGGCTTTAACTTTGGCTTGCGGCTGTAAGAGAGAGCAGCCTCCCACGATAGAGGAGAGGGCAATAGCAGCCAAAGAGCCCCATAAAGCCTTCATCGGATGCGAACTATTCTTCTTTTTTATGTCGGATATTTTCATCTTCCTACTTTTCTGTTTGGGCAAACTCCATCAGGTAAGCCTTTATGAAGTCATCTATATCTCCATCCATGACACCACTCACATCCGATGTTTGGTATCCTGTTCTGTGATCCTTCACGCGGCGATCGTCGAATACATAGCTGCGTATCTGCGAACCCCACTCTATTTTCAGCTTAGAGTCTTCTATCTCATTCTGTGCACGACGACGGCGTGCAAGTTCAAGATCGTAGAGCTGACTCTTCAAGAGGCGGATGGCATTCTCTCTATTACCGAGCTGCGAACGGCTTTCGGTATTTTCGATGGCAATCTCCATCGTTTCTCCCGTATCGGGATCTTTGTAGGTATAATGCAGGCGAACGCCGGTTTCTACCTTATTAACGTTCTGTCCTCCTGCACCTCCGCTTCGGAACGTATCCCACGTAATGTCGGAAGGATTGATGTTGATCTCTATACTGTCGTCCACCAACGGAACCACAAATACAGAGGCAAAAGAGGTCATCCGCTTCCCTTGAGCATTATAGGGAGATACGCGCACAAGGCGGTGTACACCGTTTTCGCTTTTGAGATAGCCGTATGCCATTTCGCCTTCTACCTGCAACGTACAGGTTTTTATGCCGGCTTCATCTCCGTCTTGCCAGTTGGTAATGGTAACGCTGTAACCTTTATCCTCACACCATCTCTGGTACATTCTGGCAAGCATGGAAGCCCAATCTTGTCCTTCCGTACCGCCTGCTCCGGAGTTTATCTTCAGTACTGCTCCAAGATGATCCTCCTCTTTTCGCAGCATGTTCTTCAGTTCCAGATCTTCCGTCAGCTTCAGAGCATTGGCGTATGCTTCGTCCACCTCCTCTTCGAAGATGATTCCCTCTTTCAGGTACTCTAAAGAGAGAGCAAGCTCTTCGGTTGCAGTGTCTACCGCATCGAATCCGTTGAGCCAGCCTTTCAGCTCTTTTACTCGTTTCATTACGCTTTCGGCACGTTTTGCATCCTGCCAAAAGACGGGATCTTGCGTGCGAAGCTCTTCTTCTTCTAATTCGATACGCTTCGTATCGACGTCAAAGATACCCCCTTAGCGCATCTCGGCGCTCCAACAAGTTGCTTAGTTGGTCTGTTGTTATCATGTTTATGATAGGTGTTAATACTTAAATTTTCAATTATTTGAACAGCAAAAATAGTAAAAACTTGCCAATACGGGGGAGTTTTACTGTATATGTTCCAAGATATGAACGTCATGTTCAGGACAATCCGATATTCTGGGAGCCTCCATGTCTTGAGGAACGTCTCCTCTTCCCACTCTCACTCCGCCTCTATACTTGGCTCCCGGAATCAACAGACCATGATAGAGAACCTGCCTCACCCGGCTTCTCTGATCGGCGGTAAACCCAAGGTTTCGACAGTAGAAGTAGTCCATTATGTTGAAAGAGGTAAATATACCCTGAAAATCACACTTGTCCCGTTCAAACAGACGCTTGATATGCTCCGGGTTATTTTTATCAAAAGAGGGAGACGAGACATACTCCTGTACCTTCTTTACGTAGTGTTCTCTGTCGTACTGTTGGGTATCCGGGCAGTAATCACTGTCTGTGCAGGGAGGAGGTGGCGGGCTACTTTCTTTATCTTTTTCCGTGAAGGCATGATACAGACCTACATAGTGTCCGAGTTCATGCGCAAGAGTGTTGCCCACATAGGTGGCTATGTGGTTGGAGTTGTATTTAAGAAAATCGCTGTTGATCACGACACTGCTGGCATAAATCCAGTTTTTGCTTGCAATGTAGTTCGTATTGACCTGCGAAAGACCCTTTACGGGATGAGATTCGGGCATATATGGAAGAGTTGCCACTCCCAATGTTACCGTATTGCTGTTCTTTTTTCTTGTGAATTTGAAGATGAATACATTGATGTACGCATTGAAATCCCAGCACATGTCTATCACATTCTGCGTTTTTGTGCCGACAATCTCATCGAATGGTGTCTCCGCTTTGTGCCATACATGTCTCTTGATACCCTTTTCCGGAAGAGGTTTTCCATCAGAATCCACAGATGCCAAAACAAACTCGACATTGTTATCAACGGTGTTTCCTCCCAAAGCTCCCCGATATCTTTCATTGACATGTTTAAGGTACTCTTCAAGTTTTTCTGTTTTTACGGCTGCAACCTCCGGAACATCTTTGTGTGTAAGGAGATGGAAGATAACCGGAATTTTGTATCGTGCACTCGCTTTGTCAAGAGGCAGTCCGGACTGCTTTATCTGCAGGTTATCGGAATATATCCCTGAAGAGACCTTTATTGTTCCTTGGCGCTCTAATGAGGAGTCGAAGGAGTTTACGGATACCGTCAGCACGGTGTTGCCTTGTCCGCTTAGAGGATATAGCTTGATCCAATGAGGTGGCTCTTCTATTTTCCAAGCTCCTTGACTTTTTATGGTTACTCTTTTGGTGTTGCTGTTGAAGTCGAAGTCGATACTTTTTTCGGAGAACGACAAAACTTTATCATTTATTTCGTTTCTGTTTTTCGATCGACACCCTCCAAGCAGAAATATGGATGTCAGGAATAGGAGAGGGAAAAGATATTTTCTCATTATTGCTATGCTTTTGGGTTAGATTTTACAGCGGCAAAGAACGCAAAAAAAAGCCATAGTACAATCTTTGCGATCTGTACGGCAGAAAATATGTTCCGATTTCAGCCTTTTTCCTATTGGAGAGATGACCATTCGCAGGGAGCTTTTATATAAAAACGGATGGGTGCGAGATCATCCTCCGAAAACTCTTGGGAGAGCATTTTAGAGAATCGAGAAAGTTTTCCTTTATTTATATCGTTGGTTGTGAGAGGTATAGTGAAAATCGCGAATTTGGAAAAAATTTTTTCTCAGTCCGTTTGATGAGGCTTTTTCGCGTTAATAAGCATGAAATTTAACGCCTGTCTCTGTAAACGTTTACTAATAAGGAAATCTGCCTTTTCAAGGGCTTTTTAGGGTGAAAATACGTAGTTTGCTGATTATTAGCGTTTTGATGTTTTTGGCTAAACACGTTAATCGAATCCGGTAAACGTATTAAATGAAATCGGTAAACGTGTTCATTGAAAAATTAAATACGTTAAGCCGAAACAATATGCTTGTTTAGTGTTTTGAGTGAACAGGTATCGGAATTTGTGTTAATAAAACGGGGTAAATTTAACAATTCGTTCGTGCTCTGAAAATGACTCCTCCGAGCAAAATAGAGAGCAAGAAAAAAGCGGGAATTTTTCGGGATGGAATATATAAAAATGAGGGACGGGATGACCCACTTGAATGGGATAGAATAAAAAGAGATCCGGCACACTCGAACCCCCGAAAAGGAGAGCCGAATGTGTCGGATCGGTATCATCGGTCGGGCATATAAGCCCGGATCATTTACTTGGCGTAGCTTACGGCTCTGGTTTCGCGGATTACCGTAATCTTTACTTGTCCCGGATAGGTAAGCTCGTCCTGAATCCGCTTTGCGATGTCTGCACTCAACATGTCTGTGTCGGCATCTGTAACCTTATCGGATCCAACGATCACACGAAGCTCTCTACCTGCTTGGATGGCATACGTTTTCACCACTCCCGGATAAGATAGAGCCAGCTCTTCGAGGTCTTTGAGACGCTTGATGTACGCTTCGGCTATCTCTCTGCGTGCTCCCGGACGCGCTCCGGATATGGCGTCGCACACTTGTACGATAGGGGAGAGTAGGGATGTCATCTCTATCTCATCGTGGTGAGCACCTACGGCGTTGCAGATGTCCGGTTTCTCTTTGTACTTCTCGCAGAGCTGCATACCGAGTAGAGCGTGTGGAAGTTCCGGTTCGTCATCGGGCACTTTGCCTATATCGTGTAGCAGACCTGCACGTTTTGCCTTCTTCGGATTCAGCCCCAGCTCGGCAGCCATAATGGCACAGAGGTTGGCTGTTTCGCGAGAGTGTTGCAGAAGATTCTGCCCATAAGAGGAGCGGTACTTCATTTTTCCCACAAGACGGATAAGTTCGGGGTGGAGACCATGTATACCCAAGTCTATCACCGTGCGCTTACCGGTGTCCACTATCTCGTCTTCTATCTGTTTGCGAACCTTGGCTACCACCTCTTCGATACGTGCCGGGTGGATGCGGCCATCCTGAACCAGCTGGTGAAGTACAAGGCGAGCGATTTCACGGCGAACGGGGTCGAAGCAGCTGAGGACTATCGCTTCCGGTGTGTCGTCGACGATGATTTCGACTCCGGTTGCTGCCTCCAATGCTCTGATGTTTCTGCCTTCACGTCCTATTATTCTACCTTTAATCTCATCCGATTCTATGTGAAAGACGGTGATGGAATTTTCGATGGCCGTTTCTGTTGCAAGGCGCTGGATGGATTTTATTACCACTTTCTTCGCTTCCATGTTGGCGGTAAGCTTGGCCTCTTCCATGATATCGTTGATCGTTGCAGAGGCTTGAGTGCGTGCTTCGGCTATTTGAGACTCTACGAGCTTTTCCCTTGCCTGCTCTGCGGTAAGGCCGGCTATGTGTTGGAGTTCCAGTAGCTGTTGTTCTTTGATTTGGGCAAGCTCGTCTTCCTTAGCCGTGAGCCCCTCCATGCGCAACTCCAGATCTCTTCTCAACTGTTCGTTGGATTCGATCTTTCTGTTGAGCTCTTGTTGTCTCTCAGAGAGCTGTTCGTCTCTGTTCTTGAGCTTGCTTTCTATGCTTTGGATCTTGGATTGTCTCTGTGCCACTTCGCGTTCGAGAGCGGCTTTTTGCTTTATGAACTGCTCTTTTACCTCCAGCAGTTTGTTTTTCTTTATGACTTCAGCCTCCTCTTTGGCTTTTTGCAGAAAGTGTTGGCTGCGTGTCCGAGCTGCATCGGAAAGGAACTTCCAAAGCAATACTCCTCCGATGACGAGGATAGCAATACAGATAAGTACAGGAATAACAATATTGTTCATTCTACTCAAATATAAGGGTGTAACACTGTCTCCCTCTGTGGGAAGACCTTTGTAAGTAAATGAACAGGATGAATAAAACAGTGATAAATAGTTGTGCCCCTTTTCCCAATAAATTCAGGCGGTAGTATGACGGTCTTCAAAACTCTCTAAGGAGTGGCGACGAAGCCTGTCGATGATGCTCTCTATCCGTGTTGCCAATGCTGTCTGACTATCTTTCTCGGCTTTGTTCTCCTCTACCAACGTGGCAAAGTGAAGGGCGACAAACAGAAGAAGCTTGGTGTCTGAGATGGTCGGGAACTTCCTTTTGTAGGCATTGATAAAGTGATTGACTTCTGTCTCAGCCTTGCGAAAGAATATTTCTTCCTCTCTCTGAATGTTGAGCGAGATCCGTTCTCCCATTAAAGTGAGATGGATGGTAAACTTGTTTGCAGGTTTATCCACACTGTTTTCACTCTGTTTAGGGACAGACATAGGGAGGCTCAAGGGTTGTTATTATTTATTGTTTTTATGCATTCTGCCACTTTGCCGGACAACTCTCGAAGGTGATCCCTGTAATCCACAAGGTGTGCCACGGATGTGGGACTCTCTTCCAGGTAAGACTCGGCAATGCTGAGTTTTCGCTTGAGATCCTCTGTCTCTTCATCCTGTTTCCGGCACTTTAAGGAGAGAGCTTTATTCTCTATTTGCAACTGACGCATCCGGACAGACAAATCACTATTTTGCCTTAATAGCTGTCCTATCCTCTCCTCAAGTTCTTCAAGCAGTATGTTGTAGTCTTTCAGTACCATTACACGAAAACTCAAACAAAATTAGCAATTTAACCTTGAAGCACCAACTTTTCTCCCATTTTTCTATATCTTTGCTCCGTACAAAGTATTTAGGTATGAATCCGACAGTTCTGAAAAAAATAATGATAGCTGCCTCTGTTCTCGGATTGATGCTGTTACTGGCAGCCGTTGTATGTTATTTCGTTATGGAAGGATGGCGTCAGTTGTTCTTTTCTTTTGCCGGAGCGATTCTGGCGTTGAATATGTTTTTCATCTTTTTCATGGCAAGAACCAACTATCGGAAGCTTGCTCGAAAAGGAGATCAAACGTGATTCTATTTTCAAGACAATATATAAACACAAAGATTTAGATGATTAAGAAAAGTGCATTACAAGTGGCTCGCGCATCTTATATGCCAAAGATGCCTAAGGCACTTAGAGGACAGGTGATTGCCGTAGAGGGCAATGCCACTCAGTCGGTAGCGGATCAGGATGCTATCAAAAACTTATTCCCCAACACTTACGGACTTCCTATTATAGAGTTTCAACCGGCTAAGGAGACGAGAGAATATGCTCCCATCCACACCGGAGTGATTCTGTCGGGCGGACAAGCACCGGGCGGACACAACGTTATAGCCGGTCTCTTTGACGGACTTAAGGCTCTGCATCCGGACAGCAAGCTGTACGGTTTCCTGATGGGACCAAGCGGACTTGTGGAGCACAAGTACATGGAACTCACGGCAGATATCATAGAAGAGTATCGCAATACGGGCGGCTTCGACATTATCGGTTCCGGACGGACTAAGTTGGAGACTAAGGAGCAGTTCGATAAAGGTTTGGAAGTTCTCCAAGAGCTGAATATCGGAGCTTTGGTCATCATCGGAGGAGACGACTCCAATACCAACGCTTGTGTTCTGGCAGAATATTATGCCAAGATAGGAGCCGGTGTACAAGTGATAGGCTGCCCGAAAACGATAGACGGAGACCTTAAGAACGAGCAGATAGAGACTTCCTTCGGGTTCGATACTGCCTGCAAGGTGTACTCCGAAGTGATCGGCAACATCCAAAGAGACTGCAACTCTGCAAGGAAATACTGGCACTTCATCAAGCTGATGGGGCGTTCGGCATCTCACATCACTTTGGAGTGTGCTCTTCAGACGCAGCCCAACTATGTGATTATCTCGGAAGAGGTCGAGGCTAACAACCTTTCGCTCGATGACGTGATCACTCGCATCGCACAGATTGTGGCAGATAGAGCTGCGGCAGGGAACAACTTCGGTACGGTGCTTATCCCTGAAGGGCTTATCGAGTTCGTACCGGCAATGAAAGCACTTATAGCGGAGCTGAACGACTTCCTTGCCGAGAATGCCGTGGAGTACGCACGTATCAAACGTTCGGAGCAACGCAACTATATCATTTCCAAACTCTCTGCAAAGAACGCAGCTGTGTTTGCTTCCCTCCCTCACGATGTGGCACGACAGCTCACGCTCGACAGAGATCCGCACGGCAACGTACAGGTGTCTCTCATCGAAACCGAAAAGCTCGTTGCGGAGATGGTAGGCGCGAAGCTCAAGCAGTGGAAAGAGGACGGGCTTTATGTCGGAAAGTATCTTGCCCAGACGCACTTCTTCGGTTACGAAGGAAGATGTGCCGCTCCGTCCAACTTCGATGCCGATTACTGTTACAGCCTCGGCTACAATGCCGCCTGCCTTATAGGTGAAGGCAAGACCGGATACATGAGTTCGATCTCCAACACCACCGCCCCCGCATCCGAATGGAAAGCAGGAGGAGTGCCCATCACAATGATGATGAACATGGAGCGACGTCATGGCGAGATGAAGCCCGTTATACAGAAAGCTCTCGTGAAGCTCGACGGTGCGCCGTTCAAGACAATGGCTGCGGAGCGTGAGATATGGGCGAAGGAGACACTCTATATCTATCCCGGACCCATCCAGTATTTCGGTCCGACAGAAGTGTGCGACCAGCCTACGAAGACGCTTCAGCTGGAACAGCAAAAATAATGCCCACCATCTGAGACCTTTGCATTTCGCTTAAACGTGTTGAGTGGAAGCGCAGAGATTTATACTATAAATATTAAACCAGAGCGGAGGTCGTGCGATGAATAGCCATCGGCGACCTCCTTTATTTATATATCCCTTTCCCATATTGTTCCCGAGAGATCTCTCCGGAGGGAAATCCCCTTGCGGAGGGAGAAATATTTTCATCCGAACGAAAAAATATCTGCTTGCGGAAGGGAAAATATTTCTGCATATACGAAAAAATATTTCTGCATATACGAAAATTTATTTTTGCATATACGAAAAAATATTTCTGCATATACAGAAATTTATTTACGTGCGCACAGAAAAAAATTTCTATGGGCATGGAAAAAAATTTCTATGGGCATGGAAAAAAATTTCTATGGGCATGGAAAAAAAATTCTATGGGCATGGAAAAAAATTTCTATGGGCATGGAATTTTTACCCCCTGCCGAAGGCGTTTTTTCTGCATAAGTTTCCGCCAAAAGTTTCTACTCTTTTTGCGGAGAGTTTCGAGGGCTCTTGATTCGCTTTGTTTGCAAAACATTGTGCCGGTTCGCTGCCCGGTTTCAGGCTGTCCGATGCCGGACTTGCTCTATTTTGTCGCCACAACCGTCCTCCTTTCTGAAATCTATTGTGTAATTTTGTGCCCGAACCGGATCGTACAAATGCCCGCCGGAACAGGCAAAACAACTCAAGACTCCAATGCTGAAAGAACGTAAAGACATAGCTCCCGCCTCGTTTGGCCCCGAACAGCTCAAAGGACACATGGCAATACTGGGGGCAAACATCATTTTCGGTGTCAATACGGCTGTAACAAAGATGATTCTCCATCCCGGAGCTTTGGATCCGCTCAGTATATCGTTCCTGCGGTTCGGCGGAGCCATGCTGTCGTTTTGGATCCTCTCTCTGTTCCTCCCGAAAGAAAGGGTCGCCCGGAGAGACTACATCTATATCGCGTTGGCATCTCTGTTCGGTGTACTGGGCAACCAGATCGCCTTCCTCGTCGGGCTGCAGCAGACCTCTCCCACGAATGCCGCGATGATCGTCTCTTTGGGCCCTGTCGTGGTACTGATCCTCGCCACGGTCGTGCAGAAAGAACCGCTTACTTTCAGGAAAGGGTTCGGCGTCCTGCTGGGAGCACTGGGGGCTATCCGGCTGGCTCTCATGGGCGGTACGGTGGATTTTTCGTTCGGAGGCGACTCTTTCGGCATACTCCTCCTGTTCGTCGGATCGCTCTTCTATGCCTTCTATCTCACTCTGTTCAAGCGGATCATCATGACCTACTCACCGGTTACGCTGATGAAGTGGATGTTTCTTTTCGCCACGGTCGCTTCCGTACCCTTTTCGGGCGTGAGTCTGCTCCGCAGCGACCTCTTCGGACAGACTGCTTCCTACTACGGCATGCTTGCCTATCTCGTCTTCGGTGCCACGTTTGTGGCTTATCTGCTCATCCCCATAGCACAGCGGAAGATCCGCCCCACGGTCGTGAGCATGTACGGCTACATTCAGCCGATACTCACCATCGGCATCGCCATCTTACTCGGCTTGGACAGCTGGCAGTGGAGCAAGCTCCCCTCCATGGCTATGATCTTTCTGGGAGTCTATCTCGTAACGACAAGTAAAAAACGTATCGCCTGACAGACGGGAAAGAGTCCGCTCCGAGACCACTCTCCTTCCCCTCTTTTATAGGAATATTCAACAATAAAACGTATCTTTGATAAAGGCAAAGTACCAACTAAATGGAAGAAATTATGAAG
This sequence comes from Porphyromonas canoris, assembly GCF_000765975.1. Classification (NCBI taxonomy): domain Bacteria; kingdom Pseudomonadati; phylum Bacteroidota; class Bacteroidia; order Bacteroidales; family Porphyromonadaceae; genus Porphyromonas; species Porphyromonas canoris. The sequence goes on from NZ_JQZX01000012.1 coordinate 244,745, forward strand.
AATCTTAATAACAACAGCAGAAAAAACTCCCTGTCGGCAAGTTTCGTTTTTGAAACAAGTTGGGAAGTGTGTTACAAAGTCGGAGGCATACATACGGTCCTCTCCACACGTGCTCGCACAATGGTGGAAGAGCACGGAGCCGATAATATATTATTTGTAGGACCTCTGTTCGGAGACGGAGATCTTGCCAAGCGCGAATTTGTTCCTTTTTCTTCCAAAAGAGGTAAGCACGGCAAATGGTTTTCTTGGGCGGAAGAAGCATCCGAAAGGCTGAATCTCCCCATACGGGTCGGGCAGTGGAATGTTCCGGGACAGCCGTTCGTCGCTTTGGTGGATCACTCCGCGCTGTTCGAGCAGAAAGGAATCCTTTACTACGAAGCGTGGGAGAAATACGGCATAGACGGCAATGTCGGCTACGGTGATTATGACGAGAGCTGTCTCTTCTCCACCGCTGCGGCGATGGTGATGAAAGATGCGTACGACCATCTTTTGTCTCAAGAGCAGAAAGCAAACGCCCTGGCGATCTTCAACGAATGGATGACCGGCTTCGGGCTGCTGTATCTCAAGACACATGCTCCTGAAATCAGACGGATATTCATTACTCATGCCACCTCAACGGGACGTTCCATCTGCAGCAATGGCAAACCTTTGTACAGCGAACTGCCTGCATACAATGGCGATCAGATGGCTTGGGAACTCAACATACAGGGTAAACACAATATCGAAAAGGCAGCAGCACACCATGCCGATGGCTTTGGAACGGTGAGCGAAGTAACGGATAAAGAGTGCGCCCAGCTGCTTCAGAAAAAGGCGGATGTGGTACTGCCCAACGGCTTTGAACCGGACTTTGTCCCTGCAACTTCCGCATCGAGAAGTCGCCTTAGAAAGCGTGCCAGAACGCGCTTGATAGAGATAGCATCCAAGCTCTACGGCGAAGAAATACCGGAAGATACTTTTATAGCCATCACCTCAGGGCGAGGAGAGTTTCGCAACAAGGGGTTGGATATGTTTTTGGACGTGATGGGACGGCTTAGCGAACAGCTGCCGGAGGGAGCATCGGTACTTGCTGTGATCCTTGTTCCCGGCTGGATAGAAAGTCCGAGAGCCGATTTGGAATATGCCCTTACCGAGAAAAAGACGCACACCGCCCCCATGCAACACAGATACATAACGCACTGGTTGCATAACCTGCATGCGGATCAGATCGTGAACAAAATAGAGGAGATGAACGGCTACTGGGATAGAAGTGTCAAGGTACTCTATATCCCGTCCTATCTGAACGGACACGACGGTATTCTTAATCTCTCTTACTACGACACCTTGGTCGGTGCCGATCTTTCTCTCTTTCCCTCTTACTACGAACCTTGGGGCTATACACCGCTCGAAAGTCTTGCGTTCGGTGTCCCTTCCATAACCACAGATCTTGCCGGTTTCGGCTCTTGGGTCAATACTCTGTCGGAGGATCAGCCCAAGCTCGATACGGGAGGATGCTTTGTGGCACACAGGGAAGATTATAACTATAATGCCTCTGTGGATCAGATCGTAAGCGCAACGCTCTCTTATCTGAACTGCTTCTACGACAAGAAGACACAGAAGATAGCCAAGTCTGCTCGTACTATTGCCTCTCATGCCGAGTGGAGTAAGTTTTACAAGCACTACTTGGAGCTTTACAGCCGTGTACTAAGCAACGAATGATACAGCCTTATCGAGGCGAAGCGATTTTGTTTTTATTACTTCATGCTCCTGCTTCTATGCTTCATAGGAGTGGGAGCATCTCTGAAAAAAGATGCGCATACCCCGCAACCGGATATTCTTAACAACTAAATACAGATCTATTATGAAGTGGTACAATACGTTGATGGTGAGTCTGCTCTTATCGGCTTTTGGCTTCACTGCCTGCGGAAAAAAATCCTCTGCAACAGAAGAAAAAGCGCAGACAGACTGCGAAAAAGCCGGATATAAAGGTAAAGTGAAAGAGGTGCGAATGTCGAGATATTTCGCCCCGACAGAGGATGAAGAGGATTGGTACACCACTCTCGGTCCTGTGGTTACGATCTTCAACGAAGATGGCAGCCTTAAAGAGGAGAAGTCTTATAGCAATCTTGATGTCGTGATGTACGGCGATTCCCTTGAATATAAAGACGGTAAGCTGGTTCGGAAGGTCTCTCTTTCCGAGTCTTTAGACCCCGAAGAGACACTCTATGCCTATGATAATGCCGGCAACCTGATAGAGAAAAAGACCATAACAAGGGAGATGCCCGAAGAGGAAGGACGGGTTACGGAGCATATCCTCTACTCTTATGACGGAGAAAATCGTCTCATAAAGAAGAGCTCCATCGTATATGAGGGTTACGAAGATCCTTATGCCACCGAGATAAGATACACATACGACGCGGCAGGTCGTAAGATAGAGGAGCATATTCGCTATGCTCTATCGGAGAGTAAACCATTTACGGATGTTATAACATGGAAGTATGATGCAAAGGGGCAACTCTCGGAGAGGTTTTACAAAACCGAAAGATCGGAAGAGTTTGGAAACACTCTCGATCGCTATGAGTATGATGAGCATGGCAACATGACAAAGTCCGTCTGCTTCTCAGATGGAAAAGAGCTTTACTCGTACACCTACAGCTATGTCTACAAGAACGGACGCATCATTGAAAAGACGCAGCAAACCTCCGAAGGGAGTAAGATAGTTAGCTCTTATGATGAGAATGGAAATCCCGTTTGGGAGCAGACTTATGGTTTGGATGGAGTGCTCCTCTCAAGGATAGAGTATGTCTGCGATGCAAAGGGAAATATCATAAAGAGCTCCCTCTTCTCATTGGATGATCGTGGCGTCCTTTGTGAGACAACGAGAGAAGAGTGGATTATTTCCTATTATGAATAGGTTCGTTAAATCTGTTTGACCTTTTTATATTTTATCGCAAACAGATTCAGAGTTCGTAATCGAGGCTTGGTTGGTGAAAATCAAGCCCCGATTTGTTTGGAGCAAAGTTTGGTTTCCATAAAACGAACCTTGATTTTCAAAGTTGAACGGATTCAGCCTATTTTCCGATGCCGTTAAGAAGAGCTTTCAAACAGCTTCAAAACAACTCTTTTGAAGCTTCAACACGAAAGAGAGCCCCGACCTTCATGTACAAGATCCGGGTTCTCTTTTATTTTTATATGCTAAGATCTGTATGATCAGAGACCTAAGCGATCCGATATTTCCAGCATCCTCTGTATCGGTTTTGCTGCTCGCTCTATGACATCGGCAGGGAGAGTTACTTCGGGACACTCGAACTTCAAAGTGTTGTAGAGCTTGTTGAGAGTGTTCAAGCGCATATAGTTGCACTCGTTGCAGGCAGAAAGATTTTCGTCCGACGGCACGGTGATGAACTCTTTACCCGGAGCCTCTTTCTTCATTTGGTGTAAGATGCCGCTCTCGGTAACTATTATGAATGCCTTTTTATCGCTTCGAGAGACAAACTTCAGCAGTGCTGCCGTTGAGCCGATGACATCTGCAAGATCCAGAATATCTTTTTTGCACTCCGGGTGTGCTAGTACGGGTGCATCAGGATAGCTCTCTTTCAGTCTCTTCAGTTCCGTTACGGAAAATCTCTCATGGACGTGGCAACCTCCGTCCCATAGCAGCATCTCTCTTCCGGTAATGCTGTTGATGTATCTGCCAAGGTTGTAGTCGGGTCCGAAGATCAGCTTTGCATCCTTTGGAAAACTCTCCACGATCTGGCGTGCATTGCCCGAAGTAACCACGACATCGGTAAGCGTCTTTATCGCGGCACTTGTATTGACATAAGAGAGGACGGTATGGTCCGGATGTCTCTTGACGAATGTCTCGAACTCGTTTGCCGGACAGCTTTCAGCCAAAGAGCAGTCTGCATTGAGATCCGGCAGGAGTATCTTCTTGTTCGGACAGAGGATTTTGTTGGTCTCAGCCATGAAGTGGACACCGCACATCACTATGATGTCCGCATCCGTACCGGCTGCCACTCTCGCCAAACCGAGGCTGTCTCCCACATAGTCCGCAATGTCCTGAATCTCTCCCTCTGTATAGTAGTGCGCCAGAATGATGGCATTCTTCTGTCTGCACAGCTCTCGGATTTCGCTTTTAACATCTATATCGCCGGGGACAGGCTCATCGACAAAGCCTTTGTAGCTCCACTCTTGTTTCATTTTTACCGATTAAAAGTTCATACTGATGTCCAAAGCACGTACACTGTGCGTGAGGGATCCTACACTTATATAGTCCACGCCGGTCTCGGCAACGGCTGCAATGGTTCCTTCGTTGATATTGCCGGATGCTTCTGTCTTGGCTCTGCCATTGATTATAGCCACTGCCTCTTTCATGGAAGCGGTATCCATGTTGTCCAACATAATCACATCCGCTCCGGCTTCGACGGCTTCCACCACCTGCTCCAGCGTGGATGTTTCGACCTCTATGCGTATCGAAATGGGCGTAACTTTGCGTACCTGCTGCACGGCAGGAGTGATACCGCCTGCAGCCTTGATATGGTTATCTTTCAGCATTGCCATGTCATAAAGCCCCATCCGATGGTTTGTTCCTCCACCGTGTCTTACTGCCATCTTATCCGTTAAACGGTGTCCGGGAACGGTCTTTCTCGTATCCAGCAGTTTGGCGTTGGTGTGTCCGATCAGCTTGACCAACCTGTTTGTGGCTGTGGCGATACCCGACATTCGTTGAAGAAAGTTGAGCATAATGCGTTCGCTTTTTAGCAAGTGATCGTACCTTGCGCGTATTTTGAGTATATCCTCTCCTTTCTTAACCTCGTCTCCATCCTCTACAAGAGGAGTAAACTCTGCTTCTCCAAGATATGCGATGATACGTTCGGCAATTTTCAGACCTGAGATTATTCCGTCCGCTTTTGCCGTAAGAGTTGCTACCTTGTACTCTTCTTGCGCCATGATTGCTTCCGTTGCGATGTCTCCGGAAAAGAGGTCCTCCTCAAATGCGAGAGAGATAAGCTGTTCCAAGTGTTCGTCTTGAATAGAGTTGAAGATCTGCATGATTATACTGATTGATGTGTGATACTGTTTTCTTTGATAATGGTGTGATATGCCTTTTGAGGGGAAAGCGTTTCGGGATAGTCTTGTCTGTAATGTCCGCCACGGCTCTCTTCTCTCAAAAGAGCAGCTTTCGTGATGATGAGTGCTACCTGATGCCGTTTGTACAATAGCCTGCCATGGAATGAGGTGTCCTTGAACGGCTCAAGCTCTTTCAGGCGATCTTCTATCTTTCTGATACCCTCGTTGAGAGCTTCGCCCTTTCTTACAATGCCGACATTCTGCATCATGGTGTTGCCCAAGACACGCATCATGGACTCTCCTTTGGTTTTAAGTTCAAGCTCCATCTGCATAGAATCGAGCGTGAATGGCTGTTGAAGAGCCGAGGTGTCCGGGGTAGGGAGGGGCTGATTGTGGATATGATCCGCAATGCGTTTACCGAAAACGAGACACTCTATAAGGGAGTTGGAGGCGAGTCTATTGGCTCCCATCACCCCCGTAGCGGCTACTTCTCCCACCGCATACAGCCTGCCGATGGAGGAGAGACCGTTCCGGTCTACCTTTATACCGCCTACCGTGTAGTGCGCAGCGGGAGCAACCGGAATTTCGCTACTTAAATCCAGACCGTTTCTTCGGCAATACTGCGTGATGGTAGGGAATCTTTCCGCGATGTGTACGGGGTCGAGATGTTTCAGCGATAGTGTTACGTAGGGCATCTTACTCTCTTGCATCGTGTAGAAGATCTCTCTTGCCACAACGTCTCTTGGGGCCAACTCCGCAAGCTTATGCCTTGTAAGCATGAACCTGTTGCCGGTATGATCCAGAAGATGAGCACCTTCTCCTCTCACGGCTTCACTTACCAGGAAAGAGGAGTTATTGGGTATATAGAGAGCGGTAGGGTGAAATTGTATAAACTCCAAGTCCATCAACTCCGCTCCTTGTTCGTATGCCAATGCCAGTCCGTCTCCTACACTTGTAGAGGGATTGGTGGTAGGATTATAGATTGCAGCCGCTCCTCCCGTGGCGAGAACCACTGCAGATGCAAAGAGAGGTGCGATGAGGTGGTTGGCTTCATCATAACACCACACGCCCCGACAACCACTATCTCCCAAGATAAGGTCTGTTGCCGTATGATGTTCCAAGATGGAGACCTTGCCCTCTTTGAGTATAAGCTCCGTGATAAATGAGGTAACAAGACGCCCCGTAGCATCTCCGCCTGCGTGCAGGATGCGTTTGTGGTTGTGTCCGCCCTCTAATCCCAAAGCAAGATGTCCATTCTCCAGATCGAATTTCATACCCAACTCTATCAGTTCGGCTATTCTATCTGGAGCTTCTTCCGTGAGCAGACGCACGGCTTCCTCGTTACAAAGGCCTCTTCCGGCCTCTAATGTGTCCAATAGATGAGCGTGCCGGCTATCGTTTATATCGGTTACGGCAGCCATTCCACCCTGAGCCATATATGAGTTGCTATCGATCAAAGATGTCTTGGCAAGCAGTCCTATACTTCCTTTATCAGATAAAAGGTAGGCGGTATATAGCCCTGCCAATCCTCCTCCAACTACAATATAGTCGAATGTGTGCATATCTACGTGGTTATTTTACAGGGAGCAAAAGTATGAATAAAAACTCAAGTTTCCCAGCCCGAAAGTGGAATGAGAGTTTCTTCGACTCTGTTTTATATAAAGATTGTTCTATTCTCTCTCCGTCGACAATCTTTTCAAAAGAATTTATTCGTAAATTGCCGCTCCATTCGGAATAAGGAAAACCAATTATTAAAATATCAATATGAAAAGAATCTATCTGCTCTTGGCTCTGCTTCTCTTCGTTCAAGCCACTCCTCCCGAAGTGAAAGAGCTTAACCCTACATCTGTGGAGATTTTGAACCTAAGCTCGCAAGCTGCCAAGGAGTACAGCCAAAAACGGGAAAAAGCACGTGAGATATCGAGCAAGCTGTCGGATAAAGTAACTTACGAAAGCCTCAGCAAGGCAGAAAAGGAGATCCTTGAGAGCTACGACGAAATGGCTTCAGATAACTACTGGGATATACTGGGAGATGGGTGTTCCTGGTACTGCGGAGGAGGTCCTAAAGCAGTAACCGCGTCCAGTACACTCAAACCGCAAGGGAAAGTAAACTATAAAGCTGAAAACGCACATGACCTCAACTATCTGAACGTATGGGCTGAAGGAGCAAAAGGATATGGAATAGGAGAGTATCTGCTATATACTTTTGGGGCAGAGAGTGCGAGAATAACCGAAATAATTGTAGTAAACGGATATGTCAAAAGCGAGGCTGCGTGGAAGGACAATTCGAGGGTAAAGAAACTCAAAGTCTATATCGACAACAAGCCGTATGCGATACTGAACCTGAAAGATGTACGGGGCAGCCAGACATTCACAGTGCCTCCGATAGGAAAGCTAACCGGTAAAGAGGACGAAGATCTGAGCGCTCAGCCGGACTGGACGATAAAGTTTGAGATCTTGGAAGTATATAAAGGCGATAAGTACGATGACGTTGTAATATCCGAGATTTTCTTTGACGGCATAGATGTTCACTGCCTGGCAAAAGGAACGCCGGTATTGATGTCCGACCGGTCGGAAAAGCCTATCGAGGAGCTTAAAGTGGGAGACGATGTGGCTTATTGGGATTCAGCCTCCGGACAGATCAAGAGTGCGAAGGTGGAAAAACTGGAAAAAGCCGTACACCATGCACTGGTAAAATACAGATTTGAAAGTGGCAGAGAGATCATCACAACGCAGGATCACCCTTTCATGCTCAAGGAAAAAGGCTGGGCTTCGCTCCGTCCGCAAAAGTCCGCACAGTATAAAGGTTTTGAAAATATAGGCAAGATAAGAGTGGGCGACCTCTTCTCCATCATGGGCGGAACGGACAGACTCATTGCCATAGACAAGGTCGAGGGAAGCCAAGAGACCTATACTATCTCTAAAATGAGCGCCGGAGGTCATTTCATCGCAAATGGTCTGCTTGTGGGAGTAGAGAGTCTGAAAAATTAGGAAATTACTCTCCGTACAAAACCGGATATAGAAGATCTTCTACTTTTAAGAGGTTCTATTCGAGACAGAAACGCAGTCCTTCGGGCTGCGTTTTTTTGTTTTGAGATTTCTTTTGCCTTATTCTTAAACTCCGGTTATCACTATCAAAAGTGGAGCTAAAAGGGTATAAAAGTTTCTTCAAAGCCGTTCAGAGTTGAAAATCAAGGCTTGATTTTTACGAATCAGGGTTTGATGGATAAAAAGCGAGACTTGATGTTTACACATCGGAGCTTGATTTTGAATTTTGAACAGGTTAAAGGGAAAAAATAAACGGGTTCGGGGGATTTTCTTAATACGTACAGGAAACATTACAATCCCATAAAGAGAAAGAGAGAGTCCGAAACCGGAACTCTCTCCTCCATATTAACCCAAATTTTTAGACAAGCGAAAAACGTAGCCGTCTAAGGGTCTTAGCAAGACCCTAATATCTTATTATTTGCGGAATGGCAGCTTTATCACCTTTGCTTCTATCTGCTTTCCACGAACCACAATGAATATCTTGGAGTCCGGAGCAGTGTAAGCTTTTTCCAAGTAGCCGAGTCCGATACCTTTCTTCAAGGCAGGAGACATGGTGCCGGAAGTAACATGACCTATGATTTTGCCCTCTTCGTTTGCAATCTCATAGCCGTGACGAGGAATACCTTTGCCCACCATTTCAAATCCTGTAAGCTTCTTTTCAGGACCATTGATCTTGGTTGCTTCCAAGATCTCACGTGATGGAAGGTTCTTCTTGTCGTCGGTCAGCTTGGTTACCCAACCGAGTCCGGCTTCGAGCGGATTGGTTGTTTCGTCGATGTCGTTGCCATACAGACAGTAGCCCATCTCCAAACGAAGTGTGTCTCTTGCACCAAGACCGGTAGGCTTGATGCCTGCATCTTTTCCTGCTTCAAAGAGTGCATTCCAGATGGTAACGCCGTTTTCAGGGTAGAAGTATAGTTCAAAACCGCCTGCTCCGGTATAGCCGGTGTTGGAGATGATGACATTCTTCACGCCCGCAAACTCCCCTACTTCAAACGCGTAGAAAGGGATATTGTCAAGGTTTACCGAAGTGAGGCTTTGCAACACAGCCTTTGCCTTTGGTCCCTGTACGGCAAGGATACCGATGTTATCGGATCCGTTTTCGAGGATTACACCGTCCGTAGAGTGCTTTTGCAACCAGGCAAAGTCTTTCTCGATGTTGGAAGCGTTTACGGCAAGCATATACTTGCTCTCTTCGTAATGGTAGAGGATAAAGTCGTCTACAATACCTCCCTTATCGTTTGGCATATAGTTGTACTGCGCTTTGCCTACTGCCACCTTGGAGATGTCATTGCTACAAACATTCTGAAGAAAAGGTAGAGCGTTTGGCCCGGATACCCATAATGCTCCCATGTGAGAGACATCGAACACGCCCATGTTCTCGATAACATTGAGGTGCTCATCGGTAATGCCGCTGTATTCTATGGGCATGTTGAAGCCCGCGAATGGTGCCATCTTGGCGCCCAACGACTCATGAATGGATGTAAATGGGGTTGTTTTCATTTTGTTGTTGTATGTATATAAGTAATTTGTATGTAGTATCTATTTGGTTTGTTCGGCTGCAAGCTTGGCTATTTCGCAAACAACCTCGTAGCTTTTAATGAGCGATGGAATGGGAATAAACTCATATCTGCCGTGGAAGTTGTGTCCACCTGCAAAGATATTGGGGCAGGGCAGTCCCATGAAAGAGAGACGAGAGCCGTCCGTACCGCCTCTGATGGGCTTGATGTTCGGTGTTACTCCCACACGCTGCATCGCTTCGGAGGCAAGATTAACGATCTCCATGCGAGGTTCCACTATCTCACGCATATTATAATATTGGTCTTTCATCGAGAGCGTACACTTGGCTGTCGGGTATCTTTTATTGATTGTCTCCACGGCTTGAGTGAGTTGCTCTTTCATCTTTTCAAACTTCTCTCTGTCGTGATCTCGTATGATGTACTGTACGTTGGCATCTTCCACGCCTCCTTCTATCCCGATAAGGTGAAAGAATCCCTGGTATCCTTCCGTATTGGCAGGCGTGATGGGCGGAAGGAGCGAATTGAGTTCCATCGCCAAGAGGAGAGCGTTCACCATCTTGCCTTTGGCATATCCGGGATGCACATTGACGCCTCGTATGGCAATGGTTGCACCTGCCGCATTGAAGTTTTCATACTCCAACTCTCCTATTTCTCCACCATCGATGGTGTATGCAAAGTCTGCTTTGAACTTCTCTACATCGAAAAAGTCTGCTCCGCGACCGATCTCTTCGTCCGGCGTGAAGCCTACCCGAATGGTACCGTGCTCTATCTCCGGATGCTCTTTGAAGTAGTGAAGCATCTGCATGATGGCTGCCACACCGGCTTTGTCATCGGCTCCCAAGAGAGTGTGTCCGTCCGTAACGATAAGCTCTTGCCCTTTATACCTGTTCATTTCGGGGAACATGGCAGGGGAGAGCAGGATCTGCTCTTTTTCGCAGAGCGTTATGGCTTCTCCCGTGAAGGGGACTATTCTTGGCTTGACATCCTTACCGCTCATGTCGGGAGCCGTATCCATGTGTGCCACAAAGCCTATGGTCGGAACTCCTTTCTTGCTTGTGTTGGCAGGAAGAGAAGCCATGAGGTAGCACTTGTCGTCTAATGAAATGTCTTCCAAACCGAGTGTCTCCAACTCCTCTTTGAGTAGCTTGGCAAGGTCGAACTGCTTCTTGGTGCTGGGGGTATCGTTTGAGGTAGGATCGCTCTTAGTATCTACAGATACATATCTTAAGAAACGCTCCACTATGGGATGATGAGTATTCATAATAATTTGTATTACGGTTTTACTGAACGGTCCAAGTATCTTTTATCGTACAAACATACTAAAAAAAGCATAGACCTGTCATATCTTTTGGCTATATTTGCTAAACACGAAAACATATATTGAACAATGAAGAATTTTTCTTTTCACAATCCTACTCGAATCGTTTTTGGCAAAGACTGTGTAGCCAAATTGAATAAGTTTATACCGGAAAAAGAGCGCGTTTTGGTCTGCTTCGGAGGTGGATCTGTCCGCTCCAATGGAGTCTATAATCAGGTAAAAGCCACTCTGTCGGGATATACGGTCCATGAGTTTTGGGGTATAGAGCCTAATCCATCAGTGGAAACTGTGCGTGCGGCTGTTGCGGAAGGAAAATCTTTTAATGCTACCTGCGTGTTGGCTGTGGGCGGAGGGAGCGTTCTCGATGCTTGTAAGCTGATAGCGGCAGCTCTTACAACGGATGTGGATCCATGGGAGATCACACGAGCCGGAGTATGTAAGACATATCTTCCTTTATATACGGTGCTTACGGTACCCGCAACAGGTTCGGAAATGAACAGTGGTGCGGTGATCTCGAATAAGGGGACAGGGGAGAAGTTTCCCGTCACTTGCGGTTTCCCCGTAGTATCATTCATGGATCCCTCTTTCTGCTTAACGCTGGGGCAGAGACAGCGTGCATGCGGTATTGCAGATGCTTATGTGCATGTCTTGGAACAGTATCTTACTTTTCCGCAAAGCGGTATCATGGACAGAATGGCAGAGGGTGTGCTGAAACAGTTGATAGATATTGCACCGAAATGCGTCAAGGAAGAGTTGGATTATGATACTGCTTCGGAATATATGCTGACGGCAACCATCGCTCTAAATGGATTCCTCGGCATGGGGGTGGTACCGGATTGGGCTACTCATTTTATCGGACATGAGATAACGGCTCTGACTTCTATCACTCATGCCGAAACGCTGACGATGATTTTGCCGCATCTGTGGTATGTTTTGCTTGACCATAAACAGGAAAAGCTGGCTCAGTATGCACGGCGAGTTTGGCATATTACAGATATAAAGGATGAAAGGAAGCTGGCTCTAAGGGCAATAGAGCGTACCGTAAAATTCTTCCGTGATTTAGGTCTAGCAACATCCATGCTTGAAAAAAATGTCGATCCGGAGGTGGAAAATGAAATTATTGAGCGTTTTTATAAAAGAAATACATCTTTGGGAGAAGGTCAAATATGTACTCCCGAACTGATAGAAGCTGTAATAAGACGATCGCAACAGGTGAAATTTTGAGAAGAATCAAGCTGAATAAATATTAAATTATAACCAAAAGTTTTCTTATTCGTGCTTTTTGCGTAATTTTGCCAAGCAGAAATTCTAAAGAGAGACACTATATGTAATTTCAGGAGGGGATGTGGCTGGGAATAAGGATGGTAAAAGCACTGTCCTTCTATTATTACACTAAGTATTGTATAAGAATCAGTCAGTATTGTTCTGTATAATGGGACTTCCTCTCAGCTTGTTAGTTAAATGGAGGAGATCTCAATTAAAAATTTGATATAAAGTTATTACCCGTTTCCGGCTATCTCTATTGGTAATACAGATAACCGGAAAAACAGATGTTTAATATGGTACAAGAAAGATGTGTTCCGGATCTTCAACACCACTTTGAGTGTAAACACTATGAGCAAGAGTATTCCTGCTCTTTTGAGTGTGTAAGCGGAGAGGAAGGTAGTGTATTTTACGTGGATAGAAGCGACTTTTACGGTATCGTCTTCTTAAAGAGTGGTCGCCTGCGCTACTCGGATAGCGAAGAGAATAGTATTTTGTTGACAGAAAATACAATGGTCTTCATAGACAAGGTGGTCTCTTATGCTTTTACATTTGAATCCAATTGTGAATTGTATTATTTGCAATTTTATCGTCCGGCTCGCTTGTGCGAGAACTTTAACATAAGAGCTCTCAAATGTTATGCTCCGACTTCGTATGAAGTGTCTGTGCTGTCGATCGTAGAGCCTCTCAACGTTGCTCTCCAAAGTCTTAAGATGTACAGAGAAGATGGTTTGAAGTGTGGTGTCATAATGGATGCCAAACTTCGAGAAGTGTTCTTCGTTCTGAGATCTTATTATGAGAAAGAACCGTTGGCTTCTTTCCTTGCTCCTCTACTCAGAGAGGAGATCGACTTCAAGGAGTTTGTCTTGACAAACTATCTGCGAGTGAATACGGTACAAGAGCTGGCACAGAAGAAAGGGATCACATTGCGCCTGTTCAACAAGCTGTTTAAGGAAGCATTCAATGCAACTCCTTACCAGTGGATGTTGGAGCAAAAGGGCGAGGTGATAAAAGAACGCCTTTCAAGAAGAGAAGTTCCCTTTACAGATATAATAGAGGAGTTCGGTTTCTCTTCTCCTTCTCACTTTACGGTCTACTGCCGCAAGCAGTTCGGTGAAACGCCTTCAAGACTAAGAAAGAAGCTGATCCGGGAATCGAGAGAGGGGATTTGAGGCTTTCTGTTCCCAATTGTTTGTATGATACGTAAATAATACTTACCTTTGCAGCGAATTTCCCTTGTAGGGTCAGATAAGTAGAACTGTTCTTATGGTGCTTATACCGACCGAATAAGCTCACCCTCAAGGCTGCTAACTATACAATATAATATATAAATGTACGTAATTGTAGAGATGCAGGGCCAGCAGTTCAAAGTAGAACAAGGCCGCAGACTGTTTGTTCACCACATCGCAGATGTAGAAGCTGGTGCAACAGTCGAGTTTGATAAAGTCCTTTTGGTGGATGTCGATGGAGCTGTAAAAGTAGGTGCTCCGCACATAGAAGGCGCTAAGGTTGTATGCGAAGTAATCTCTCCATTGGTAAAGGGAGATAAGGTTCTTGTCTTTAAGAAGAAGAGAAGAAAAGGTTATCGCAGACTTAAAGGTCATCGTCAGCAGTTTACAGAAGTTACTGTAAAGGAAGTGGTGGCATAACGTTTGTCCTATTTTTATACACTTAAAAGAAAGCATTTGAATCATGGCACATAAAAAAGGTGTAGGTAGTTCTAAGAACGGACGTGAGTCGGAAAGTAAACGACTTGGCGTTAAGATTTATGGTGGTCAAACTGTAAAGGCAGGAAATATCATCGTTCGTCAACGTGGTACAAAACATCACCCGGGTAATAATGTGGGCATGGGTAAAGATCACACTCTTTACGCTCTTACTGACGGAGTGGTAGTATTTACTCGTAAGAAAGACGATCGTTCGTTTGTTTCTGTTGCTCAATAAGAGAGTATAGGTAAACTCACGAACTCAAGACCAAATCTCCGGAAACTCTTATCGGAAATGTGAAAGAGAAATGGAGAAGAGGCATATATAAATATCATAATAAGGTCGCTCCCGAAAGAGTGACCTTATTGTGTTTATAGCAAACAGTATTAGCGGTTTTGCTGATATCTTAAAGAGTATCTCCCATGAATCGTAAAGTCTGGCTTTTTATCGTATGTCTGTATATTGTTACCGTGAGCTCTTGTAGAACAACAAAGGCTCCCGTTCAACATGTTACGTTTCCGCCCGAAGTGAGATTGTCTCAGATAGAGGCACGAGAAATGGCAAATCTTGCTCAAGAAATATCTGTAGAGATAGGTATACCGGTTACTCAAGAAGACAATCTGCTGCTTTATGCTTTTATAGCCGATTGGAGAAACGTTCCTTACAGATATGGCAGTGTCGGGAAAAGAGGAACAGACTGTTCCGGTTTCGTGATGAGTCTTTATGAGGCGGTTTATCAAATTCCCATCGGACGAATGTCTGCCGCATCGCTTATGGATAAAACCGTTCCCATAGAAAGAGCCGAACTCAAAGAGGGAGATTTAGTCTTCTTTAATATCAACAACAGAGCCGGAGGTCGAGCATCTCATGTGGGTGTTTATCTGCGCAATGATCTTTTTGTGCATGCAGCCACTAAGACCGGTATCACCATAAGTTCGCTTTCGGAAAGATATTATAGCAGAACCTATTTGGGAGCAGGACGAATCAGAGAGAGAACCTAAAGCCTATACTATCCGGATATGTATCCCAAAGAAGTTTCTACAATACTGTTTGATATGGATGGTGTCCTCTTCGATACCATGCCTGTCCACGTTTCGTCTTGGCTGGAGACTACCAACAATTATGGACTGAAAGCCGAGCCGGAAGAGTTTTACCTGTTTGAAGGTCAGCCGGGAAGAGAAACCATTCGTCATCTATATCTGAGAACATTTCAGACAGAGCCGCCACAGCATCTTGTGGAAGAGATATACAGCTATAAGACTTCTCGCTTTATGGAGAGTGCGGATGTGAATACACTCATTCCGGGGATTACGGATATTTTTGAATTTGCCTCTCAAAAAAGATGGAACATAGGAGTGGTAACCGGAAGTTCTCAGCGAGCCTCTCTTGATAAGTTAAAGCATCATTTTGGAGAATATGTTTCCACCTCCCATATTGTCACAGGAGATGATGTGAAGAGGGGAAAGCCTTCTCCGGAACCATATCAGAAAGGCATGAAGATGTTTGAAGCACTTCCGGAGGAGACTTTGGTTATAGAAAACGCTCCGTTTGGAATCCAGAGTGCATCCTCTGCCGGTGCTTATACAATAGCAGTTGCTACGGGTCCTATACATGATGAAGTGTTAAGAGAGAACGGAGCAGACAGAGTATTCCCCGATATGCCTGCTTTGAAGGAGTGGTTGCAGAGCCACTATTGATCGGAGTACCCATTTATGCAGAATCAGATGAAGCCGATAACGAACAACGAAGTCAAGCTGATATCTTCTCTTCAACACGCTCGATATAGACACCGGCATGGGCTTTTTGTGGCAGAGACATGGAAAGTAATCAAAGAGTTACTGCCTTATTTTGATCTCCATCTCATCGCTTGTCATCCCTCTTATCCTGTTCCGGATTCTGTTTCCCTGCCTTCTTTGGCAGTAAGAGAGATCGATGATGTCCGGCTCAGAAAGTGTTCTTCTCTTCAAACACCGCGGGAGGCTGTTGCGGTATTCTCTTTGCCCTTACAGAAAGAGCTTGATTTTCAAACCCTACCTAAAGGTGTTATCCCTGTTTTAGATCGAATACAAGATCCTGGTAACATGGGCACTATCATCCGTTTGTGCGAGTGGCATGGTTGCTCTACTCTTATTTTGGGAGAGGGATGTGTGGATCCTTTTTCTCCCAAAGTGGTGCAGTCCTCCATGGGAGCTCTTGCAGGGGTAACGCTTTACAGAGATGTTGATCTGCCCGGTTGGATGTCTTTCAATAAAGATAAATCGACATCGGAGATTATTGCTACGGATATGACCGGCACGAGTCTTTACAAGTGGAAGCCGGAAAGGGATACCATCTTTCTCTTATTGGGAAATGAAGGAGGAGGACTCTCCTCCGAACTGAAGCAGTTGGCAGATCATACAATTACAATTCCCCGTTCATCTCGCTCTTTTTCCGCCGAATCTCTCAATGTCGGAGTAGCTTCCGCCATCATATTGTCTCATCTTACGGCACACTCTTCATTATCGTGAAAGGAAAACTTTATCTTATTCCCTCCGCGCTGTCGGAAGTATCATCTTCCCATTATATCCCACCATACAATATCGAGGTGATACGCAGTGTGAAGCACTTTATTGTGGAAAATGCTCGCACGGCAAGGCGTTTCTTGAAGTTTGCACTGCCGGAGCTGAATATCTCCGAGCTGGTTATAGTAGAGATGGACAAGCACAATCCACAAGAAAGCGTTGCAGAGCTGGCAGAACCATTGCTTCAAGGGTATAGTGTCGGACTGCTTTCCGAGGCAGGTTGTCCTGCTGTTGCCGATCCCGGTTCTCGCATAGTGGAGTGGGCACACAAGAAAGGAGTAGAGGTGATACCTTTGGTGGGGCCCTCATCTATCCTGTTGGCACTTATGGGATCCGGCTTTAATGGGCAACGCTTTGCTTTCAAAGGCTATCTCCCGATAGATGATAGAGAAAGAGCATCGGTGTTAAAAGAGATGGAGCGAAGAATATCCAAAGAGGACGAAACCCAGATTTTTATAGAGACTCCATACCGTAACGTAAAATTGATAGAAGAGTTAGTCAGACAGCTTCCGTCACAGCTGCGTTTATGTGTTGCCGTGAATCTGACGGACGATAAACAACAAAAAGTAGTAACAAAAAGCCTTACCGAATGGAAGAAAGAGAAGGATCTCTCCGATTGGTTGCACAAACATCCTGCGATATTCCTTCTTTTTTAATCCTGACGAAAAATAAATCCTTATGTTAGTTAGAGTTTTTGAAGATAATCCCCAAAGCAGTGTTATCGCTCAAGTAGATGAGATTTTGTCTCACGGAGGAGTTGTCATCATGCCCTTGGATGGGCGTTATTGCCTTGTTGGAGATGCACTCCAGCCGCATGCTGTACAGACAATTTGTGATATAAAAGGGCTCATCAAATCCGTCAAAACGCCTTTGACCATTGTTTGTAAAGATCTTTCCCAGGCAAGTACCTATGCCAAGATAGACAACGCCTCTTTTTCCATTATGAGGCAGAATGTTCCTGGAGCATTTACTTTTGTATTGCCGGCGGGGGGAAGTCTGCCTAAGATTTTCAAGCAAAGGAAAGAAGTCGGTGTTCGTATCCCTCAAGGAGGTATCATTAACGCACTTTTTGCTCTCAGGGATGAGCCTCTCATTACGGCTTCTCTACCTTCTGCAAAAGCGGATGAAGATGAAGCATATCTTTACCATCCCGAACTTATAGAAGAGGAGTGGGGAGAAAAGGTGGATTTGATTCTGGATGCAGGAGAGGGAGCAATGGAGAGAACCACCATTGTCAGACTGATGGATCCGGACGAGATAGAGATTATAAGAGAAGGGGCAGGAGAGCTACAACTCTAACCCTAAGTTAAGAACAGATCCATTCTAACTTTTTAGAGGAAGAAAAAAGATATTAAAATTTGCACATCCTTCCGATTGCCGATTGCAAAAATAGTTGTTACTTTGCAGGCGATTTGGAGGATGTTTTTCTTTGGAAACTAAGCTTTTCGTTCACTCGAAAGGCATGCTGCAAATCCTTTACCTTTAGCCGGTAGAATCTTGAATCGAAAAAATATAATACGCTTATCTGAATAAATTTATGAATCCAACTTCCAAAAAGAATTCTCAATTCTTGCGTCACTTTTTAGAGGCAGGGATCTTTCTTTTGCTCTTCTTTGCTGTTTTCGGCTATATAGGCTCTCAGATGGGATTGGCAAATATGCTGAACACCATCATGAACACCTCTTTTCGTCTGCTTATAGATACCGTCTTCTACATCATGGGTATTACCGTATTGAGTGGTGCGCTCGGCAGTTTGTTGGTCGAGTTTCATGTGGTGGACATGCTGGAGCGTGTGCTCCGTCCGTTGATGCGTCCTGTCTACAATCTTCCGGGTGTCTCTGCTTTGGGTGGTATCCTGACATTCCTTTCGGACAATCCGGCTATCATCTCTCTTGCAAAGGATCGTAAGTTTTGCAGATACTTCAAGAAGTATCAGCTCGTATCCTTAACCAACTTCGGTACAGCCTTTGGAATGGGTCTTGTGGTTATTATTTTCATGGCGAGTAAAGGCTATGCATCGGGTGCTTTGGTCGGACTCTTCGGAGCACTTTGTGGTAGTATAATATCCACGCGACTCATGCAACGCTTTACTCTTAAACGGTATCCCGAAATGGACTCGGCGGTAGATCTCGAAGGCACCGAACACGTCGAAGCGGAAGAGAAAAAAGAGAATGCTTTTCTCCGTATGCTCAATGCTATTCTGGATGGAGGTAAGACAGGGGTGGACTTGGGTATCGCTATCATTCCCGGTGTACTCATTATCTCTACTGCGGTAATGATGCTGACAAATGGCCCTGGTGCGGATGGTGCTTTCAATGGAGACGCTTTTGAGGGAGTGGGATTGCTTCCTGCCTTGGCAGACAAAGTGGACTTCCTGTTCAAGTGGCTTTTCGGATTTGAAGACTCACGCCTTATAGCTTTCCCGATAACAACGCTTGGAGCTGTTGGAGCCGCACTTGGATTGGTGCCTAACTTTGCTGAGCAAGGAATATTGGACGGAAACGCCGTGGCGGTCTTCACTGCAATGGGTATGTGTTGGAGTGGTTTCCTAAGCACTCATACAGCCATGCTCGACTCTCTCGGCTACCGCAAGCTCATATCTCAAGCCATTGGAGCTCATGCCATTGGCGGTCTTATAGCAGGCGTTATTGCTCACTGGCTTTTCGTCTTGGTCAGCATGATCTTTTAAGTGGGTTTGTAATCAGTTTTTAATACCCGTATAGAGGCAAAATCGTATCACGATTTTGCCTCTTTTTGTTGGGAGCTTTTATATAAAAATGGAGTTGATAACGGCTCCTCTAAAAGTTTCTTCTTTCATCGTCTTTTGGGATTGCTAAAAATTGGAGTTGCCTTATCTGTTTGTCGATTAGCTTATTACTGAAAATCAATTCTTCTGAACTTTTCTCCTCTCGGACGGATTTAGGGCTTGTTTTTGAGTTAATATGTGTTGAATTTTGAGTGGTTTGATGTAAATATTTTCTAATTTAAGAAGGTGCCGTAAAATCTCTTCTTTTGGTGTCTAAAAATCTAAATCATTAGGAATGAATACTATAAGGAAAATTCTAAACACGTTAATCGAATTCGGTAAACGTGTTTAATGAAATCACTAAACGTGTTTACTGAAAAATTAAACACGTTAAGCCGAAACAATATGCTCGTTTAGCATTTTTGATGACTTTTTCTGGTTAATAAATGTGAGTAAAATAAGGGCGATTTAACATTCTGATCAGCCTCTGAAAACAACCCTTTCGATCAAAATAGAGAGCAAGAAAAAAGTGAGCATTTTTCGGGATGGAATATATAAAAATGAAGTCTCCAAAAACGGATTCAAACCAACTCTTTTTATCGAAAAAAGTGGTTGAAGAAGTTTTTGAAGCAAAATCCTTGCTCTGAAAATAATTTTATGCAATTTATTATCCTATTCTTCTATTTGATAAACAGGTGGTTGGGTGTTTCTTGTGGATATTTTTGCTGCTAAATTACTTGGAGGTATTTGTACGTTCAAGATATTCTTCCTACCTTTGCATTCGCTAACGGGAAATCCCGGTGGCAAAGACAAGATCATAGATATATTGGATACAAGATTTTCAACAAGTAGTACAAGGGAAATATCTCTATGTTAAGTAGAGGACATTACCCGTCAACTATTACCTGGGAAATAGAGTAAGGATACTGAGCATAGGAATAAGTAAAAAAACAAAATGACAAAGAAGAGTTTGATCCTGGCTCAGGATGAACGCTAGCGATAGGCTTAACACATGCAAGTCGAGGGGCAGCATAAAGTCAGCTTGCTGATTTGGATGGCGACCGGCGGATGGGTGCGTAACGCGTATGCAACTTACCTGTCAGAGGGGGATAACCCGGAGAAATTCGGACTAATACCGCATACACNGATGGCGACCGGCGGATGGGTGCGTAACGCGTATGCAACTTACCTGTCAGAGGGGGATAACCCGGAGAAATTCGGACTAATACCGCATATACTTGAGATGCTGCATGGTATTTCAAGGAAATATTTATAGCTGACAGATAGGCATGCGTTCCATTAGCTAGTAGGTGAGGTAACGGCTCACCTAGGCGACGATGGATAGGGGAACTGAGAGGTTAAACCCCCACACTGGTACTGAGACACGGACCAGACTCCTACGGGAGGCAGCAGTGAGGAATATTGGTCAATGGGCGAGAGCCTGAACCAGCCAATTCGCGTGAAGGATGACTGCCCTATGGGTTGTAAACTTCTTTAGTAGGGGATTAAAGTTTGCCTTGCGAGGCAATTTGCAAGTACCCTAAGAATAAGTATCGGCTAACTCCGTGCCAGCAGCCGCGGTAATACGGAGGATACGAGCGTTATCCGGATTTATTGGGTTTAAAGGGTGCGTAGGTTGCTTTTTAAGTCAGTGGTGAAAAGCTGTGGCTCAACCATAGTCTTGCCGTTGAAACTGAGGAGCTTGAGTGTAGATGCTGTAGGCGGAACGCGTAGTGTAGCGGTGAAATGCATAGATATTACGCAGAACTCCGATTGCGAAGGCAGCTTACAAAGTTACAACTGACACTGAAGCACGAGAGCGTGGGTATCAAACAGGATTAGATACCCTGGTAGTCCACGCCGTAAACGATGATTACTAAGAGTATGCGATATAATGTATGTTCTACAGCGAAAGCGTTAAGTAATCCACCTGGGGAGTACGTCGGCAACGATGAAACTCAAAGGAATTGACGGGGGCCCGCACAAGCGGAGGAACATGTGGTTTAATTCGATGATACGCGAGGAACCTTACCCGGGATTGAAATGTGCATGACGTAAATTGGAGACGATTTATACCCTTCGGGGCATGTATGTAGGTGCTGCATGGTTGTCGTCAGCTCGTGCCGTGAGGTGTCGGCTTAAGTGCCATAACGAGCGCAACCCACATTGTCAGTTACTAACAGGTAGAGCTGAGGACTCTGGCGAGACTGCCGGCGTAAGCCGTGAGGAAGGTGTGGATGACGTCAAATCAGCACGGCCCTTACATCCGGGGCGACACACGTGTTACAATGGTGAGGACAAAGGGCAGCTACCTGGCGACAGGGTGCGAATCTCCAAACCTCATCTCAGTTCGGATCGGAGTCTGCAACTCGACTCTGTGAAGCTGGATTCGCTAGTAATCGCGCATCAGCCATGGCGCGGTGAATACGTTCCCGGGCCTTGTACACACCGCCCGTCAAGCCATGGAAGTCGGGAGTACCTGAAGTACGTCACCGCGAGGATCGTACTAGGGTAATACCGGTAACTGGGGCTAAGTCGTAACAAGGTAGCCGTACCGGAAGGTGCGGCTGGAACACCTCCTTTCTGGAGCGAAGTATTCGTGTCTGTTGTTTATATAAAGGACAGATAACTATTACTTGGGTATGACGCAGGTAAGCACACAGATGAATGATTAGTAAGGAGCAGGCATCTTCTACTCCCTTCTACTTAGTTGGTTTTTGTTTCAATATCTCTTTCATATACACACGCTGGGGGATTAGCTCATCTGGCTAGAGCGCGACGCTGGCAGTGTCGAGGTGATCGGTTCGAGTCCGATATCCTCCACAATAAATTTTGATAATCAGGATTATAAGAAAATCGAACACGATGCTAAATGTAAGACGCTTCAAAACGCAGGTTTTTGAGGCGTTTTTTGTTTATAAAAACAGGGACGAGAGCACAACACTCTCGTCCCTGTTCTATAATAGCCCGATCTGGAACTACTATCGTAAACAACCCACTCAAACCCAATCAATTTCAATCCCTACTACTTCGGTGGTGGGGATTGTTGTATATACAACAGAAATCGAAAAAGTCTTAATTTTGTTTTGAAATAGCAAGATTGTTTGCTATCTCTATGGTGTAATAGTAAGAAAGTTACAGCGGTTACTTCTTCTCACCTAAAGCAGAAGAAAATAACTAAAGCAGTCTGATTATGAAGGTAACCATCTCATTCAGATTTGGCAAGCGAAAAGTTACCTTATCGGTACATATTCGCAAGTAAGTCCAACAAAGGTAGGGGCGGCATCCCCTGCCTTTGACTGCTTTAGTCAGTGCAAATATACTAATTATGTCTGAACATCAAAATTGGGGTGGAGCTCGCAAGGGTGCCGGGCGACCTAAAAAAGGTACTAAGTACTACAATTTTATGGCTCTTCCTGAAGTGGATGCTATCCTGTCGTCCTTAAAAGGGAACAAGAGCGAGTATATCAACAAGGCGATACTTTCTTATGCACAAAAGAAAGAAAATTGATTATATTTGCAAAAACACTTATACAACTATGAAACGAATTTTATTTTTGATTATAGCGATTTTCGCTTTTGTGTCTTGCAAAAAAGACGATGTAAAACGTATCAATTTTGATACAAATGCCAAGATCCACATCAAGGAGGCTAAAGGGCTTAGAGCCGAAGAAACAGCACAAACGCTTACATGGGCTGAAATATTGAGAATGCCTGTTGTGCGTTTCGGGTCGATTGACGTAGGGGAAGACCAGCACGGATATATGCGAATAGAACACTATATAGACCTCGAAAAGAATGAGATTGTTCTGCCATCCGATCTTGCAGTTCAAGCCAAGTCTAATGGAACTTACGAAGTGTCTAAAGGCTTCCTATCAGCAAGGGATATGATTATCACTATTAAGAGAGACGCGACCGATAAAGAACAGGAAATAGTAGCCTATATCCCGAACGCTGGGCGTGCCGAATTGATAGCCAAGATAGAGCAGCTATTCAAGGAGGGCAATTCGGAAGAAATATATCGCATTTTTAGAGAGTACTTTAAGGCTCGCAGATGTACAGAGGCAGAGTACAAGGAGCTGAAAGAAAAAGGACTTAATTAGTAGATTTTTACATACTTCCTAAAGGTGGGCTGTCGCACAACGCGGCAGCCCCTTTTATTTTAGTTTTTACCTGTTATTAGGAAGTCGAACGCACCATTATACGCTGTTCCGTTCCACTGCACCTCAATAACACAATATGTGGTTGATTTCGTGATAACTCTTCCTATCAGTTTGTCGTCGCCATTTTGGCAAAGCTGCACGAAGTAGTTAGTGTGCCCGATCGTGTGATCTATCCTGTACCTACCTCTTGCTGTAACCGGCTTGCATCTGTTGCTTTCCCATAGCTTCCGGATTGTAACTCACCGTAGTAGTCCACAGATCCCGAAGCGAGCACGCCCGGCATATCGACCTTTCCTTTCACGCTGAGGAACGGCTCTTCTTCTTGTGCCTCTTTTATCATAACCGAAATTCAATTTTCCGGAAGTTTGTACTGTCGGTTAAGAATACTTGTTCTGAAAAAAAACAAAAGACGGGGCTTATTGTTTTATGAGATTTATATATTTGAGAATCGTTAACTGTAAACAATGAGAAAATCATTATTTACATCAATCGCTTTTGTGGGCATCATGACCACGGGCAGTTGTGTGAAAAGAAACAACCAATACACCATTCGGAAGTATTAAGCAAGTACATACAACAGAATGGACTGTAGAATTATGTTGCAGAATTGCCACAAAAGGGCGGAAGAGTATGCAACAGACTTTTGAAATAATAAATGACAGGAGAGTTATGAATAAGCATTCAATGGCAACCTCATTTGCCTTAATCGGCTTTGGTATTGGAGGTTTTCTTTCCGATTTTTCAACGGTTGGAGTAATGTGTGGATTAGGTTTGGGGCTGCTTGTAGGATATTTTATTGCCGGTCTCACCACGGCAAAAGGGTACATGTTGCAAGAAGACTTTGTCGCAATGGGTAATCTTGCAGGTAAAACATTAGATGAAATCAAAGAAAAGGTTGGTGCCCCCAGAATAATACAAGCCTGTACTGTTGCGGATACAGGGAGAAAAGGGACTCTATGTACTTGGGCAGAAATGCCTTATATTATTATACTGCTATTTGACGAAAACAATATCTGTATTGGTGTAAATAAAGAAATGATAATGGATTGAGGGTCTTTAATCTGTTGTTCAATTCAAAACATTGCAGATCTCTACTATCTTATACCATCTGAGGGCGACTTTACAGATTAGTAACCTCCAGAGATATTTCAGAGAAGAGGATAGATATGAAGATATTCTGCTTTCTTGCAGAGACCTGATAGTTATGATTTAATACCTAAAAAGCCGAAGCATAATTGCTTCGGCTTTTTTTAGTATCATTATTTCACCCAACACTTTTGTTCTAAGGCGTTTTGCCATTGAAACTCTTTATTAAGGTCAAACTATTCCGACAGTTTTTGATTTTCAGTGCCCGAAATAATACGATCAAGCACACTGACAAACTCGTTCAGTCCATCTTCTACGTGGAGTATTTCGGGCTTATATCCGGTATCAAATTTTAGTAACAACGGTTTCCTGTTCGGTATATGGATGAGGACACCATCTTGATAAAGATTGTAGTAGAGCACACTCTCGATCGGTATTGATGCTGTTACATTATTTCGCATTCCGATGAACAATATACGTTCATTAGAGATGAACAACCTCCCAATATCCATAAGAGAGAAGCTTGTAATCTCATTACCGATAAAAGAGATGCTTCCGGCGTGCAGCAAACCACTTTCCCACCGCACTCCCGAATAAGCTATATTATAATGAGTAGTCTTTTCTTCATGAAGCTCCACGCCATATATCACGTGATATGCTGCTTCCCCTTTTCGCAGGTTAAGCCCATGTTGCGAAGCGTCAATGGGCTCCAGTTTATCGTGTTGCAGATCATAGCGTTGGGCAACAGCCCATTGATAGGAGGTGAAAATATCGTAGCCGTTATGCCTTGTCTCGTTCTTGTCGAAAGGGAATGCTTGCTTTACTGCTTCTGCATTCTTAGAGTGTGCTATTTCTTTAGGCATTCCGCACTCTACAAAAATATCTAAAAATGATACGGTTCTATTTTCTTCAAAGATCGACTTTACTTTTTGTATCCACCGCTGTTGCTCTTCTGTGAGGGCGGATGCCGTTGGTTGTGGAGATGTCGAGTTGCCGGATGCAACCTTCACTATTGCTACAAAAAAGATGATGGCAACTACTGCAATGAAAAAGTATAACATAACGAATCAAATTAAACAGTGGATGAGATATAGGCTCTCGTCCGATGTAATAACTCTTTCTACAAGGGCGATTGCCGTAAATAACACATTTTGCCGTCTTATTATTTGGCTTTAAGGATTGTAAATGTATGTATATTAGGTTAATTTTCAAAAAAACTATTCCGGAGGTATTGAGACGAAGCCTTGTCTGTCTTAATTTTTGCTGCACACAGACACTCATCTTATTATCATAACCGATAGCAACAATTCCCTTGCTGTCGGTTATTTTTTTGTCTTCTTTCCAAACTCTTGCTATATTTATTCCTCGCATGGGAGAGTCTTTTCTATTTCCGGGCTATCCTTGTTTGTTCGGCAGCAGAGCCGGTTATTTCAAAGAAGTTTATCTCAGGCAGATTAAGATGGAAGAGTTGTTTCGGTCCTACATAGACTATTTGAGGTATGAGCGCAATGCTTCCGCTCACACCATTCTCGCGTATGAGAGAGATCTTGCGGACTGGTTGGCTTTTCTTGCGGAGCTGTTTGGAGAGGGTGGAGAAGAGCGTTATGCAGATATTTCTTCCAAAGAGGTGCGCAAATGGATGCTGAAGCTCTCCACCTCCAATCTCAAAGCCACGACCATCAAGCGGAAGATCAGTGCCGTCAGAAGCTGGTACTCCTATCTTCGGGTACAGGGAAAGATCGGGCGGAATCCTTGTCTCGGACTTTCCATGCCCAAAGAGGAGCGGAAGCTGCCTGCTTATGTCAGAAGCGAAGTGCTACTGCACCTCATTTCGGATCTGTATGATGTTTATGCTTCCTCTCATCAGCACAAAGATCTCAACACTGCTTTTGTCGTGGATATGCTTTATCAGACCGGATTTCGCAGATCCGAGCTGTGCGGCATTAAGGTCGAAGACATCCATTTGTCGAAGATGGAGATCAAAGTTTTAGGTAAACGGGATAAAGAGAGAATTGTACCTTTTGGTTCTTGTTTGCTAAAAAAAATAGAGTTATATTTGTGTAGAAGGGAAGACATAGCACCTTCGCATCCATATCTCTTGTGTACAGAGAGTGGGGGGAGTATATCTCCCACACAGCTTTATACTATGGTGAGGGGTGCACTTGGGGCTGTTGCCGGACTCACAAAGCGTAGCCCTCACGTTTTGAGGCACTCATTTGCGACGTCGATGCTTAATAACGGATCCGAGTTGCTCAGTATAAAAGAGCTGTTGGGGCATGCCGACCTTTCAACCACAACTATTTATACGCATACTTCTTTTACGGAGTTGCAAAAAATGTATCACGCTCATCCCAGAGCAAAAACAGTAAAGCGTATGAACATTAACATCCAAGCTAACCATTTTGAGCTTAGCACTCAGTTAGAAGCGTTTGCAGAAAAGAAGGTCTCAAAACTTGAACGCTTTTTAGGAGACATCATCAGGGTAGATGTTTTGTTTTCTCTCATAAAACCGGAAACGAATAGTAACAAAGAGGCGAAGGTGCTTGTCGCTGTTCCGAACAGCGAATTGGTGGCGGTGAAGAGTGCAGACTCTTTTGAGCAGGCTTTGACAGAGGCACTGGAAGCAATAGAAAAACAGATAGATAAATATAAACAAACGCATAGACGATAATAGACTCTTTTCATGGTACCGCTTAGAAACGAGAGGCGCGATGCCTTGTCTTTGAAGTGTGTATCTCTCAGTTTGATAGACTGATTGGCTGGCGCAAAACAGCTAAAAGTACAAGATTTTTAATGTATGAGCCCACATTCACCGTTGAGGTAAGTGTGGGCTTTTGTTATGTGCGGGGCTTGAAGAAACAGACTGTTTATCAATCTTTGATGAACCGATTGAAAAAAGACGTTAGTCCTGTTTACATCTTTCTCTGAATCTTATAAGAGTATCCGTTCAGGGCTTGGTTGGTGAAAATTGCCACTTGCTGTCTGCCATTCAAGCCTTGCTTTTGGGAAACCGAGCCGTGTTTTTTGAGAATCAAAGTTTGATCGGAAACATTTTAAGCGTTCAGAGCTGTTTTTATTCACGTATAACAACTTTTACGAATAGGTTTAGAATAGAAATCTGTCTCTTATCCGAGATTGATTTTATATTTTAATCCCATTTTTGCGTCATTAAAAGGATGATTGTGATAACTCTTAATTTTCTCAAAAAACGCCTCTTTTATTCGCAGTAACGAAAATATTGTTTGATGTTTAAGGATGTCGATCGGAAAAGTTGCATTAACATTTCCTATCGTGGAGATGGGTCTTTTACCTCTTATACCGTTTGGAGATGCTGGTTGGGTGGATTGGTGTTTTGGAAACAGGGGCTGAGAAGAGTCTGTTTTGTCTAAGTTTACACCTTTTTGTCGTTGAGGAAATGCCTGCTTTTAAGGGATGAATATCTTTCTTTTTCTTGTCGAAAACAGATGAAAATAGAGGTGTTAATTTTATTAACATGGTTAACATCTATCGTTAACATATAGTATAAGTGTAGGATATATGCGACATAAAGGTGTGTGAAGATTGTTTGAAAGTGTAATGGAGTCTTATTAAAGTTGTTGGTCTTAATAATAATAACTACTTTTGACACGAATATGGGTATGTTCTTTACAGAATAAGTCTATGTTCCACAAAGGATTTAGCTAATGACCGCTCTTTTTTGTTGAGGATTTATTAATAAACAAAAAAGGAGGTGAATTGGAAGTATGTTTAACACAATTATAACAGTTTACCAAAAATCACTTTTTAGAGATATGAAGAAACAATTTCTATCACTATGGCCGTGCAGGATTGCTCTTGCAGGGGCTATATGCTTGGGTGGTTTGAGCATTGCTCCTGTTGCATACGCTGCTCCTAATGGAGATGCTGCCGTAACAACGGAGGCGCAAGCCAATCAAGGAAAAACGATCAAAGGTAAGGTAGTGGACTCTAAGGGAGCACCGCTCGGCGGCGTGCGTGTGCGCGTTGCGGAGATGCCTTCAAAGGGAGCTATTACCAATGCCAAAGGGGAGTTTACGATCAGCGGAGTGGCTGAAAACCAACATCTGATCTTTACTTCTGTCGGTTATCGCAACGAGCGTTTGAGCGTTAGAGGCGTACAGAATGTAAATGTTGTGCTTCAAGAAGACGTCCTTACAGCAGAGGATGTTGTCGTAACAGCGTTTGCCACAGGTCAGAAGAAAGCTTCTCTTGTAGGTTCTGTGCAGACTGTCCGTCCGGCAGAGCTTAAAGTGCCGGCTTCCAACCTTTCTGCATCTTTTGCAGGACGTCTTGCCGGGGTGGTTTCTGTTCAAAGAACAGGAGCTCCGGGTGCCGATGGTGCCGACTTCTGGATTCGTGGTATCTCTTCCGTAAACGCCAGCTCTCCACTTATCATCCTTGATGGTGTGGCGGTGTCAGCGGGAGACCTTAACGCTCTCGACCCTGAAGTTATCGAAGGGTTCTCTATCCTTAAAGATGCTACGGCTACTGCGCTTTACGGTTCTCGTGGTGCAAACGGTGTGGTTATCGTTACCACCAAGACAGGTACAGATCTTCCGAAACCGATTATCAATGTACGTGTGGAGGGATATGTAAATACTCCGACCCGTCTGCCTAAGTTTGTGGATGGCCCTCGCTTTATGGAGCTGTTCAACGAAGCATTGGACAACCTTCCTACCGGTGACGTTAAGTACACACGTGAGAAGATCGAGAACACTCGCGCAGGGGTTAATCCTTACGTTTTCCCTAATGTAATGTGGTACGATGAGCTGTTCAAGACAGCCGCTTTCAACCAAAAGGCAAACTTCAATATACGTGGTGGTGGTAAGAAGCTCGACTATTTCATGTCCGTTACAGCCGACCATCAGACAGGTATGTTGAAGAATAGAAGTTTGGAGCATAGCTCTTTTGATAACTCTCTCAATGTTTATCGTTACGCATTCCAAAACAATATCCGAGTGAACTTTACGGAGACTTCTTCTCTTGCACTCCGTTTGAATGCTCAGATAGGACAGAGCAGAGGTCCGAGAACAGCGATCAACGACATCTTTGGACAGGTAATCAACTCCAACCCGGTAGATTTCCCGATAGCTTATCCTGAGGATGGCGAAACGCTTTATACCAAATGGGGAGCAAGAAAGATCGGTCCTTCAATGATTCCTAACCCTTACGCCACAGCTGTTGCGGGTTATACAGACAACTTCAACTCTACGGTAATCGCTAATCTTGAGTTTACACAAGATCTCAAGATGATCACTCCGGGTCTTAAGTTTACTGCCTTGGCTTCGTTTAAGAACTGGGCTTCCACAAGCACAAGCCGTTTCCGTGATAACAACTATTTCGAGTTGACAGGGTACCAGTTGAATCCAAAGACCGGTGAGTACGACTTTACACTCAACCGTTTGGCTGATGAAGTGAACACAAACTTGAAGTCTGCCGGTGGAAACAACGGAGACCGCCGTTTCTATGCGCACGCTATGTTGCTATGGAATCGCAATTTCGGCGGACACGACATGGGGGCTATGTTCAACTATAACCAGGAAGAGACTGCCAATAACCTCTCTAACGACAACATCTTGCACAACTTGCCACGTCGCAAACAAGGTCTTGCAGGTCGTTTCACATACAGCTACGACAACAGATATGTCTTTGAAGCCAACTTCGGTTTCAATGGTACCGAAAACTTTGCAAAGGGTAAGCGCTTCGGTTTCTTCCCTTCTGTGGCTCTTGGTTACAATGTTTCCGAAGAGAAGTTCTGGGAACCGATCAAGGAGTATATCCCTCTCTTCAAGCTTCGTGGTTCTTATGGTCTTGTGGGTAATGAGGCTATCGGTGGAGACCGTTTCGTATACCTTCCCGATGTGAACCTGCAAGGTGGAGGTCCTTCTTATACTACCGGTTTGGATCAACAGTATGGTTTGACCGGTCCTGATATCAGACGCTTCGGTAATCCTGATATTACTTGGGAAGTCGGAAAGAAAGCAAACGTCGGTATCGACCTTCAAATCCTTAAAGGTCTTCGCCTTAATGTAGACCTCTTCCATGAGTATCGTACCAACGTATTCCAGCAACGTGGAGCTGTTCCAAGCTATATGGGTACGGCGGCAACCAAGATCTATGGTAACCTTGCCGAGATTAGCAACCGTGGTATAGATGCTGCGCTTGACTTCAATAAGAATGTAAGCAAAGACTTCTGGTACAATGTTCGTGGTACATTTACCTTTGCTCGCAACCGTGTAGAGAAGTGGGACGAACCGTTCTTCTTGGAATACCCTCTTCTTTCACAAGTTGGTCGTAGCTTGAATGTCTGGACAGGATATGTTGCAGAGCGTCTGTTCATTGACGATGCTGAGGTTGCAAACAGCCCGGATCAGTCTTCATTTGCCAATGGAGCCAAGGCAGGAGACATTAAGTATAAGGATCTTCCGGATAGAGATGGCAACTACAATGGCCGTATCGACTCTAATGACCGTATGCCTATCGGTTATCCTACAATCCCTGAAATCATTTATGGTCTCGGCTCTAATATGAAATACAAGAATGTGGATTTCGGTATCTTCTTCCAAGGTGTTGCTAATACCTCTATGATGCTATCCGGTTTCCACCCGTTCGGTACACAGTCTAACCGTAACGTATTGCAGTTTATTGCTGATGATCACTGGAGTGCTTCTAACCAAAATATACATGCCGCTTATCCTGAACTTACTAAACAAGATAAAGCTGTCAATACTGCTGTTTCCACTTATTGGTTGCGTGACGCTTCATTCTTGAAGTTAAAAAACATAGAGCTCGGTTATACTTACAAGAATGCAAGACTTTATGTCTCTGCTCAGAACGTTTATACCTTCTCTAAGTTTAAGCATTGGGACCCTGAAATGGGTGGTGGTAATGGTCTAAAGTATCCTACTCAGACTACTATAAACGTGGGTCTTCAAGTGTCATTTAAGTAATTGGCAGAGAGGTGTACATACATATATGATCACAAATACGATTTAGAGAATTAGACATGA
Source organism: Porphyromonas canoris (assembly GCF_000765975.1). NCBI lineage: Bacteria > Pseudomonadati > Bacteroidota > Bacteroidia > Bacteroidales > Porphyromonadaceae > Porphyromonas > Porphyromonas canoris. The sequence continues at coordinate 276,231 of NZ_JQZX01000012.1, forward strand.
AAAAGATATATAACATACTATTGGCTCTGCTTCTTATGGGAGCAATGGGAGCATGTAACTATTTGGACGTGGTTCCGGATGAGACAGCTACCGTAGAAGACTCTTTCAAGAATGCAAAGTCTGCAGAAAAATTCCTTTATTCTTGCTACGGATCTCTTCCAAGACTTTCTGCTACAGTAAGTGGGCTGGACTTCCTTACCGGAGATGAAGTGGTTACATCTTTTGAACACGAGCTTTTTGCAAGATTCCCGAAAGGAACTTATACTGCCAGCGATCCTGTTATCTCCTATTGGAACAGCCTCTTTACCGGTATTCGTTACTGCTACATGCTATTGGACAATATAGATAAGGTACCCGGTATGGAGAAAGACAAAATAGAGGACTACAAGGCACAAGCCGAGTTCCTTATCGGTTTTTATCACTATCTGCTTATTCAAAACTACGGTCCTACCATTATCGTGACTAAGGTGGAAGATCTTAACACAGACGCTAAAGACTTCTTGCCTCGCCGTCCGTTGGATGAGTGTGTTAAGTTTGTTGCAGACAAGTTTGATGCTGCGGCTGCAAAACTTCCTAAGGAACGTACCGGTAGCGAATATGGCTTGGTTACAAGCACAGCGGCTAAAGCTCTCAAGGCTAAGCTCTATGTGATGGTGGCTTCTCCTCTGTTCAATGGTAACTCTAAGTTCTATGCCGATCTTAAGAGCCCTGATGGTACGCAGCTTATGCCTTTGACATTTGATGCAAGCAAGTGGACAAGAGCCGTACAAGCACTTAGAGAAGCCATTGCTCTTGCGGAAGCAGACGGCTTTGAACTCTATGTGGCAAAAGAGGGAGCACTATCCAGCTTGCCTGAACCACAAGATCCTGTCCAACGCTCTTTGCGTTTTGCGATTCTTGATAGAGATAATACCAAAGAGATTATCTGGGGTGATACCAGACAACAAGGCTGGTATGACATCGCAGCTAAATCTGCACCATACCACGGATCAGACAATGCATATTCGGGTGTAGGTGTTACGCTCAACATGATGAAGCGCTTCTACACAGAAAATGGTCTGCCTATCGACCAAGATCCTGAGTTCTTTGCAGAGTCTGATTGGTGGAATCTTATGGACGTTCCTTCGGGTTATGCCAATGCCGAAGGCCGCATTCCTAACTTCCTTTTCAAGCGTGAGCCTCGTCTTTATGCTTGGGTGGCTTTCCAAAATGGCTACTACGAGATAGACAACAAGGACGAAAAAGGAAACTATGCACGTAATCTTCGCAGAGGACAGAATAGTAAGAAGGTTGTGATGAAGATGCTTGCCGGAGAGCCCGGAGGTAGAGGTCCTGTTAACAATCTGCGTAATAACGACTACTGTCCGACACTCTTCTTGAACAAGAAACTGGTTTCTCCTGCCAAGCGTCCGGGTAACAACCCTCAGTTTATCTATCCGTTCATCTCTCTTGCAGATCTTTACCTCCTTATGGCAGAGGCTTCTGTGGAGACAGGAGACCTTACTACCGCAAAGACCTACTTGGATAAGATCCGCACACGTGCCGGTATCCCTACTGTAGATGAAGCTTGGGCAAGAGCAAAAGAGCCGGGCAAAGCCAACTCTCAAGAAGGTCTGCGTGAGATTGTACGCCAAGAACGTATGGTGGAGATGTACCTTCAAGGACAAAACTTCTGGGATATGCGCCGCTGGTTGCTTGCAGAGACCTACTTCTCTCAACAGCCAAAGGGTCTTAACATGAAGGCTGCAACGTTGGAAGATATGTGTCAGGTGATGACTGTGGACGTACAACGTTCATTCGTTTCTCCTCGCAACTATCTCATGCCAATCCCTCAAGGTGAAATCAATAAGAACCGTAACTTGGTTCAAAACGTGGGTTACTAAGATTCTGACCATTAAATAGATAAAGACAATACAATGAAAAGAATAAAAGTAATGATGCTCGCCCTTATGCCTCTACTGGCTTTTGCTTTTGCTTCATGTAAGGACAAGCAAGATATGCCTACGGTAGAGCCTATCAGCATCTCCAATTTAAGATATGAGACAACTCCGGGACAGATAGTGCTTCACTGGGATAAAGTGGAAGAAGCAGGCAAGGACTTGCTCTATGTCAGAGTAAGCTACTTCGACCCTTATACCAATAAGAACACTACCCGTCTTACCAGCAACTACTCCACTTCTTGTGTTATACCCAAGACTTTCAAGGTAGCAGGAGAATATACGTTTACGGTGACTGTGGTGAGCAGTTCGGGTAAAGAAGGTGCAAGTCAGACTCTCAAGGCTACATCTGCTCCCGTAGCACCTGTAACATCATTCTCTACGGAAGCTATTCCATTGACTGTTGCAATGCTTTCTACCAATGCTCAAGAGCCTTCGGAAGGACCTATTGCCAATCTTATTGATGGAAACGATGGCACATATTTCCACTCCAGATGGAGTGCTCCTCAGACTACCGATGCACACTATCTTCAGATAGCTATTCCTCAAGAGCAGAAAGCATTTAAGTTCTGGTACAAGAACCGTAATAATGGCAACGGAAAACCTCAAGACATTATCGTATCCGGTAGTGAGAACGGAGAGGATTGGAGAGAGCTTACTCGCATCAACAGCGGTCTTCCTACCGGTGCTTCTTCTGTTTACGATTCTCAGCCAATAGATGCAGATCCTGCTATTAAGCATCTTCGTCTTACTGTAATGAGAACCAACAGTGGCGCAGCTCCTACGTTCTTCAATATGGCAGAGTTTAAGCTTTACAAGGTTATCTATCAGATCTATGACGCAGAAGCGGAAGCGAAGAAGATTATCGACAGCTACGGTAACAAGTAATACTCCGCAAGAGATTACTATCTAAAGCTATATATGAATGGAGGAGAGTTCCCGACTTGTCGGGGACTCTCCTCTTTTTATGCACTCTTGTCGCTCTCGGATGCTTGGGTGGAAATCTTTTGAGGTAAAGTTCTTTGCCCCAAAGATCCCTTTTCAAAGCTCTCTTTAAGCTGTTCAAAAGGTTCTGTTACCCTGTTCAAAACTTCTCCCAAACGGATTAAATTTTCACGTTCGAGGCTTGGTTCGTAGAAATCGGCACTTGGTTGCTGCTCTTCAAACCTTGACTTCCGGGAATCGTGCCTTGATTTGCAGATCTGTTCCTGCTTAATGGAACCATTTAACGGGATAAGAGAAACTTTTGAATGCTTTCAGTTCATCTTCAATAAAGCATTGCAGCTTCATCGAGACCTTTGCACGCCATCTCATCTACAGAGTTGCTTTCGAGATTCGGGCTTGCTATCAGACGTGAGTACACTTCCGTCCTTCTCGCTCTTCGTGTCTTGTCTCTGAAGTGCTCCGCAAAATCTCTTTTGACAAAGTGTACTTTCCCGAAAAAATAAAAGCCCCTTGAAAAGATCAAGGAGCTTTTATCTCTGTTTTCTATCGGCTTTGTCAAGGAGAGTTTATACTTCCCTGCCGATTGGAAGTGTCTTTATCTGCTCTTTTATCGCTTATGTCCTGAACAGATGTTTGAACTCATCTGCATAAAGTCTCGATAATCCGTGCCGGTTGTCTATGGCTTCTCCAACCACAATCATGGTGGTTAGGGTGAGGTTGTTCTCTTCCACGATTTTTGCCAAGTCTTTCAGCTCTCCCCGGTAGATGCGCTCATCTTTCCACGTAAGTTTGTAGCAGGCAGCCACCGGAGTGGTTGGCGGATAGTGCTCCAGGAGTTGAGCCTGAACATCCTTCACGATGCCGGCACTGAGGAAGATGCACATGGTGCTCTGAGAACGTGCCAGCAGGTGGAGCTTCTCCTTTTCCGGCATCATGGTACGCCCTTCTCCACGAGTGAGGATAATGGTCTGCACCTTTTCCGGAATGGTAAACTGCGATCGAAGAGCCGCTGCCGCCGCTTGGAATGATGAGATTCCCGGTGTGATGTGATACGACATATCGTGGGCATCGAAGAGTGCCATCTGCTCTTGGATGGCGCCATAGATGCAAGGGTCACCCGTATGCAGACGAACCACCAAAAGCCCTTTGTCGTAAAACTCTTTCATGATCTCAAACTGCTCTTCAAGGCTCATCGACGCGGAGCTACGCACTGTGGCTCCCGCTTTGGCATAGTGGGTCAGCTCTATGGGTACGAGACTGCCGGCATAAAGAATAAGATCCGCCTGTTGCAGAAATCTTTTCCCTTTGACCGATACAAGCTCCGGATCTCCCGGACCGGCACCTACAATTTCTATATGACCGGCGCGAACAGATGCTCTATCCTGCGCCAATGCGAATGTGAACTCATTCCCGGCGGAAAGTGCCCCTTTCTGCTTCTCCAACAGTAAAGCTCCTCCCTTTGCAGCCATAATGGATGAGGCTTCCGATACACTCGGTACGGATGTTACCTCTTCTACTTTCTTGGAGGGGTTGGGTACTTCCACACCGTCCAACTCTCTGTCCGAAAAGATATGGAGAGGCGCACCAAAATGCGTGGCAAGCTCGTGCAGCATCGGCTCATCTTTCTTTAGCTCTATGGACGATAGTGATGCAATGGAGAGGGGAGAGTAGCCAAAACCTGTAAGGGCTTCTTCCAGATAGCCGGCTACTCCGGTAGAGGAGCATTGGCGACGGCATCCCATGCCGAGGTGCAATACACTCGGACGATAGTAGATGGCAGGGACAGGCACCTCTCTGTATATCTTCGGTGTGACGGCTATGAACAGCTCGTACTCTTTCCACTCTATATCCGCAATGTTGTAGAAGAGATCTACGTGCGGCGGTTTGGTACGCTCCATGTATGCCGTTCCGCTATCTTTGATGTCGAGTAGAAGGGCTACCCGCTTGTCATTAACAAATAGCGTGATGGGTGCATTCAGGTTGGCTTCGGAGGTTTCTGTCTTCCAACCGTACTTTTTACCTATCGTGTCCAATGCCCATAAGCCGAGACCATCGCTTTGAGTGGTGATCACCTCTTGTGCTCCAAGCACTCGCGCCAAAGCTGTGGAGAGTTCGTTTGCTCCTCCGACATGCCCGGAGAGAACAGATACAACGAACTGCCCCGTGCTGTCTATATTGACAATGGCAGGGTCTGTGTATTTGTCTCTGATATATGGTGCGATAGTCCTGATACAGATACCCATAGCCCCGATGAAGACTAAGGCATCGGATTTGGAAAATAACTCGCCGACATGGGTGAGCGGATGTATCTCCGCGTCGGGATATTCCTTTAGAATGGTTTCGGCAAGGTGTCGGCTACGCTCGGAAACCAGTATGATTGCAATGGATTTCATCTGTCGTCTTATTGTTTAACAGCCCTCATGACTTCTATCGGATTGAAGTCGTCTATCGTGATTCGGGTACTCTGCATCTCTCCGAAGCCGTGTGCCCCGCACGCATCAAGGAACATCTGCCTGCTTTCGGGAGATACGGCGTTGAAGACCAATATGCTGCCCGAAGCCATTTTCGCGGATAATTTCTCTACGATTTTGCTCATCTTGCCCCCGTGTCCACCGATAAAAGCAGCATCCGGAGCAGGTAAAGCATCCGTCTCGGTCTCTGTGAAGTCTCCGATAAACGCATTGATGCCGGGCGTTCCGAACTTTTTTGCATTTTCATGGATGAGCATCCGCCCCTCTTCTCTCTGTTCAAAAGCATAAACCTGAAGGTGTGGAAACTGGAGTTTTGCCTCTATCGAAACGGAGCCGGTACAGAATCCTACATCCCAAAAGACACTCCTTTCCCGAAGCTCCAATGCACTCAGGGAGAGAAGTCGGATAGGCATTTTTGTGATCATCTTGGCTCTACCATTGAGCAGATGAAAGTTCCCTTCATGAAGACCAAACGGTCGGGGACGGGTGTATTGCTTGTGGAGGATGATGTTGTTGGGGAATGCAAACGACTGCGAAGCGATCTCTTCCAAACCATGAGTGGTAACACGCTCCGCTTCGGTATTGCCCAGCAGTTCGCCTACGGATATCTTGTAGTTGTCATATCCATACTCCAGCATCCGTTTGGCTATGGTCTGAGGGGTATGTTCTTTGTTATCCGTGAGTATGCCTATAAGGTCATATCCGAGAATGAGAGCTTCATCGAACTTGTGCCAAGGACGTCCCGTGAGAGAGACAATCTTCATATCCTGATAGGGGAGCAGGAGGCGATGAGCGTGTAGCTGCAAAGAGTTGAAGTAGGGATAGAGATCAATCTCCGCTTCGGGCATTTCTCGCAGAACAGTATTGGCAAATCCGAAGAAGAGCGGATCGCCTGAGGCAAATATCACAACCTCTTCGTGCCGGCGATATGCCTCGAAAACTTGAGAGAGAGGAACTACTATCGGAATCCAACTATACCCTTCGGGCAGGTAGGGATCCATGATCTCTTTATGACGCAATCCGCCCGAAAAGATACTGTTTCGGGCTATACGCTCCCGAAGATGAGGGGAGAGATGCTGCTCTCTATTGTCATCTATGCCAATGATAGTGAACTTCATTTTTTCGTTTATTACACGTCTCGTCCGGGGCGAAGCTGTTCGGCATCGTCGAGAGTCAGGATGGAGTTTACAAGTGTAGCCGCCAGATTGCTTCCGCCTTTGCGTCCCTCCACTATGATTTTAGGGATGGAAGGGAAAGACTTGAGCATGTGTTTCGACTCGCAAACATTCACAAACCCGACCGGAGCACCTATCACCCCGATAGGTGAAGCCTTTCCTTTTCGGATCAGATCGCATAGTTCGATAAGTGCGGTAGGGGCATTGCCGAAAGCGTAGAGCGCATCAGGGTGCTCCTCTACCGCCAATCGGATGCCGGCTTGAGTACGGGTAATGCCTTTCTCCGTAGCCATCTGTGCCACTCTCGGATCGTGCAAATAGCATTTGGCCTCTATACCCAAACGCTCCAATGCTCCCTTTCTGATGCCGGAGACAACCATGGTAACATCCGTGATGATGGTACTTACTTTCTTGGAGATAAAGGCTTCATGAAGCTGCTCTACGGCTTTTTCATCTGTGTAGAGTACTTTCTCCATGTCAAAGTCTGCGGTTGTGTGGATGGAGTGGAGCAGAGCCCACTTGTGATCCAACGGGATATTTTTGTTTGCCAACTCGCTTTCAATGGTCTGAAAACTGCGGATCATGATATCCTGTCCGATCTTATCCGCCTGCATACCTCTGTTGCGATAATAGCCGCGAGGGGTTATCATCTTACCGTCGGCAGATTTATAAGTCTGGGAATTGCCTAACAGAACAAGCGTGAACATATCTATCTCTTCCGGATCAAACGCTTCCAATGTGGTAAGAGTGATATTCTGATCTTCTCTTCCTGCCTGACGGACGTATCCCACAGGCGTTTGAGGATCGCGGTGTTTAAGGAACAGCTCTTTCAGTCGGTACAGTTGCCAATACCTGCCATTACTCTTGGGGTTATAGACGGCAGTGATAAAGTCTGCCATTGCTGCGGCTTCTATTCTCTTCTCAATGGTAGCCCAGGGAGTCATGAGATCGGATAGAGAGATCACGCAAAAGTCATGTCCGATGGGAGCACCCAGCAAAGCAGCCGCTTTTTGAAAGGCACTTATACCGGGTAATACCTCTACCTCGATGTCGCTATCGCGTTCATCTTTCATCTCATATACCAGTGGCGCCATGCCGTAAATACCGGAATCGCCGGAGCTGATCACTACCACCGTCTTGCCTTCTTCGGCAAGATCGAATGCCTGTTCGGCTCGCAACTGCTCTTTCTTCATGCCTGTATCTATACAGACCGTGCCGGGAGAGAGAACAGACTCTATAAACTGAAAATAATATTTGTATCCCACGACCACATCTGCCGTCTTTACGGCATCCAATACAGCCGGTGATATATCTTCTTTACTGCCCGGACCTATCCCGGAGACTACTATTTTTCCTTTCTTCATTCGCTATGCTCTACTGTTCTTAAGGTATCAAACTGAAAGTCTTTCTACTTCATCTTCTTTCCTGTGGAGATATAAAGGCTCTTCTTTTGCATGATTCCGATCTTTCGGTATCGGGAATAGAAGGTGAGAAGTTCAAGGAAACGCTCCTGAACGGCAGGCAGCTCTCCAAGCCCGAAAAGGTGAAGAACCACTTCGTATCCCTCTTCTTCCAACATCTCTTTCCAGTCTTCCGCAATATCGTTCTTGGCATGCTCTCCGGCTACCAGCATAAGCGGTTGAAGGTGTACACGTTTGATGTCCAACCTGCGTAGTTGTGAGAGAGCCTGCTCAAAGTAAGGATAACCTTCGATACAGCCTATGATGTGATTGGGATAACCGAGATCTTTCAGCTTATAATCGAGCATCGCATACTGTGCTGTAGATACATCGTAAGTGCCGTGACCGACCCAAAGATAAACTTCATCCTCTTCTGTCTCAGCCGTCATAGCCTCTATGAGCGCATCATAATCCTCTTCATACGAAAGAAGTGGCGAGCATAGACGAACCTCTTTGAACCTGTCTCGGATCTCCTCGACGTCTATGCAGAGACTCTCCATCTCTACTCCCCAGATGATTGTCGTAGGCTGTACTATGACATGAGTGTATCCCTGATCTGCCAAAAGCCTTAGAGCTTCCGAAGGTAACATCTTCTCCATTCCTCTATCCTTGAGACGCTTCACGATGATACGCGATGTGTACGCCTCGTACATATCTATCATCGGATAGTGAGCCGTAACCATATCATTTATTATATCTATGGTCTTCTCTCTGGTATCCTCATGAGTGGTTCCGAAGTGCGCCATAAGAATAGCCACTTTATCTCCATCCGTTACATGATCGAAGATGTTATCCTCTTCAAAAACCTTGTTCCCGGCTTTCGAGTGAGTCAGTAGTTTTTTATCTTGATTGTTATCTGTCATAGTGTTATCTGTTCTTATAGAAATTGATGTACGCTCTGTTTACCAAAACATTTCCGCCTTTGGTCGGATAGTTACCTGAGAAATACCAGTCGCCCGGATGGTTCGGAACAGCTTCGTGAAGCCCTTCCATGGATTGGAATACCAGCTCGACAGGAATATCTATACCCTCCGGCATCAGGAGCTCAAGCATCTTTGTGTTCAGCTCATCCACAGAGAACGGAGCATAAAGACGCTTCACAAAATTCTGTTCCGTGAGTCTGTTCTCCGCTTCTGCCTTGATGATGTCCGAGTAGATCTCATCCAACACTGCGGTTTGGCCTCTCTCTTCGAGCAGCGCAACAGCTGCACGGAATGCGACGAACTCTTCCAGCCTGCTCATGTCTATACCATAGCAGTCCGGATAACGCACTTGAGGTGCGGATGATACGATTACGATTTTTGTGGGACCGAGACGATGAAGAATGGTGATGATACTCTCCTTTAACGTTGTTCCCCGAACGATGCTGTCGTCGATAACCACCAGCTTATCCTCGTTTCGGTTCAAAGAGCCGTAAGTAATATCGTATACGTGTGCCGCCAACTCCTTTCGGCTTTCGCCCTGAGTGATGAATGTTCTCAGCTTGATATCCTTTACCGCCACCTTCTCAGCCCTTATGCGCTTGTTGAGGATAGTGCTCAGCTCTTCGGATGTAGGGTTGGAGAGCTCTTGGATAGCCTTTAGTTTTTGTTCGTTGAGTACTTTATTCAGACCCTCCACAAGCCCGAAATAAGCCACTTCGGCAGTATTCGGAATAAAGGAGAATACGGCATGATCCAAGTCGTAATCTATACTCTTCATCACCTGTGGAACGAGATTAGCTCCTAACGCCTTGCGCTCTTTATAGATGTCTCTATCGCTACCTCTGGAGAAGTATATGCGTTCAAACGAGCAGGCTGCATTGGGTGCTTGTGGCAGGATCTCGAATATATTGACCTGCTCACCGCTTTTATCTATCGTGATGGCGCTGCCTCTCGGAAGCTCCTTAACCTTATCGAAAGTAAGGTTCATAACGGTTTGGATGACGGCTCTTTCCGATGCAACGACAACGATTTCGTCATCTACATAATAGAAAGCAGGGCGTATCCCCGCAGGGTCTCTCATAACAAAAGATTCTCCGCTTCCTGTCATACCGCACATGGCATACCCGCCTTCCCATAGTGGCGAACACTTTGAGAGCGGATTGCAAAGGTTGATATGGCTTTCTATATGGTCGGTAATGTCCATGCCTTCAAGCCCCATACCCTTGGCGATTCTGTACACTCGCTCTATCTCTCTGTCCAATGCGTGCCCCATCTGTTCTATGACGATGTGAGTGTCGGACATGTTTCTCGGATGCTGTCCTACGGATGTGATGGACTCGAAAATCTTATCCGTGGAGGTGAGATTAAAGTTTCCGCACAAGAGCAGACTCTTTGCTCTCCAGTTGCTACGCCTCATCATCGGATGGACAAAAGCCATACCTCTCTTGCCGGTAGTACTGTATCGAAGGTGTCCCATGTAGCACTCTCCTGCAAAGGGAACATGCTTGGAGATGCTGTCTATACTCTCGAAAAGCTCTTCCGGAGTGGAGTCTATATCTTTTCTGACATCCTCAAACACTTCTGTGATGGCACTACTGCCTTGAGCTCTATGCCTGAAGAAGTACTCTTCACCGGGAGGAGTGTTCAGTTTAACACAAGCCATTCCGGCTCCTTCTTGCCCTCTGTTGTGCTGCTTCTCCATGAGAAGATACATTTTGTTCAGTCCGTAACGCCACGTCCCATATTTCTCATGATAGTAGGAGAGAGGTTTGCGTAGTCTGATGAGGGCGATACCGCACTCGTGCTTCAATGTTTCCATTACGATGTATTGTAGATCTTATTGGTTTGTAAGCCGAAAGACACCTGCCGAAGATGCCTTCAGAGTTTCAAGGTGTAAAGTTACGCAATCGGGAGCGCAAATGAAAATGCTCCCGACCATAGATTGTCCATGGGCGAGAGCATTTCTATCAAGTTTTACAAGCATCTGTTCCCGATGTTTCGCTTAGTGGGAGATGGATATGATCTCACCATGCTTCGGGGTGAGCTTGAATATATCATCGTACCCGATCTGTCCGGTAATGTACTGGGCGGTATTGATGACACCGCCATGGCAGAAACAGATAATGTGGGAGTAGCCTTTCTCTTTGCAGGAAGAGATGAACTCTTCTACCCTTAAAATCATATTCTGGAGAGTCTCTCCATCCGGTATCTCCAACTGATGCCACGTGGCAAACCAGAGATCTTCATTGCCCAGTGCAAGATCCGAAATATCGTACCACGGCCTCATCTCCCAACTTCCGAAGTTAAACTCCATAAGCCGGTCGTCTCTGATGGCATCGCCATATCCGCAGTAGTCTGCAAGCAGTGTCGCCCTGCTCAGAGGGGAAGTAAAAGAGGCATCATACCTGTGTCCGAGAGCATCCAACTTCTGTTTGACCTGCTCGGCTTCGTGTTCAAAGTTTTTGGATACGGGAACATCCGTTTGTCCGTAACAGAGTATGGGGTCTATGCTTAAAGAGGTGTGTCTTATCCAGTCTATTGTCATATTATCGGGGTTTCTGCATCAGGGGGGACGGGGCATCACCCTTTCTTCATTCCGCCAAGGCGTTTAGCTTCACGATAGCTCTCTTTCGGAGCTTCGGTGTTCTTGCCTTTTCTGTTTGCCCCCTTAGTGCCGGAGCTGATCTTTCTTCCTTTCCTTAGTTCTGCGCTTTTCGGAGAAGAGAAGCGTATGCCATCTCTATCGTCCTGCTCGTCCCTGCCAAAACGGACAAATACATCTTGAGAGGAGCGAGCTTTTTCTCTACTTACTTTTCTGAATATGCCTTTTAGGGGAACAGACGAGTGGTCCAAACGCACATCATCATCCACACAGGCTTTGTCGCCGATACCCACTACTTCGTTATTCTTAGTCACCCGACCGGCACGGATGAGCTCTTCTGACTCCTTTCGGGTAAAGTCGTAGTATTCGCTTAGAATACGACTGATACGAATTTCCATAGTATCTTTTTTCTAATACTTTTACGGGCACAAAGATATATTAAAATGTGGAAGTTGAAAATAGTAGTTTTAAGATTATTGCACACTCCTCTCCGCTCTTTTCTGCAAGTCTTTTCATTCTTCTCTTTTCCGTGTTCAAAAGTTGTTCTGAACAGGGATATTTTCTTCCTCTAACGGGTTAAAATTTTCAAACCAAACCTTGACCGGGAGCAATCAAATCTTGATGGCTGCAAATCGAGCCTTGAATCCTGCAAATCAAGTCTTAACTTCTACAAACCGGCTCTTGATTTACAACTGTATAAGGCATCACATCATCTTTTGTAAGTGTATAGTCTGTTTTGTGAACGGATATAAAAGAGGCACCGACTACTGCGGTGCCTCAAAATACAGAATTGTGAAATAGTAGCAAGGATTAAATAGTATAGCAGAAATACCTCCACTCACTCCACGGACAGAGTATATCTCCTACTTTTGCTCTGACACGCCAACGGCCTCTTTGAGCTCCAACGAACAGATGATCAAGGTATGTTTTAGATGTTTTGTAGGTGTAATTGTGGCTTTTACCGCTCTCAATTGCTTGGTCGGAAGCCCAACCGCAACAGAAATGATCCGTCTCCACGTGGTATTCAACAGGAACACCTTCTACTGCAACGGGAGTCCATTCAAACCTTGTATCTCTTGGGTAGTGGCTGAAAATCTGGTAGGGGAATGGGCTTATTTGTTTTGGAACAACACCGCTCCACCAGTTTAGTGTCGGGTCTCCCAATAGTACCAAGCCGTAGAACCAGCCTATTTCCCAGTCTTCATGTTTAGCTCCCAAGCATTTCCACCATTCTACAAAGGCTTCTCCTATTGTCATGCCTTTGCCCATCGGGCCATAGAAGTTTTCAAAGAAGAGCATCGACCCAGACTTTGTACTACCTATTGCAGCCATACCCGGATTGATACCGTTGCCGGGCTTGTCAAAAATGTACCATCCTGCCATATAATCCGGCTGAGTAAACAGGGCACTGCTGCATGCAAAGAGGTTGTAGAAGTTTGCTTGAGGAGGATTTTCGTCTTTGATGTATTTGACTCTTATGTAGTTGTCCTCCTCCTTGAATGGTTCGTTAGGGATAGAAAAACGGTGGAGATAAGGGTTGGAGTGAGCACAAACCTGAGCCCAACCGAAATGTTTAGCCATCTTTGCCTTGTAGGTGTTGGCATTGGTTTCTTTTTTGTCCGTGCAAACGTCGATGTTACTGCTTGGAAGCATCATATCCATAGCACAATCTCCGAATCCTGCCCAGTCGTCATCCACGATGGTCAGACCTTTATTGGATTGTCCTAAGAGTCCTTTTCTAAAGTAGTGATTGCGAGCAAAGTACTGATTTATAAGCCGGGCGTTGTTGCCGTTCATGTCGGGAGTCCATATTCTGCCCACCCATATCTCGGCATCTATATCTCCGGCGTGTATATTGTAGTCTCCATCTTTGTCTTTGTCTTTCCATCTTCCATTGGCATCCATGAAGAAAAGATCACAAGGAAATACCGAGGAGTGACCTCTAGCTTTATGCTCATACCATGCAATGGGAAGATTCCCAACGAATACTACACCTCTGAGAGCTGCTTTTCTCTTTCTGTCTTTTTCGTTTTTCTTTTCTCCCTTGCTTTCTCGCGGATTTTCAATAAATCTCTTTCGGTTTCGGATAATGAATTTTCTTAAATCTGCCGCCGTTCCTCCTTTATATCTATACACATCTGCATAGTACCCGTCGTTTGCAACATCAAGAACGTATTGGTCTATGGAAGATTTAATGTCGGGATATAAGTCGTAGTTGACGACAACGATCATCCTTCCTTTGGTATAAACGTGTGTAGAATACTTGGTGAAGAGCTTCAAACCCGGCCCGAAAGAAGGACGAGGAACTCGCTTAACAAGAGGTTTGTCTAACTTTTCTCTGCGTCTTTTGTAGTTGCCGAATGTTTGGCGTTTGACCTTGATCGTATCGTCAAACTCTATTTCTTGTAGTTGTTTGATGTTACTGTAGTCAATCTTAAACTCTTTGGAGTTTTTCACTGCTTTAAGGTTGAGTTTTTCATTAGCCATAATGGTTTGTTTTATTGATGAATGAATAAATAATATAAATCGCTCGGAGTACTACACTGCTCCGAAAAGCGAATAAAAAGGTTTTGATCGTGCTTTTTACAGAAAGGTATTATCTGTGTCTGTCTCAAAGTTATGAAAATAAGTGGGAAAAATAAAGAAACCTCCGGGTTTTGTATCACACTCGAACGATCGATGAAAAGTGATGAGCTTTTCTTGTGGATTTCTTTCTAAAAACCTGTTTTTTATTTGAACTATAATCTGTACCTTTGATTTCAGCTTTACTCCCAATATTTTGCGTCGAAGAAATGCGTAAAACACCAAACTCCACTCCAAATATCAAGGTAGCGGAAAGCTATCATGTACCGGTGCTTCTGGATGAAACACTGGATGCGTTGAACATAAAACCGGATGGTATCTATGTCGATTGTACATTCGGAGGAGGAGGACACAGCAAAGCCATCGTGGAGCGACTCTCCTCCAAAGGCAGGCTTATTGCTGTGGATCAGGATGCAGATGCCATTCGGAATATCCCGGAGGGAGAAGAGCGAATGCTTTTCGTGCATGGGAATTTCCGGTATCTTCGCCACTATCTCGCTTATATCGGAGTGGAGAAAGTGGATGGCATATTGGCGGATCTGGGTGTCTCTTCTCATCATTTCGATGATCCGGACAGAGGTTTCAGCTTCCGATTTGATGCTCCATTGGATATGCGGATGAATGCTCAACAGAAACAGACCGCTGCGGATCTTCTACTCTCTGCGACGGAAGAGGAGTTGGCTTTCATCTTTAGAAACTATGGAGAGCTGAATCAGCCGTATCGTATAGCCAAGACTATAAAGCAAGCGATTGAGAAAGGTCTGCCTTTACGAACAGTGAACGACCTTATAAGCATACTCTCTCCATCTCTTTTTCGGGAGAACGATAAGAAGAGTCTGGCAAAGCTTTTTCAGGCTCTTCGGATAGAGTTGAACGATGAGATGGGAGCTCTGAAAGATCTGTTGAGGTATTCAAGAGAGCTTCTTGCAGATGATGGACGGATAGCAATAATCACCTATCACTCTCTGGAGGACAGACCGGTGAAGAACTTTTTCCGCTATGGCAACATGGAGGGGACAAGAGAGGTGGATATGTATGGAAATGTACTCTCTCCAATGCGCCCCTTGTTCAAGAAAGCCGTGTTGCCTTCTGCTGAGGAAATAGACAGGAATCCTCGTTCTCGCAGTGCAAAACTGCGTGTAGGTATGCCGAACATAGAGGAGTAGAGACGGTTTCAAGATTTTATAACTGAAAATTTATGAGTAGCAAGAATGGCAAAGAGAACAGATCAAGAAGTACTTTCTTCGGCTTTCTTGATGGAACGTGGGTGGCAAACCGCTGGACTCCACGCACTACGAAGTATGCCATAGCCATCGTTCTCTCTTCTTTTATCTCCATCACCGCATCATATACGTCTATGGGCTTTCAGAGAAGGCTCGAAAAGCTGAAAAAGGAAGTGAAGGAGCTTAAAATGGAGCGAATATCGGTGAACTCTACTCTTGTTCAGAACAGACGCATTACCGTTATAGAGGAGAGAGTGAAGAGTGCCGAACTCGAAATATCCTCTCCGGATACGCCACCCATATATATAGATTAGAGATCTTCAATATAGAGCCCCAGACAGATGAGCGATAGTCCAAAAGAGTTTCGGAACAGGATCCGAGATAAAGAGAGCCGCCCAAAGGTGGCAGGAGGTCGATCAAGTGAAGAAGATAAGATCGTTGTACAGAAGCAACGGAAGAAGTTCTTGAAAAACTTCTATCATCTTTACGCTTGGTTGATGGTCTGTGTGGGCTTCGGAGTCATTGTAAAAGCTCTTGTTGTAACCACAACCGAGCGACAGATCTGGCTGGAGAAAGATAAAATTCACCAGCAACCGGATGTATCGGTACTGCCTACACGGGGAAATATCTACTCGGCAATGAATACTGCCATGGCTGTAAGTGTACCAAGATACAAGGTAAGCATAGACTTTAAGGCTGCCGGATTTAAGGACTCCATATTCAAGGCAAATGTGGACTCTATGGCTTGGTATCTTTCCGGAATATTGGGAGATAAAAGTGTGAGACAGTATAAGGAGTATCTGATGAAGGCTTACACCGAAGGGCGAAAGGGTAAACGTCGTACTCAGCGTATCATTCCGAAAGAGATCTCACACTTGGAACGACAACAGCTTGCTGCAGCTCCATATTTCAATATTCGGAATAGAAACGTCAGTGGAATCATAGATGAACCGGTGATTAGACGAGAGAGACCTTATGGTAATATGGCTTCTCGGACGGTGGGTTTTCTGCGTTCTGAAACAGATTCGACAGGATTGTCGCACGGTAGTAGCGGATTGGAGTTGGAGTACGACTCTCTGTTGTGTGGAGTGCCGGGTATCAATGCCAAAAAAAGAGTAAGCGGACAATGGGTCTATCCGGTAAAGAAAAAACCTGTAAACGGATGCGATATACATACAACCATAGATGTCAATATTCAGGACATAACGGAGCGAGCTCTATTGGAGAAAGTGAAGGAGTTTGATGCTCTATGGGGAACCGCCGTGATTATGGAGGTTGCCACAGGAGAGATAAAGGCAATGTCCAACCTCGACAGAAAGAGCAACGGAGAGTATGCAGAGACTGTCAATCATGCTTTAAGGGATCTTTTGGAACCGGGCTCCACAATTAAAGTGCCTTCCGTAATGGCTGTGTTGGAAGATGGGCACGGATCGCCTGATGATATAATAGATGTAGGTAATGGAACATGGCTTTTCAATAAAAGGGTTGTTCAGGATCACAATAAAGATCGTGGGGGATACGGAGATATTACTTTGGCACAGTCTATCTGGTTCTCTTCCAATGTCGGCGTTGCCAAGGCTGTAACAAGAGGATACGGAAACGACTATAAAGCATTTCGAGACCGACTGGTAAAGATGTCTTTGCTTGAACCGATCTCTCTGGAAATTCCCGGTACGGCAAAACCTTTTATAAAAGAGGCAAAAAATTGGGATAAGACCTCCATCGCATGGATATCTTTCGGGTACGAAACACAGATACCTCCTATATATATGCTTCGTTTTTATAATGGTATAGCCAATAACGGAAGGGTCATGCAGCCGTATCTGGTAAGAAAAATCGTGAGGGATGAAGAGGTCTTGAAGCGTACGGAACCGACCGTTGTAAAGGAGCGTATGGCAAGTGAAAAGACTCTGCGACAGATACAGCAGATGCTCAGAGAAGTGGTAACCGAAGGAACGGCAAAATCTGCTCTGTCTAACTCCGTAGAAATATCCGGAAAGACTGGAACGGCTTATATTTCCGAGGGACGTGGAGGATATGGAAGAGGTAAGAATGTAACTTTTGCCGGGTATTTCCCTTCGTCTGAACCTAAATACAGTATAATTGTGGTGATAAGCAGACCACAAACCAGGCTGGGAGCAGGTGCTGTCTGTGGTCCGGTGGTAAAGTCTATCGCCGAACAGATCCATGCCACTACGATGTATGCGGAACTGAACGATATAACTCCCGACTCTCTGGCTACATTCCGTATGCCGATACATGGTGGAAGAGGCGATGTAGTGGAGAAGGCTTGGAAGTTTGTGATAGATAAGAATAGTATCGAGAAAGCAGATGGAGAGGTTTCCAACTGGATCAAGTATGGAAGAGATAGTTTAGGAAACTCTTTCCCTCAAGAGGTTAATATTGCAGAGGATCGGATGCCTTCTTTAATAGGCATGATGCCAATGGATGCCATTTATCTTGCACAGTCTTGTGGCTTGAAAGTATCCGTAGGCAATCATGGATCTAAAGTGGTGGCACAGTCCATTCCGGCAGGACAGAAAATAAAGCCGGGCGCACAACTCTTCATAAGACTGCATTAGCAGGTCAAGCAGATTTTCTTGAAGTGCTTAGTTTTGAATAATTAAAAGAACAGATACCAATATATGACAATTCAGCAACTATTTAAGGGAATTCCTCATGAGCAATTGGCGGATGTGGGGCATATAGAGATTAAAGGAATACAATCCGACTCAAGAAAGGTAAATTCGGGAGATCTTTTTGTTGCTATCCGTGGAACTATTTCGGATGGACACGACTTTATTTGTCAAGCAGTAGAAAAGGGAGCTGTGGCAATCTTGTGTGAAGAACTTCCCGAATATGATCTGCCGGAAGAGATTGCCATTATCCGCACAGAACATACCGATGTTGTTGTGGGAATGGTAGCTGCCAATTTTTACGGACATCCGTCTGATAAGATAAAGCTGGTAGGAGTTACCGGAACAAATGGAAAGACAACTACTGCGACACTACTGTATGAGGTGTTCAGAAAGTTGGGGTATAAGGTCGGCTTGCTTTCTACGGTTTGTGTCAGAATAGGAGATGAGCAGATAGAAGCTGTTCGTACAACTCCCGATGCTCTTACTCTTCAATACTTCTTGCACAGAATGGTGGAGGAGGGATGTAGCTACGCATTTATGGAGGTCTCTTCTCATGCTGTGGTTCAACACAGAATAGGAGGGACAACATTTGCCGGTGGTATATTTACGAACCTTACGCATGATCATCTGGACTATCACTTGACATTCGATAATTATCTCAGAGCCAAACAGGGATTTTTTGATCAGTTGTCTCAAGATGCGTTTGCCCTGACCAATGTGGATGATAGAAATGGTATGGTGATGGTACAAAATGCCAAAACATCTGTTTATACTTATGGGCTCAAGACCGACTCTACTTTTAAGGGAAAGATCATAGAAAAGCATTTGGATGGTACCGAAATGCTTATGGATGGTACAGAGATTTTTACTCATTTCGTAGGGGATTTCAATGGATATAATCTTATGGCCGTGTATGGTGCAGCAAGACTCTTGGGTGTCGAGAAGGATGTCCTACTTCCCGTTATGAGTAGTCTGATACCGGTTAATGGCAGATTTCAGACCATAATGTCTCCGAGAGGATTTGTGGCCGTTGTAGACTATGCTCACACGCCTGATGCTTTAGAAAATGTGTTACATACGGTTTCCGACTTGGTACAAGGCAAAGGAGAGCTGATTACAGTCGTTGGCTGTGGCGGAAATCGGGATAAAGAGAAGCGTCCTATCATGGCGGCAGTAGGAGCAAAGTGGAGTAGCAAGCTTATCTTGACTTCTGATAATCCGAGAGATGAAGAGCCAATGCAAATTCTTAAAGAGATGGAAAGTGGGCTGCTTCCAAATGAAAAAGCCCAAGTACTGACCATTGAAGATAGAAAGCAGGCTATTAAGACGGCATGTATGTTGGCGAAGAAAGGAGATGTTGTTCTTATCGCCGGTAAGGGACATGAAAATTACCAGGAAATACGTGGCGAAAAGTACCATTTTGATGATGTAGAGGAGGTTCTTGACTGCTATAAATCCATGTAAAGGTCTAATGCTTTATTTCCATTCTTAATCCTTATGCTTACTTATCTGATAGACTATCTGCAATCTTTGCAAGTGCCGGGAATCAATGCTTTTTCTTACGTTACAACTCGTTCCGGTATCGCTTTTGTCTTGGCTTTGTTGCTGGCAACCATCGTTGGGAAAAAAATTATAGCTCGACTTCAACTGCTGCAATTGGGGGAAATCATCCGTCCATTGGACTTAGAGGGAGAAAAGAGTAAGGCAGGAACACCTTCTATGGGAGGGATTATCATCATCGTGTCTCTACTTATACCGGTACTTCTTTTTGCCAAGCTTAATAATGTATACATCATACTGATGATTCTTACCACTCTTTGGCTGGGTGTTTTAGGATTTATAGATGATTATATCAAGCTTGTCAAGAAGAATAAAGAGGGCTTGAGAGGCAGGTATAAAATCATTGCACAAGTAGGACTCGGCACCATCGTTGCCGTTGTTCTATTCATGAGTCCGAGTGTGGTAATTTTGGAAAATCATGAGGTAAGACATCAGGAAACACAGGAGATAACCGTAACCTATAATCTTGTTCCGGAGAAATCCACCACAACAACAATTCCTTTCGTTAAAGAAAACAACTTCGATTATAGCTGGTTTGTTTCTGGTTTTAACCGGCATAAGGAGATGTTGACCTTTCTCATTTTTATTATTGCCTGTATTCTCATTGTAACGGCCGTTTCCAATGGCGCAAATATGACTGATGGATTGGATGGACTTGCAGCAGGGTCTTCTGCTTTTATGGGAATGGCTCTGGGTATTCTCGCTTATGTCTCATCTCACCTCACTTTTGCTGAGTATCTAAATGTCATGTTTATTCCCGGAGCAGAAGAACTGGTGGTATTTGCAGCCGCATTTGTAGGAGCAACGATGGGATTCCTTTGGTACAATTCTTATCCTGCACAAGTATTTATGGGGGATACAGGAAGTCTTACCATCGGAGGTATAATAGCTGTTTATGCAATAGTTATAAGGAAAGAACTTCTTTTGCCCATCCTTTGTGGAATATTTGTTGTAGAAAATCTATCCGTTATATTGCAGAGATATTATTATAAATACACAAAGAAAAAACAAGGAGTGGGTAAGCGGATCTTCAAGATGGCTCCACTACATCATCACTTTCAGAAACCGGGGAACGAGGGGATAGATGCTATAATACAAAAACCTATTACACCTATTCCTGAAGCAAAGATTGTAACAAGATTTTGGCTAATAGGTGCTATACTTGCTATATTAACTATCATAACTTTGAAGTTGAGATGAAGAAGATTGTCGTTTTAGGAGCCGGAGAGAGTGGACTACAAGCTGCTCTTTTAGCGAAAAAGAAGGGATACGAAGTCTTTGTCTCGGATAAGAATAATATACCGACTGAAGTTAAGGAGTCTCTAAACTCTGCTGGAATACTTTTCGAGGAAGGAGGACACACTTGGGAAAATATAAGCGATGCAACAATCGCGGTAAAAAGTCCGGGTATTCCACAAACAGCTCCAATAATTTTACAATTAAGAGAGAATGGATGTGAAGTAATATCAGAAATAGAGTTTGCTGCGCGCCATATGGAGGGCGCAAATTTTATCGCCGTAACCGGAAGCAATGGAAAGACTACGACTACTTCTCTTATTGCTCATGTATTAAGGTCTGCCGGTTGGGATGCTGTCGAATCCGGTAATATTGGTTTTGCCCTTTCCAGATATGCGCAGGAAGATTCCCGAAGAGATATTTATGTGGTAGAGCTTTCCAGCTTTCAATTGGAAGATATGCCGACATTCTCTCCTTATGTTTCTATTATTTTGAATATTACGCCCGATCATCTTGATAGGTATGATTATGATATAGAGAAATATGCCGATGCAAAGGGAAAGGTTTTTTGCAATCTTGCTTCAGATGGTCTTGCTATCTATTTTGGTGAAGATGAGGAGATCAGAAAATTGCTTGTGCGTTATCCGATCTCTTCCGGAATTGCAAAATTTAAGTTTTATACCCAACAACCGGAGGCAGATCTTTACTTTGGCGCATTAAGAGAGGATGATATTTTAGTGGCTTTGCCTCAGGGACGTTTTTCGTTCAAACTATCAGAGTTGAGCCTGAAAGGTGTGCACAACTACTGTAATATAATGGCAGCAATAGCAGCAACTCTGCATGCCGGAGTAGATCTTTTTGCTTTGAAAGAGGCTATGAGAACATTTAAGAGTGTTCCGCATCGTATGGAAGATGCCGGGATTGTAGAGTCTGTTCACTACATCAACGACTCTAAAGCCACCAATATAGATGCAACGAAGTATGCTCTCGGAGCCATGGCAGATAAAGATATCATATTGATACTCGGAGGAACAGACAAAGGTAACGACTATACCACAATAGCAGAGGAGGTAAAAAGAACATCTCTCGGTCTTATATTTATGACAAAGGATTATCAGAAATTGGAGCAACAGTTAGGCTCTCTCGGTATTCCTTATGTGGTATCGGAGGAGGTGCAGCATACTGTCAGAAAGGCACATGAAATGGCAAAAGAGTATGGAGCTCATACCGTTTTGCTCTCTCCTTGTTGTGCAAGTTTTGATCTATTCAAGAATTATGAGGATCGAGGAGATCGTTTTAAGGAGGCTGTAAAAACCTTATTATGAAGTAGAGCTATGACAACACTTGAAACTAAAGATCAATTGCCGGGCACTCATTTTTCTCATCAAAAGAAACTATTTGCCGGGGACAAGACCCTTTGGATGATCATTGCTCTTCTGATGGTCATGTCTCTGTTGAGTGTCTATTCTGCCATTTCCAATGAAGCATTTGCTCATGATTCTTCTGTTTTTGCTCCCATGCTTAAGCATGTTGCTCTTATGATCATGGCGCTCATTGTTTGTGTGGTCTTCTCTCATATTCCAACGAAGTTGTGGCGTAAGTTTGCTCTGTTCGGGCTCATTTTGGGTATAGTTCTACTTCTTCTTACTCAGTTTATGGGCATCGAGCGTAATGGAGGAAAGAGGTGGCTCAGTATCTTAGGTTTTGAGTTCCAAACCTCAGAGGTGGCACGCCTTTGTCTTATCAACTATATTGCTTTCAAGCTTTCTGTCGAAGAGTATGCCAGCAAACGTACCTTTATACATATTGCATTGGCGACCGGAGCTATCTGTATTCCTATTTTTCTTCAGAATATCTCCAGTGGGCTTCTTCTTGGTATGACTGCCTATATTCTCTGCTTCTTGGGAAAGGTACATAAGCGAACCTTCATAAAAGCAACCATAGGAATGTTTGCAGGAGCTGCTTTACTTGTCTGCTTATTGCTAATTCTTCCGATGGATGTTGTAAATAAGATTCCGGGTCGATTTGGTACGGGAAAAGCGCGGATAGAGAGCTTTATTGGTAAGAATGCTACCGAAAAAGAGAACGAAGATGAAGGAAAAGACTTTCAACGGATACAAGCCAATATTGCTATTGTAAAAGGAGGAGTAACAGGTGTTGGGCCTGGAAATAGCGAGTCTCGTCTTGTCTTGCCTCAGCCTTTCTCCGATTTTATATTTGTAATTATCCTCGAAGAGTATGGGCTTATTGCCGGGCTCCTGTGTATCGCTCTTTATATTTGGCTTCTCTTTTATATTGGGAAGCTGGCCAGCAGACTAAAATTGTTCTACCCTAAATTCTTAGTCATAGGGATTGGTATAATTATATGTACTCAAGCTCTCATACACATGATGGTAAATGTAGGAATCATGCCTGTTACAGGACAGACCCTTCCTTTTATCAGCAAAGGAGGATCATCTTATCTTGTAACATCCATCTATTTTGCCCTCATTTTATCTGCAAGTAGAGAGCTTGAAGAGCAACAAGAAGAAGCCATTGCTCAAATGTCCGGGGCAGAAACTCCAATAGCTATTAACACAGAAGTTATACCGGAAGTTCCCATAACTGATGCATCCTATTACGATGACGAAAATACCGGATACCATAAACATAGAAAATCATGAGTAAAGAGCTAAAGAATATCATTATCAGTGGCGGAGGTACAGGAGGACATATCTTTCCGGCTATCTCTATTGCAGACGAAATAAAGAGACGTTATCCCTCTTGTAAGATTCTGTTTGTGGGAGCAAAAGGACGAATGGAAGAGGAAAAAGTTCCCAATGCCGGTTATGAGATACTTCTTCTTCCTATAATGGGATTGCAAAGGAAGAAGGTTTGGAAAAATATCAAAGTGTTTTATCGTCTCCTCAAAAGCCTGAGAATGGTAAGAGGAGCCATCAAAGAGACTAAGCCTCAAGCCGTAATAGGAGTGGGAGGATATGCCAGTGCTCCTACTTTGATCGCAGCCCAACGTCTTGGTATAACAACTTTGGTGCAGGAGCAAAACTCTTATGCCGGAGTTACGAATAAGATTGTTGGAAAGAAAGCAAAGGCTGTCTTTGTCGCTTATGACAATATGAAGAGATTTTTTCCAAAAGCTCCAATACACTTTACAGGGAATCCGATCAGAGCAAGTTTGACGAATCAACTTCCGGCTAAAGAAGTTTGTGCTAAAGCTTTTGGCTTATCTCCTGATAAACCGACACTGCTTATTATTGGAGGCAGCCTTGGAGCATTGAGCGTGAATCAGGGAGTGATAGCAAAGATAGATATGCTTGCCAAACGTACAGACATACAAGTATTGTGGCAGACCGGGGCATCATATTTCAAAAAAGTGGAGGCTGCTCTTAAAGCTCACGGATCTCCTTCTAACATTGTGGCGCGCAAATTTATTTATGAAATGGAGAAGGCCTATGCTTTGGCTACTGTCGTTATTTCAAGAGCCGGGGCAAGTAGCATATCCGAAATTTCGGCATTGGGACTTGCATCTATTTTAGTCCCATCTCCCAATGTTGCAGAAGATCACCAGACACATAACGCCATGGCTTTGGTTCAGAAGAATGCGGCATTGATGGTTAAGGATGCAGACTGCTCAACATCCCTTATCCCTACAGCTCTTTCTCTTTTGGATGACCCCGAAAAATCTCGTACTCTGTCCGAAAATGTTTGTCCATTGGGAAGAGTAAATGCAGCAGAACAAATAGTAGATATTTTGGAAAAAATATTGAGAGGATGAATATAAAAGAGACTTATACTCCAATTTTCTTCATTGGAATAGGAGGAATTGGGATGAGTGCTATTGCACGATATTTTCTTCTTCACGGATTCAAAGTAGGAGGATACGACAGAACAGAGAGCCATATCACACGTGCTCTTGTCGCAGAAGGTGCGGAAGTTTTTTATGATGACAATTCAGACTTTATACCCGAAGCTTTTCGCTCGGAAGATACCTACGTTATCTACACTCCGGCTGTCCCGACTGATGCTTCCGTGATGTCTTATTACAGAAATAAAGGGATCAAATTATACAAACGTTCTCAGGCTTTGGGAGAGATTACGTCTCGTTCTAAGGCTCTTTGCGTTGCCGGAACACATGGCAAGACCACCACTTCTACCATC
This sequence comes from Porphyromonas canoris, assembly GCF_000765975.1. Classification (NCBI taxonomy): domain Bacteria; kingdom Pseudomonadati; phylum Bacteroidota; class Bacteroidia; order Bacteroidales; family Porphyromonadaceae; genus Porphyromonas; species Porphyromonas canoris. Next base: position 301,143 of record NZ_JQZX01000012.1, read on the forward strand.
TTGGCTTGTCTTATGGCAGAAACAGTGATACCATCTGAACATGTCGGTGTGAATGCTTTCCTTGGAGGAATTTCTCTCAACTATAACAGCAATCTTCTCTTGGACGCAGATGCTTCTTTTACAGTTGCCGAGGCAGATGAGTATGACCGATCGTTTCATACCCTTCATCCTCACTATGCCATCATTACATCTACCAGTCCGGATCACTTGGATATCTATGGCACGGAAGAAGCATATTTGGAGGCCTTCTCGCATTTTACTTCCCTTGTTTCGCCTAAGGGAGGGTTAGTCATGCACAAGCATGCAACCTGTACACCTCGCTTACGCGAAGGTGCTCAGTTCTACACCTATGCTAAGAATGAGCAGGCAGATTTTTATAGTAATAATTTACAGTTTAGATCCGGTGAGCTATACTTTGACTTCCATTTCCCCGGAGGTGTTTACCGGGAGATGCACATTGGTGTTCCTATTGAAATCAATGTGGAAAATGCAACGGCAGCCCTCGCGGTAGCTCACTTATGTGGAAAAAGTGAGGCAGAACTCCGTTTGAATCTCTCTTCATTTAAGGGGGTTCATCGCCGATTTGAACGAGTGCTTTCCGGGGGAGAAGGGGGCTTTGTCCTTATTGACGATTATGCACACCATCCCGAAGAGATAGCGGCAAGCATCCGTTCCGTGAGAGTCCTCTATCCTGATAGCAGACTCACGGCAATTTTTCAACCACACCTTTACAGCCGTACCGCAGACTTTTATAAAGAGTTTGCCGAAGCTCTTTCTCAAGAAGCACAAGTTGTTCTCCTTCCCATCTATCCGGCAAGAGAAGAGCCTATGCCCGGAATTACATCCGAACTTATTTTGGAGCATATCTCTCCCAATGTTATTGCGACCTCTTGCTCCAAGTCGGAGTTGACGAAGACATTGGATCGTTTTCCGGCAGATGTCTATCTCATGCTTGGAGCGGGAGATATAGAGTTATTGGTACCGGAGGTTAAAGAATATCTCATCCAAAAACAGAAAAAAGCACTATCTTAGACCTCCATGAAGCAGAGACTCAAGCATATTGTTGTCATACTTGGTGTACTTCTTATGTGCGCTGCATTTGTTGCGTCCTATTTGGTTGCATCTCCTCAAAAATATGAGGATGGCAATAAAATAATCCCAAGTAAAACATCTGTGGAAATCTCTCATGAGGCAGAACAAGCATTCGTAACCCCTGCCGATGTGCTTTCTCTTCTGAATTTGAGCATTAAAGATACCGTGCTTCGCAGTGTAGATACCCGAAAACTCGAACAGGAACTCATAGAAAAAAGCCCATATATCAAGTCTGCAACAGCCTATGTTGCACCTCAGTCTCACTCTTTGCAGATCGAGCTGGAAGAGAGACAGCCTTTGATGGCTCTCTACTACGGAGAGAAGGCATCATATATAGATGCCGAAGGTATTATTTTCCCCAATAGAAAGGGAGCTGCTTACGTTCCCGTGGTTACCGGAAATATTTCGGAGAAAACAGCGCAGACCTATCTTCTCGATCTTGCTCACTATCTTGAGGAGCATAAAAAATGGAGAAACTTCTTCGGCTCTATACACGTCGTTTCAGAGAAAGAGATCTATCTCTATCCCAGAGTAGGGGAGTTTGTATTCTGTATCAGCCCTAAGATAGACTTTGACGAACAGCTTGGCAAGGTCGATATCTTCTACGAAAAGATACTTCCGCGTACCGGAGTGAATAAGTACTCCGTTGTCAACCTTTCGTATAGAAATCAGATCGTTTGCACCAAGAGAGGAGAATAAGTTTTATTGCCTTCTATCTCTCAGCACAAATGTCAATTTTTCAGCACTAAACAGCTCTTTATGTGAGATGATATACCCTTTCCTATAAGGTTTTCCATCTAATAGAATTGCTTCAATGTATTTGGATTGAGGCGATTCTTTTTTTGCTTCTATCGTAAGTGAAGCATGAGGATAGTACTCTTGATCCAGCTCTATAACCACCTCATCGAATCTCGGAGCAGTAAGGGCATATATAGGTGTTCCTGCAGAAACAGGATAGAATCCGAGCATTGAGAAAATAGCCCAAGCGGACATTGTTCCCGTATCATCATTGCCGGGAAGACCGCCCGGTGCTGTCGTAAAATACTTATCCAGCAGAGCGGGAATCATCTCTTGTGTCCTATAAGCATACTTAGGGAAATAGCAGTAGAGATAAGCATTATCAATATCCGGCTCGTTAGCCATGTCATAGTATCCTTTTGCGAAGGTCTCATCCAGTTTTTGGGTAAACACCCTTTCTCCACCCATCATCTTTGCCAGATTTTTGATGTCAAATGGAACGTAGAAGTTATAGTTCCATGCCGATCCTTCGTGGTAGCCGGTATTTTCTTGAAAGTCTCTGCCAATTCTTGGATCGAAAGGTGTCATGAAAGAGCCATCTTGCATTCTTGGTCTGAAGCAGTTGTACTCTTTGGAGAAGAGCTTGGTATAGCTTTTTGCTCTCGCAATAAGGGTTTTGTAAGTCTCTTTGTCCCCCATGGAAAGAGCAAACTGAGCAGCATTAAAGTCTGAGAGATAATACTCCAAAGACTGCGAGACGCAGTTGTCGTGCTTCTTTTGGTTCGGAACATATCCATGTTTGACATACAGATCTATATTTGGACGCACCTTGTTTTCTTTAGAAACATCCAAGGCGGAGCGTTTTATTGCTTCCAATGCCAGATTTGTATCAAAGTTTCTCAGTCCGCGTTGCCATGTGTCGTTGATTACAATGGCTGCAGGATCTCCATCCATTGTGAAAGTCTCACGGCTGTATAGCTCCCACTTCGGAAGATAACGATTCTCTTTGTACATATCCAGCATCACATCAATCATCTCCAGCTGCTTCTTAGGATCCAAAATACAGTAGAGCGGATGCACTGTTCGGAAAGTATCCCATAGGGAGAATACCGTATATCTCTTCTTCCCCTGCGGTAGTGTAATCTTTTCAAGAGTTTCCATCTTGTTGTAAGACCCGGAAACATCCTGCGCAATATTAGGATGGATTAGCGTATGGTAAAGAGCGGAGTAGAATACTATCTTGTCTTTTTCACTGTCTCCTTTTACTCTTATCTTCGATAGCTCTTTATTCCATTTCTTTTGAGCATCGCTCACGATGGTTTCAAAAGAGAGCCCGGCAGGTTGTTCTGCTTCAAGATTTTTCATTGCTTCCTCTTCGCTTACCATAGATACCCCGGTTCGGACAGTGATTGTGGTAGGCTCTTCTACATCGTAAGAGAAGAACACACCTATATTATCTCCGGACATTTCTTGGGTAAAGCCCTCATAAGGTTTGTACTGCCCTGTATATTTATCCCAAGCCAGGTCTATCGGCAAGAAGCGTTGAAGTTTCCAGAAGCCATGTTTTACAGGAGTTCTCTCTATTCTCATCGCAAAATAGAGACGGAATACAGCATCATGGTGATAGCAGAAAGAGCCGACCAACTTACTGCCTGTTATGGTCTGCTGATCCTTAAATCTCGCTATGGCTCCACTCTCATTCGTAAGTCCCTCTCCGAGGTTTAGCAGGATATTTGCTTTCCCGGCAGGGAAATGAAAGCGCGCCATAGAGGTACGTTCTGTCGCTGTAACCTCTGCACGGATGCCATATTTGGCAAGTGTTACGGCATAATATCCCGGTTGGTTCACCTGCTCTTCCATTACCGATCCATACTTTACCGGATCGAATACCAACTCACCGGTTGTCGGCATCAAAAGAAGAGAGCCTAAGTCCGGACATCCTACACCGCTAAGATTTACTTGGGCGAAACCGGTAAGAAAACTATTGTTTGAGCTGAACGGAGTGCTCCACCACATACTGTCCTTTTCAAACTTATTAATTCCCTCTCCGCCCATCACATTGAAAGGTGTGATGTTCATAAGTCCGTGCGGATGCTGTGCTCCCGGATTGGTCGTTCCGTAGTTGGAAGTTCCTATAAGAGTATTAACCCATTTAATAGGTTCTTGTGCTACGACGCCGGATACAAAAAAGCAGCACAGCAGTAGCAGTACAAAATATCTACGACTCTCTTTCATAACTTTTGGTGTCTCTATTCTAATGAACGCAGGTAAGCAATCTCTTCTGCCCAGATGGTATCATCGGGTGTTTCGAGGATAATAGGGATGTTATCCAGTCTCGAATCTTTCATTACATAGGAGTATAAATCCAATCCCATTACTCCTTTGCCCAAGCTGTGGTGTCTGTCCACACGAGTGCCGAGATCCTTCATAGAGTCATTCAGGTGAATGCCTCGAAGATATTGCAAACCGATAGTCTCCTCAAACTCTTTCCACATCGCCTCGTAGGCTTCCTTGTTCCGGATTTCATACCCCGAAGCCAACAGGTGAGCTGTATCCAGACACACTCCTATCCTCTCTTTATTCTCGACATGTTCTATAATGTATGCCAGATGAGAAAATCTGTATCCCATGTTAGAGCCTTGCCCTGCGGTATTTTCCAGAACAGCTATACAGGAAGAGGTCTCAGCCAGAACATCGTTGATGCTATGAGCAATATTCAGCAGGCATTCCTCTTCTGATATTTTGTTCAGATGGCTTCCCGGATGGAAGTTAAGCAGGTTCAGACCCAGCTGCTCACACCGTTGCATCTCATCCAGAAACGCATTTTTGCTTTTCAGTCGCATATCTTCTTCCGGACTGCCCATATTGGTGAGGTAGCTGTTGTGAGGCAATATCTTACTCAGATCAAAGCCATACTCGCTGCATCTCTCCTTGAACAGGTGGATGCTTTTATCTGTAAGAGGGTTTGCCACCCATTGTCTCTGATTTTTGGTGAACAGGGCAAAAGTATTTGCTCCTATCTGATGTGCATTGACCGGAGCATTTTCCACTCCTCCGCTGGCACTTACATGTGCTCCTATATATTTCATTGTTTATTGTCTGTGTTTGAGAATAAGTGCGATTGTAACAAGATCCCCTTGAGAAAACAGAAAAGAGAGACAATACTTTACAGCACGATCTCCCTTTCTTGTGAATTTTATATGTCGATCTTCTTCCCTTACTTGAGAAACCGTTATTTCTTTACTTCAGGCTGGACAAAGTCTATAAAGCAAAGTCCGGCAAGGGCAGTACCATATCTCTTTTCTATGGTGATACCTTCTGTGATAAAGTTTAGTTCGCCAAGATAGTATTGGGAGTAAGTCTTTTCGTGCAGGTCATTTATTACACGGATAAGACGAGCTTCAAGCTCTTCTATACGATACCTTCCGCTCACTTCGCACACAAGACCACCGATCTTTTCGTCAAAGTTTTCATCCTTATACATCCATGCGTACACCACTCCGGCAGAAACAAACTCATCTTGCATACCGTGAGACACGGACATGATGGTTTTCAGCTCCGAGCCGAAAGGAGGAAGGTCTATCTCATCCATTGTTACCAACCTTGCCGTAGCAGGAAGCACGGAAGAGTAAACCATAATGTTAAAGTCTGAAATACCTGCATCGTAAAGCGCCATATGGTATGACCCTGCGTGTAGTTCCAGATCCGATTCTCCACTACCCTTAGTGATGAAGAATGTGTTGGGGATTAAGTTTCCTACAATCTTACTCATCTGTTCTAATCGTGTTATTTCCTTTTCTCTGTTTATCTATCCTAAATACTTTGTGTTCGTGAACATACGCCTGTTCACTCCGCCTTGCAAAGGTACACAATAATATTTATATCTCGAATAGTTGGTTTCGGGAAGAAAGGAAACATCATTCATCCGCTTATCTTTTCACGAAGAAGATCAGATCCGAAACATTTTCATCCTTGGCAGCATCCGGGGCTATAAAAATAGTCGGTTTCGTGATTATCTTTTTGTTTTCCAGCTCCGCAAGCAGATCCCAAAGTATTTCGTGATACATGATGACGATTGCTTGCGACTTGTCTGCAAATCCAAACTCCCTCTGCAACAGCTCTATATCCAAAGATTGATCCAGAAAATCCGCAACACTATCGGCTATCTTCTTCGACTGAAGATAGAGTGAGTTCTTATCGTTTTCCTCAAGGATTGGTACGGTTATATGCCCGGATTCATTGAATAAATTAAACTTGGAAAATACGGCAATGGTGCTCTCTTCCGTGATTTTTCCCATTTTTCTCAAAGTCTCTCAAGAGAAGATCCAGTTGTCGGGTATTTGAGATAAAAGGTCTTATCCTTGAAAAAGCACCCTCACTCCAGTTGATTTTGAGCGAGTAACCCTTGCTTGACAGAGTATTAGTACCGCAGTAAAAATCTCTTTTAGGATAAAGCGTCCAAAACTCACCGCTCCACAAGGGTTCTTTCATGGAGAGTTCTTTTTTTCTGATAGCTCCTCTCTCCTCCAAACACTTCCATACCAGTCCATCAATAACATAAGAGAAAAGGATGCTGTACGAGTTCCGCTCTCTTCCTTCACTCTTCAACAGCTTCACAAAATCGGCAACATCTTTCCCGATTTTACCTGCCAAAGCCTCCGATAGCTCCTTAGAATGGTTGCGCAGTTTGAGGGTTTGCAGGCTGTCCAATATTATTATATTGGTTTGGAATTTGTTTTTGTTGTTTCGGATCAACTTCCAATCTGCAAGCAGTTGCAGCTGACTGTACGTGAACTTAACATTGATCGAATCCAATGCTTTAATGGTGTGAGGCTCTCTTAAAGCGAGAAGTATCTCCCAGTTGTTGTCAAGACGGACAATGTTATTGGGTGTGCCTTTGGAGGTGATGCAGTAAGCAATGCTTTCGTTATGGGTAAACGAGTTGAATCTGCTGTTTTGAGCTTTCATCGTAGCAACCGATAATACCAGTAGTATTACACTTATCCAAAAAGATTTCATCATACCTGTCAAATCCGTTATTTCATAATTTGTACTATTAAGGAAAGGTGAGTAACTCCTTTCATCCGGTTTGCTAAGGTACTTAATATTCCTTTCTATTATACTTTTATGCTCAAATTGTTGTATTCGATATCTATGATTGGGAGCGGGGAGTGCTTATCCGTACAAAATATGTAATATCCGGAACCTTTACGGGAAAAGTTTGTCGGGAGTTGTTATCTTTGCCATCAGAGGTTGGAATATAATATATATCAAGCAGATCTATGTCTCAGTTAATCTCCATACAAGATTTTCCGCCGAATATCCCGGAAAGTAGTTTTACTTCCTCTCTTTACACCATTGTTTTTCTGGAGCAGGGTTCTACATTCATGGTGGATGGTACGGATTACGATGCGGAAGCCAACACGGTGTTATTCCTCTCACCTTACCAGAGTTTGGTATGGTCAAAGCCCCCTGATAGCTATCGACAACTCTCTTTTCATAGCGACTTTTACTGTATCGAGTACCATAAATATGAGGTGGCTTGCAATGGATTGTTGTTCAACAATGCCTATCTGAAACCCTACGTGAGCGTCTCGCCCTCTCTGCTGCACTATCTCTACGAGCTGACAGACCGGATTGCAGAAGAGCAGCACCGGGACAAAGTGGAGCTTCCCTTTACTTCCTCCATCATCAAAACCTATCTCCAGCTTCTGCTTGCCTTGTGCAGCAGGCAGAAAGATGCTTTGGATGGGCAGTTGAACAGTGTTATCGACAGACAGGCACTCCTATTCGAGCAGCTCTTGGAGAAGCATCATCTGGAGGAGAGGAGAGTGCTTTTTTATGCCCATGAAGTGGGTGTTTCTCCCGAAGTATTGAGTAGAAAGAGCAAGCAGGCATTTGGAAAAACTCCCTCGCAATTGATACAGGACCGGGTTATTATCGCCGCCAAAAGGCTTCTTCACCTTACGGACAAGAGCATAAAAGAGATTGCACTGATGCTGAACTTCCAAGACGAGTTTTACTTCAGCCGTTACTTCAAAAAGGCAACAGGGCTTTCGCCGAAGCACTTCAGGGATGAAGTCGGTATCACCATCATTACTCCTCCTCAACCTCCTCACTGAATACCGGAAAATCTTTTTCGTATGGCTTTTTACCGGATGGGTGTCAAATCTATCCATGTTAATATCATGTTTATCCATTCCCTGCGTTGTTCAAAAGCCGGAACTTTGCAGCATAAATAGTAAAATGAATAAGTTGATATGAAAAAGTTGATGGAACAGATCTTTCAGACATCCGGGAAAATTATTCTGAACCTGGAGCGCCCATTCTTTAACTTCATGCGTATATCCATCTTTGTGGTTATGGCGTGGATCGGAGGGCTTAAAGCTTGCCAATACGAAGCCGATGGTATCGTGCACTTTGTAAGCAACAGCCCTTTCATGAGTTTCTTCTACACGAAGTCCAATACTTATGTAGAGAATGATAAAGGAGAGATGGTCAAGGAGTATACACTGCATAAAAATCCGGAGGGGAAGATGGTACAAAAGAATATAGACTGGCACAAGGCTAACGGTACCTATCCTTTCTCTTATGGCCTTGGTACGATGATTGTTCTCATAGGGCTTTTTGTCCTCTTGGGTATTTGGTTTCCTAAGGTCGGACTGATAGGAGGATTACTCACCTTTGGTATGTCCATCGTTACGCTTTCGTTCCTTATAACCACGCCGGAGTCTTGGGTTCCTAATCTGGGTGGAGACTTACCGACGCCCCATTATGGCTTTCCATACTTGTCGGGTGTAGGAAGGCTTGTTATCAAGGATATTATCATGAGTGCCGGCGGACTGCTCGTGGCTTGGGATGCAGCTCGCAGAATCGTGAAACGATAACTTTCAATCTCCGGTTTCTATACCGAAACAGGGTGTGTCATACCGGTATGGCACACCCTGCTTTGTATATCATGGAATACCCGGATATACTCTCTTTTTAGATTAAACGTGTTCGCAAGATTCTTTGAACAGGTATAAAAGATGCTCTTATCCTGTATCTTTTATGGCATCAAGGCGCGATCTGCAGAGATCATGCCTTGATGGGTACTTTTCAAAGCTTGATTTTTGCCATTCAAGTCTTGATGCTTGGTTTTGAATCTGTTTAAGCAGAGTTTTATAGCCGTTAAGACGCTTTTTTATTCCATTATAGACGAATTATCAAAGCCTTGATGGAGACAGAGCCAAACTACTTGCCCTTTTGTTCATTTGCAAATGCTTCTATCCGCCGACAAGCCAAATCCGCACTGATAACAGCCATCGGCAGTCCTGCACCCGGTATCGTGGAAGCTCCTACGTAGAACAGATTGCCCAACTTTTCATCAAAATTCGCCGGTCGGAATCCGCCTATCTGCATCATCTTGTGGGATAGTCCGAGACCGCTACCCTGATAGAGGTTGAACCTCTCCTCCCACTCTTTGGGCGTATAGATGGTACGCGACACCACCATAGAGGGTATATCTTCTCCTATTCTCTTGGAGAAGTCTTCAAGGATGCTGTCCACGATCTCGTCTCTATCGCTCCAATCTTTTTTGTATTGCAGGTTTGGCACGGGACATACAAAGAACAGGCTCTCGCATCCTTCGGGGGCACAGCTGTCGTTGTGCTTGGATATGACATTGACGTAGTAGTATGGCTTTTGCAGCGTATCGGGATCTTTGAGGATATTGTGTGCATACTCCTCATAGTTTGTGCCGAGATAGTAGTTGTGCTGATCGAGCCGGGGCAGCTTTCCTTTAATACCGATGTAGAACGTCAGATAGCCCATGGTCCATTCTTTTTGAGCCAACTTTTGCTCGCTGTACGCTTTTCGGTGCAACACTCTTCCTCTGAACAGAGCGGCGTCTGCGTTGCAAAGAAAAATGTCGGACTCGTATCTGTTGCCCTTTCCGTCTATCACGGCTGTGAGCCTGTCGCCATCGAAAGAGACATCTTTAATCTCTGTATCAAATCGGAATGTGGCTCCTGCCTTTTCCAGCTCCGATACCAGCCCCTGCACGATGTTGTACATCCCTCCTTTTACATTGTAATAGCCATCATGGCAAAACTCTGTGTGGGAGAGAAGGCTGTATATAGCCATGGTATCGAAAGGCGTGCGACCGAGGAAGAACGCTACCAGAGAGATGATCTGACATGCCTCCTTTGAGGAGAAATGCTCTGTAACATGCTGCCAGAATGTTTTGAGAAGAACCGGTATATGGCGTGGATTGACCTGCATCAACGTGGTGATGTAGTCGAACATATTGTCGAAGTTGTTGCGGATGACAATGTCAAATGTGTTTTCAAACAGCGCTTTCGATTTCTTGAGATACCGCCTCATTTTGTTCTCAAAGTCTGGCTCCACTCCCTCGAACTGCTCGGCAAGTCGTTTTATATCCTTGTATAGGTGATAGGTCTTATCATCTCCTCGGAAGTTTACCGAATAGAGCGGATCGAGTTCTACAAATTCAAAAGGCAGCTCTACACCGCACTTGTCCAGAAACTCCTTGAATACATAAGACATACTAAAGAAGCTGGGACCGGTGTCGAAGGTAAAACCATCTTTCCGAATCCGGTTGAGACGTCCTCCCGGCTCGCTATTTTTTTCGATGAAAGATACTTGGAAGCCTCTTTTGGAGAGCAGGAGGCCGCTTGCCAAGCCACCAAGACCTGTGCCTATAATTGTTACTTTCTTATTCATGATATATTGTGCTTTTGTTTGAATTTGGAGTAGAGCTCATCCTTAACCCATTTGAAGTTTGGTTCTGCCATCAATATTTTTTTGTAATACTCGTCTGCGCGTTTGACGTCATCCAGTGCGTCATAGGTTTGGGCTATCTGTATCCAGAGTGCAAGCAGATTCCAGTCTTTGGCTTCTGGATTGCTCTCTTTCTGCGAGAGGTATAGCCGCTCTGCCGTAAGGTAGTGCTTGAGAGCATTGGGCTTGGAACCGCCGAAGAGTGCAGGGCGATAGAAGTCTATATTGCCAAGCTGCACGTATCCGAAAGCATTGTCGGGGTCTTGTTTTACAGATTTTTCGGCAGCCGATATACTCTTTTGTCCCAAGAACGGAGCCTTGAACTTGTTCAGTCCTACCTGGTATCCGAGATAGGCGGACTCGTATGCAAGCATCAGAGCAGGGCGTATCTGCCGGCTCTTGAGCATATTCATTCTCTCTTCCATCCTCTTCATATAGGTTTTGGCAAGGCTGTTTTTCTTATTGCCTATACACCATCCGATGTAGCCGTATTCAAAGTTGAGAAGCTCCAGTTCCTGCTCTGTGTTTTTCTCTTTAATGGCGTGCATCCGGTCTATGACACGCTTCCACGACTCCATATTATTATATATGTATGCGTTGTAGATGCTCTCCTTTTCCGATGCGGATAGCGAAAGAGGAAGAGGGAAGAGCAGCAGGAGGAATAGTAGAGTGAAGTGTTTCATCTGTTTGAGCTGTTTATAGAGTACGACCTTTCCATCTGAACTCCCGGCGTCGCTTATTGATCCACGATTTCAGAATGAATGCTCCAAGCATGATCTGCTGAGGAATGATGAGCAGTATATTGTAGAAGGGAGACTGTCCGGCAGTCAGAGAGACCATCACTCGTGTAAGGATGACGATGCCGATATAGTACAGCGCAAAGATAGGTGAGGATGAGAGCAGAAGTGGAACGATACCAAAGGTGGTTACAGACCAGAACAGCAGAGCCGGGAGATAGGCATTGGCTCCGCCGAAGAAGTAGGTAACGTTCTTGGAAAATCCGTCCAGTGCTCCTTGAAGATCGCTGTACATCTTGCAGTGGATGCTTTTTATTCCGGTAAGACACGCCACTTTGCGCCGTTTTCTCTTGAAATATCGGGCGATCTCAATATCTTCCGCTTTGCTGTGGCGATAGGTATAGTGGGGGAGGAGAGCTTTGTAGGCGTTTCGTCTGAATAGCATGCACTGTCCGTTTGCCGCCGATAGCGATGAAAAGCATGATAGTCTCACAAGCGGCAGAAACAGCAACGTGAGTAGAATGATGTGCATATTGGGCACGGAGACTTTCTCTGCCCATGTCTCCATATCCTGTGTAGGAAAGACGGTGAAGAGGTCTGTCTTTTTCTTCTGACAGTATGCCACGGTTCTGTCTACGAATCCCGGCTCTAAGCGAACATCGGCATCGAGGAAGAGGAAGAAGTCTCCTTCGGCTTCTTTGGCGAGAGAGTGGCAGGCATGATTCTTTCCAAGCCATCCTTCGGGTAGCGATGAGGAGGAGATCAGACGCAGACGGGCATCGTCCCGGCAGTAATGAGAGACGATCTCGGCAGTGTTGTCTTCGGACTGATCGTCCAGTACGATGATCTCTCGGATGCTTTCATCGTTTACTCTTTTAAGGTCGGAGAGAAGGTGTGAGATGTTGTCGGCTTCGTTGCGAGCAGGTATAAGGATGGAGACTTTCCCTCTCTCTGCCTCTCCGATGCGCGGATGTTTGGGCAGAGTTTCGAGGAAGAGCATGTTGAGGGATGCTATCAGGAATCTCAGCAGAGCGAATCCGAAAACGGCGTATGCGATATACTCGATCATTCTTCCGTGTGGAGCTGTCGGGAGAGACAGTCGGCATAAAATCTGTTATACTCTCTTTCCAAAGTGTCGAGGCTCATCTCTCCGGTAAACTCTTCTATATACATCGTTACCGTAGGCTTAGGATGGGAGAGATAATCTATAAGGTTGGCGGAGAAGATCACCTGTACGCTTTCTCTTTTATCTTTTAGGATGCGTTCGATGCCCTTTTGAAAAGAGAACTCGGATAGGTAAAGGGACTGCAGTTTCCCTTGCGGATAGATCAGCAGCATATTCTCTTTCTCTTCGAGCAACCGTGTGGCGTATTCCAGAGAACGGATCACTTCCCTGCTGCCTTTATTGACGGAGAATGCTCCGGTGCGGTTGAAGAAGCGGTAGCGTAGCAGCTGATCTTCCTGCATCATGAAGTAGAATTTTCGCTTGAACACTTTCCGTTTCAGGTACATTGCCCAAAAACCGTCCCACCATCCGATATGATTGGCTATGAGCAATACAGGCAGCTCTCTGTCCGTAAACGTTCCGATGATCTTGGCAGCATGGAATCTTCTCCGGATGAGATACTCCGTGTAGTACTGAAAGAAGGGATAGACGATGGGATGATGTCGGGCTTCGAGCATATTATGCGATAAGAATGATGAGGAAGAACAGGACTTGGATGGTGAAGAGAAACAGTGCCATTCTGTTGCGGACAGTGATATTCATCACGTATCTCAGGGTATGAAACAGCAGAGCAAGCACTCCCCATACGAGATAGTTCTGAACAGGGATTACATCACCGCCCCACGACCACATGTCCATACGTGGTGCCACTTGCTCCATAACCATATCGTAGCCGACCATGAGTATAGATGGCAAGATGATCCAAGAGAGGATGTTTCGTGGCAGGAAGCTTGATATGGCTGCACTCAGATAGAGTAGCAGCACCCAGTTGAGACCGATGAGCAGAGGTGTTTCGGCTATCTTTACCCCCAGTTCACTGCCGTAAGAGTAGCTTCCGAACACATCTCCCGTTGCCACTCCCCATACTTCGACGCCGAAGCTGAGTACTGCTACGATGAGGGAGAAGAGCAGCAGCCCGGATCTTTTAGGGGTTTTGTCGTACAGCCCCAGGAATAGTACGGAGAAGAGCAGAACCCAAGGTGTCATCCCGGTATATAGGGTTCGGGTTTCGGGGTTAGCCAATTGGAGCGCACCGAAGATGTAGAAGATGGCGATGAGAGCCATGATTAGCCAATCTGCTTTTTTATGTTTTTGCATCGGTTGTTATGGTTGCTGAAGTGATTCTAAATATCTTGTTTTTTCTGTTTCGCTTATCGTTCTCGGAAATGGTAATTATCATCCTTCAATTTAGTAATTACCATTTCTCAATTTAGTAATTACCGTTTTTCAGTTTAGTAATTACCATTTTTCAGTTTAGTAATTATCGTTTTTTTTGATTGGTAATTATCCTCTCTCAAAACAGCCCTCTATCTTGTCCGAATGCTCCATGGCTTTTTGGTAAATGATCCTGAACCAAGGGGTGTAAAGATCGGGATGGTTGCGGATGTCCGAGTCTAATGTTTCGTGGGGCAAGTAGTTCCAATCCATGACCTCGTCAGGGTTCGGAACCGGCTCTGTATCGGTTATGTAGGCAAAGACTCGGTCATATTCGTGTTCGGTGAGCCCGTTGTCGAACAATGCAGTATAGGTAAAGTCGAACAGCCGGACAAGTCTCTTCGCTTCCACTTCTATCCCCATCTCTTCCATCATACGCCTGCAAGCGGCATCTTCGTAGCTCTCTTCCAAGAACGGATGCGTACAACAGGCATTGGTCCAAAGCCCTCCGGCGTGATATTTTTCCCGGGCTCTCCGATGCAGAAGCCACTCTTTCCGGGTGTTAAAGACCAGTATGGATACCGCTCTGTGCAGCACTCCCTTGCGGTGTGCTTCCATCTTTTCCATGGTGCCGAGCGTGTTGTCGCCCGCGTCCACAAGGACCACCATATCTGCTGTATTGTTTGAAGTCATAGAATGTTTATTCGGTTTTTGATGATTGCAGAGAGTAAAAGCAGCCCTTTCTGATAGTCCGGGACACGGATCCTTGTCTGAAGAAGTTTGTCCGCAGGGGTTTTCTTTATCTTGTTGAGCAGACCTTTGTAATATTTATATGCGGTGAGGACGGCGAGCCGGGCATCTTCCGGGAGCTTCTGTATGCCTTTGTAGGCTTCGGCAAACTCTTGTTCGATCTCTTTTACAAGCTCCATCTTCGTGGCTTCATCGAAACTCTCTATGCGGAGATTTGGGAAATAAGTGCGCCCCAATCCGAAACAGTCGTCTTTCAGATCCCTGAGAAAGTTGACCTTCTGAAATGCCGAGCCCAACTTCATGGCCGGTTGCTCCAACTCCTTGAACAGCTTCTCGTCCCCCTTGCAAAAGACTTTCAGACACATCAGACCCACGACATCCGCCGAACCGTAGATGTACTTTGCCGTCTCTTCTGCTGTCTTGTACTCCTTCTTTTCGAGATCTGCACGCATACTCGCCAAGAATGCCTGTATGTGTTCTTCCGGAATACCGAACTGCTTTACCGTCAGCTGAAAAGCATAAAGGATAGGATTCGTGCTGATGCCATACTTGTGTGCCAGATGATAAGACTCTTCGAAGAGATCCAACAACTCCTTTTGGTTGTGCTCGTGAAAGGTGTCCACGATCTCATCGGCTATACGAACAAAACCGTAGATGCTGTGTATGGCAGGACGTATATCTTTGGAGAAAAGATTGGAAGCCGAATAGAATGATGTGCTATACATTTTCGTCAGACCACGACTCATTTCAAACGAGCAGATGCGGTACTTACGATAGTTGGAGGCATTGGTTGTCTTCATAGTGTCGGACGTGTTTATACTACAATTGAAAAGGATACCCGAAGACCATATTAAGCCTCTTCTGCAATTCCTTTTTCTCAAAGATATAAAAAAATCATTCCATTTTCATTATACCTTGACCATATCCTGAAAAAGAGTTTTCAAAAGCAAATCTCAGACTAAAAATGTGTTGCCTGAAACAGAGTAGTGTCAAGAGATTTTGGAGACCGATTTTGCTTCTTTTTGACTGCCTTTTGAAAGGCGATTTTTATACATTCCATACATTGGCTTATGGCTCTCTCTATTTTGTTCAGACCCTCTCTTTTCAGAGCAGGACCGAACTGTTAAATCAGAGCCATTCTATTAACACTAATTTTGATAGCTGTTAAGTCAAAACGATAAACGAGCATATTCTTTCGGCTTAACGTGTTTAATTTTTCAATGAACATGTTTAGCGATTTCATTTAATACGTTTACCGGATTCGGTTAACGTGTTTAGAATTTTTGGCTTGTGCGTTGATTGTGAGTGTCTTAGCTGTTTTCTTCGTAAAAAGGTCGTTTTTGTGGCAATTTCTCTATTAGTATATATTTACAGTCAGGTGTGTTAGATTTTACATTGTTTAACCTGAGAGAGGGCGATGAAGCGCACAGAGAAAAAATTTTTTCGGAATTCGAGAAAATCTATATCCGTTTGATACTCTTGCTGTTCCGATTTTTCTACTCTTTCCTGCCTCGCTTCGGGACTCGTCCGAAAGGCTGATTCGGAGATTTTTTGCGAGACCATTTTTATATAAAAACTCCCTCCTAAAATCTCTTCTTCAAGGACACATTTTAGGTATCACATACCAAAGGTGTCAATAGTTTTCTCTATTTTTGTACTCTTAAAATATCGGAGTCTATGAATACACCCGGAGACAAGAGAAAAACACCCACTTTGAAAGGAAATCCTATTCAGGAGACTTATCATGTGCGAGAGGCAATGGAGCTGTTGCCATACCTTGTACACGTTTCTTCTCGTTCTCGTAGCTCTGCCAAACAGCTGCTTTCGGCCAAGCGTGTGTTGGTGAATAGTGAGTACATTTCGCAGGCAACGCATCTGCTTTCTCCGAGAGATGTGGTGCAGATTTCAAGAGTTTCCCGACCGGAGGAGTTCAATCATCCCAAAATCAAAATCCTTTGGGAAGACTCGGACTACGTGGTCATAGAGAAGCTCTACGGGCAGTATACGGTGGACACCACCGGTAAGTATGGAGATCGCACGGCTATCCGCCTGCTTAGCAACCACTACAAGAAGTACGATCCGGATGCAAAGCTCTTTATGGTGAACAGGCTAGACAGAGAGACTTCCGGCATTGTGGTCTTTGCCAAAGGGTTGCAAGCGAAAGAGTTTATCATCTCATCTTGGAACAAGATTGTGCAGGAACAGATCTTTGTTGCCGCAGTGGGAGGCGTGCCTGCCGAGAATAAGATGCAGATCTCTACACTTGCAAGAAACAAAGAGGATAGCTCCAAGAAACAGAAGAGTAAGAGTGAAACCAGAGAGCGAAACGCATCCGTGGTGGAGCTTTCTCTGCTTCGGACAGATGGCGAAAACAGTGTCGTCCGGCTGAATGCCTCTCTCGGACGGATCTTCTCTCTGCGTCAGGTCTTGGCAAACAAAGGATTGGTGATCATGGGAGACAAGAGAAACTCTTCTCCGTTCACGCTTAAAGACAGAATAGCGTTGGAGCAGATCTCATTGGTTTTCACGCATCCCAAAACCGGCAAACGGATCTCTTTGAAACGCTCTTTCCCCACGCATCTGTTCGGTTATCTGAAAAACAGACAGTCCGACAACCAAATATAGACCTATAAATACCGTTCTAAATTATCTTTATGAAAAAAGTATTCCTATTCTTTTCCCTTGCCCTGCTCTTGGTAAATACAGCATTGGGGCAGATGATTACTGATGCCGTAAAGTGGGATATCTCTATCTCGGACATTGCAGACGGCAAGGCGCGTATCTCCTTCACTGCAAAGATGAAGAGTGGATGGCACGTGTACGACATGAATCTACCTGAAGGCGGTCCTTCGTCAACAGAATTTCTGTTTGATACCCTCGCCGGAATGACCCTCTCAGGAGAGGTAGCACCGGACAGAAAGCCGTTGGATGTTTTTGATAAAAACTTCGAGATGAACCTTCGTTGGTATGCCGATGAGGTTACGTTCACGCAAGAGCTAAATGTCGAAGACCCTGAAAACTACAAGGTAAGCGGGGAAGTGTTCTTCATGGCTTGTAATGATGAGAGCTGTTTGCCGCCCGAAAGAGTGGAATTTAACTTTGAAAAAGGTAGTCCGGTAATATCCGGAGCGGAAGGTGAATCTGCCAACATGGAGGCGGCTTCTGCTGAAAAAAGCGAAGATACCGTTATAGGCGACCTGTGGAAGCCGGTTGTGGAAGAGTTGAAATCGTTTGGAGATACCACTCTGTCCAGAACAACGGATACGTCTCTCTGGAGAATATTTATATTTGGATTCCTTGGCGGTCTGGTGGCACTCCTTACGCCATGTGTCTGGCCTATGATACCGATGACCGTGAGCTTCTTCCTCAAAAGAACCAAAGACCGCAAGAAAGCCATCAAAGACGCTATCACTTATGGCCTTTCCATCATCGTTATCTATCTTCTTCTCGGATTGACCATCACTTCAATCTTTGGAGCAAGTGCGCTTAACGACCTTTCGACAAGTGCCGTATTCAATATTATCTTCTTCTTGCTACTGGTTGTGTTTGCGGTTTCGTTCTTCGGAATGTTCGAGCTGACACTTCCACAATCCTGGACCAATAAGCTGGATGCAAAGGCGGATGCCACAACAGGTTTGTTGAGTATCTTCTTCATGTCTTTTACACTTGTGTTGGTCTCTTTCTCTTGTACCGGTCCTATCATCGGGACACTGCTTGTACAGGCTGCCACCATCGGTAATGCCGTAGGACCTGCAGTGGGTATGTTTGGTTTTGCATTGGCGTTGTCCATTCCGTTCGGACTCTTTGCCGTGTTCCCAAATATGCTTCAAAGCATGCCGAAGAGCGGTGGCTGGCTCAACAGCGTAAAGGTTGTTCTTGGTTTCCTTGAACTTGCATTGGCACTTAAGTTCCTTTCCGTGGCAGACCTTGCATACGGTTGGGGCATCCTCGATAGAGAAGTGTTCGTTTCTCTATGGATTATCATCTTCGCCCTTCTTGGTATGTACTTGTTGGGTAAGATCACTCTACCGCACGATTCCGAAGTGAAACGCATATCCGTTCCTCGCCTTCTCATGGCCACCATATCCTTTGCTTTTGCCATGTATATGGTACCCGGCTTGTGGGGTGCACCTCTAAAAGCGGTCAGTGCATTCGCGCCTCCGCTCTACACTCAAGACTTTAATCTTTATGAAGCAGAGGTACATGCAGAGTTTGACGACTACGAAACAGGTATGGCCTATGCGGCTAAACACAATAAGCCGGTAATGATAGACTTTTCCGGTTTCGGTTGTGTGAACTGTCGTAAGATGGAAGCAGCCGTTTGGACAGACCCCAAAGTGAAGAGCGTTATAGATAACGACTATGTTCTCATTACACTTATCGTGGATGACAAAACCAATCTGCCTGAACCGATGATCGTTACCGAAAATGGTAAAGAACGTAAACTCAAGAGCATCGGAGAGAAGTGGAGCTATCTGCAACGCGTTAAGTTCGGAACCAACTCACAGCCTTATTACGTCTTGTTGGACGCTCAAGGCAAACCTCTTGCTCCATCTTACGCATACGATGAAGACGTTGCGAAGTATTTGGATTTCTTGGAATCCGGTAAGCGAGAGTTCAAAGAACGAAACAAGTAATCTTAATGACATATGACTAAACATACTCCCGAAGAGAAGCAGCAAGCTCTCGGACGGGTGCTGAATATTCTCGACATCCTGCGGGCAAAGTGCCCGTGGGATCGGGAACAAACTTATGAGTCTCTCAGGACAAATACGATAGAGGAGGTATTCGAGCTTTCGGATGCGCTCCTTTCTCGTAATATGGCAGAGCTTAAAAAGGAACTCGGAGACGTCTTACTGCATGTCGCTTTCTATGCGAAGATAGGTGAAGAAGACGGTGAGTTCGATATTGTCGAAGTGTGCGACGCTTTGGTGGACAAGTTGATCTTTAGACATCCTCACATCTTCGGGGATAAGAGCGTGGACAACGCTGCTGAAGTGGAGAGCAATTGGGAGAAACTCAAACAGAAAGAAAAGGGTGGAAACAAGACTGTACTCTCCGGCGTGCCTCGAAGTCTGCCTTCCATGATCAAGGCATACAGAATACAGGACAAGGCTCGCAATGTCGGATTCGATTGGAACAATCGTACAGATGTTTTTGCCAAAGTGAAAGAGGAGCTGGCAGAAGTGGAAGAGGCATTCCGTTCATCGGAAGGAAAGCCCTCTGCGGAGCTGGAAGCCGAGGTTGGCGATCTCCTTTTCAGCATCATCAATATGTCTCGTCTGTGGGGACTCAATCCGGACAATGCTCTCGAAGCCACCAATAGAAAGTTTATCCATCGTTTTACTCACATAGAGAAGCAAGCCAAAGCGCATGGCGTGGAGCTTAAAGACCTCTCTTTGGAAGAGATGGATGTCTGGTGGGAAGAGGCAAAGCAGATTCCCGAAACAGAGTCGTAAGCACCTCTTTTAACGTCCTTCCGTCATGTCGAACACTCCACTTTTCTCGCTTAAAGATGTTACCTGTGGCTACAGCACCGGCTTTGAAACCGCAGGAGTATTTCTCTCTTTGGAAGAGGGTGCTTTTGCCGGGATAGTGGGAGCCAATGGTTCGGGCAAGACAACGCTTTTCAAAGGAATTTCCGGCACGCTCCCTCTGAAAAGAGGCACGGTGGAGATCAACGGCAGAGACCTCTCTTCCTTTTCCTTGAAGGATAAAGCCAGAGAGATGGCGATAGTAACGCAGTTTAGAGATCCCGTGGATCTCACAGCACAAGAGTATGTGCTGATGGGGCGACTTCCGTACAGAGACCGCTATCAGTTCTTCGATAAAAAGGAGGATATAGCTTTGGCGGAGCACTACATGGAGCTGACCCAAACCACTCATCTCCGTAACAAGAACATGAAAGAGCTTAGCGGAGGAGAACAACAGATGCTTAGCATCGCTTCTGCACTCGCACAGCAACCCACCGTACTGCTTTTGGACGAACCGACAGCCCACCTCGACATCAGGCATCAGATGGCATTCATGAATCTGTTGCAGGAGTTGAACGAGAGGGAGAAGCTCAC
The DNA here is from genome assembly GCF_000765975.1 of Porphyromonas canoris. Taxonomy (NCBI): domain Bacteria; kingdom Pseudomonadati; phylum Bacteroidota; class Bacteroidia; order Bacteroidales; family Porphyromonadaceae; genus Porphyromonas; species Porphyromonas canoris. The sequence goes on from NZ_JQZX01000012.1 coordinate 321,689, forward strand.
CGTCCTTATGATCCTGCACGATCTCTCCATGGCTGCGGAGTATTGCGACTATATCCTGATGATGAAGCGTGGCAGACCTTATGCCCAAGGTCGTCCTCACGATGTGCTTACGTATGAAAATATCGAAGCGGTTTTCGATACCGTTGTAGTGGTCAGCAGCAATCCCGTATCGGGCAAACCTATTATTCTTCCCATATCCGCACGCTATCTCAAAAGTGCGGAGCGATCATAACTGCCAGTACTGAAGATGGAACTCTATATTATCAGACATGGAGAGACCCTCGAAAATGCCCGGAATATATGCCAGGGGCAGCTGGACGGGACACTTTCACCCAAAGGAATAGAAGAAGCAAAAGCGGTGGGGAAGCGAGTGGCGGAGATACCTTTCTCTGCTATCTATACCAGCGATCTGGGTCGGGCGCACCACACGGCAGAGCTTATCCACTCCTTTCATCGGGGTAAGGCTTCTCTCTATTCGGATAAGAGGTTGCGAGAACGCTACTTCGGGTCGTTTCAGGGACAAGCTTTTCCCAAAGACTTTTCCACCTTCGCCCCACCTCCGGAGGCGGAAACACCGGAAGCCATAACGGAAAGACTCTCCGACTTTATCTCCGAAATCAGCCGGCGATACCGGGGAGCGGAGGAGAAAGTCCTGCTTATCTCCCACGGCTTCACCATCAAGGTGCTTTGGTGTCTGCTCAACGGCTCTTCTCTTACCATGTTGGAGAGTACTACGGAGATAGCCAATACATCGTTGGGAATAGTCGAAGTAAAAGACAATGGGTTTATAATAAAAATGTGGAACAATACAGACCATATAAAACAAGAGGAGAGTTGATCTCCTCTTGTCGTTTATGGGGCTCTGCTGTCCTGCTTTTTTGCCGGACGATGCCTACTTATTGGATTTCGGATCGTTGTTGTTGTACCACTTGAGATACTCCTCTGTGTAGGTGATGCCCGACTGCAACAGCTCTTTCTTCTTATCCTCCTTGATCGCAAAGTCCGTAGCCTTCACGCCCAAAGTGTCTATGTAGATGGTTCTTTGCCAGTCGTCGCAGTGAAGGTGCACATTATCCTGCGCATCTATCAGCGTACCCAGCAGAGCCAGAGTATAATCCCAGAAGTTTTTTATCTCCCTTTTCGGAGGCTCTGCCTGGTCTCTAAACATCGCAACTTTCTCCTTGCTGTCGAGACGGAATCCCAATGTCTGTTTGTTATAAACGTACTCTGAGATCTTCCTGCTCCGCTCTTTCAGATTCTCATTTATCTTTTCGTAGTAGTCCGTTCTGTTCCAATTCGATTGGACATACTTGCGTCTGTCGAAGATTTTTACCGGATAGTTGTCCAGCAGACCACCGTCCACATAGAGGTCTCCCCGCATACTCCGCTTGCCGGCAAAGAAGAGAGGGATAGACATGGATATGCGTGCCGCATCCGCTATACAGAATCTCGGGGTGTGTTCATGCGAAAAGATTTCCGAAAAACCTGTGGATAGATTGGCTCCGATAAGATAGATCTCTTTTGTGTTCAACTCTTTAAGCGAGTGTTTCAGATCATCAAAAGTCGCTTCGCTATTGCCCAACTTTTTAGCGATGAGATCTCCAATCCATGAACGGAAAAAGTCTCCTTTGTACCAGCCGAACTCGTTGATCAGTCTGTGGCTATCTTGAATAATGCCCCAAGAATCGTCCATAAAGCTGTTGAAATTAAGGTCCCACAGGATCTTTTTAAGCTCCTTGGGAGTATATCCCACACCGAGCAGAACCGCCACGATAGCTCCTGCGGAAGTCCCGGCAATGCGTTCGATGTTTTGATAAATGCCTTCTCGCTCCAATACTTCAAGAGCTCCCACGTAAGATATTCCTTTTACGCCTCCCCCTTCAAACACTAAATTCTTAAAAAAGTACTCTTTTGACTTCATAGTTACTTGTTGTTCTAAAATTAGATATTACAGTTCCTCACTTGACGGTTGGTCAGCTTTTTTCACTTCTTAAATGTACACACTTTTTATGAATACGCCACTCTTTTTCTTTCTTACCCTGTCTAAAAGATCCGTTTGATACGTTTACTTCTTTCTCTTATCGTATTAAGAAGTATCATTTGAGCTTCGATTGGTGGAAATCAAGGCTTGAGTCCCACATTTCAAGGCTTGAAAACCACACTTCAAGCCTTGATCTCTGCAAACCAAGTCCTGCTTTCCAACATTTTAAGGCTTTAGCCATACTTTTATATAGGATCAATTTGTTTTGTGAGCAGGTTCATTCTTTTTAGGAAGAGCTATTCTGTAATTAAGGAGAGGAATTTTCAGGAAAGCATATTCGGATTATCTCCCGGTATTCTACTATTTGTTCCTCATAAATGTAAGTTGGAGAAAAACATTTGTCAAGGTGTTTGTGGCTTTTATTAGGAATTTTTACGTAACTTGGGGCTGCATGGATTGAATAAATTATTACTCGGAATTAAGAGAAAAGAGATTAACTATGAGAATTTTAACCATATCATTTGCACTACTATTCCTTTTTGGAGGAGTTACTGCTCAAAATCGCCGTCTTTCACGAGCCGTTTGGCCCGATACGTTGGATCTCGCAAAGTTGGAAGTGTTATACGAGTTTTCTCGACCGGAAGCAGCGGATCACTCTGTTATAGAAAAGAGTGAAGATATTCTGATTATCGGGGATAAGGTCTCGGCTTATATGCGTTACGGCTATTACCGTTCCGATTCCGTTTTTATTAAAATGAAGATGGTTGAAGGTCCTCAAGATTTTGTATGGAAGACGACATTCGATTATAACAGGCCATCTCTTAAGACTGCAAAAGTGTATAAATACTACCATAAGAATGAAATGGAAGTAGTGCAGGCTGTAAGTTACAGCCCTTTCTCTTTTGAAGAACCGCTGGGAAAGATCAGCTGGAAGATGCTGGATGGAGAGAAAAACATACTCGGTTACAACTGCAAAAAGGCAGAAGGCACTTTCCGAGGGCGGATCTGGGATGTTTGGTACACAGAAGAGCTGGACGTTGCAGATGGTCCCTGGAAGCTGAACGGGCTGCCGGGATTGATACTGGAAGCTGTGGATAGGACAGGACAACTGGCTTTTCAGGCATTTGGTGTACGGAAGTCCGATGGCGGTATCGTCTACAAGGATAAGTTTTCCAAGCCCGCCAAGACCACTTATCCCAGATTTCAAAAGCAACTCAAAGCATACCACAGCAACCCTGTCGCTTATTATCAGTCTTTACCAAACTCATCTAAAGGTGGCACTTTTGCCAAACAGCCGAAAAAAGATCACGTCTATTTGGAGCTGGAAGATGAGTAAAAGCTCTGAAATATAAGAGTACCAAAATCTTACTTTATGAGATCCCTTTTTCTATTTTCTCTGCTTCTTTTCTCTTGTGGAGCTTTATCTGCGCAGGTCAGAATATCTGGAACGGTTACGGACAATGCGACCGGCAAACCCATTCTTCGGGCTGCGGTAAGGCTTAAAAGGGGCGATGGCACCGGGAAATATAGGACGATAGCCTATACATTCACAAATGAGAAAGGGGAGTATATGCTCTCTCATAAACCGGAATCTGAAGACTATATCTTGGAGTGCGGTTTGTTGGGGTACAACAAAGAGAGCATAAAACCGGACTGGAGGGATAAAAGCTCCATTGAAGTAGACTTCCGGCTTCGCGAAGAGCGTCTTGTGCTGCCGGATGTTACCGTAAAGAGCAACCCGATAAGGCAGAGCGGAGACACCATAACGTACAGCGTCGGACAGATTGCACGCAAAGTGGATCGAACCTTGGAGAGTGTCCTTAAACGTCTGCCCGGTATCAGTGTCGAGCCTTCAGGGGAGATAAAGTATAATGGAAAAGAGATCAGCAAATTCTACATAGAGGATCTGGATCTTCTGGGAGGGCGATATGCTCTTGCAACTAAAAATATCAGACCGGAAGATGTTGCCTCTATTCAAGTGTACGAGAACCACCAACCCATCAGGGTAAAAAAGGATACGGATCCGTCCGACAAGGCTGCTCTCAATATCCGTCTAAAGCAAAAAGCATTCGGTCATTGGTTAGGGATTGCCGAAGCAATAGGTGGATTGAGTGGGAAAAAGGCAGAATACGGAGGTGCTGTTACGGCAATGTCTTTTCATCGGAAGAGTCAAACGCTTTTGGTAGGTAAGGGTAACACTTTCGGGCGAGAGTATGTGGCAGAGCAGACGGACTTCTTAAGCCCCGATGTCGGAAATGTTGCAGCTACTGCCTTTAAGCTACCATACCCAAGACCGCCTGTGGATAAGGAGAGATATGAACGAGGACGCTCCGGTTTTGCATCCGGTAATACGCTCTTCAAAACAGGGACATACACGACCCTAAAGCTGAATGCCCAATACAATGGATCCGATTATGGGTATAAGTCGCAGGAGAAAATCGAGTACATAAGTAAGAAGGGGAAAGAAGCTAACGCTACTCTCACAGAGGATATAGCAGTCTCTTTGCCGGAGCATTCGTCTATGATGGGAGTGGAGTATGATCACAACTCTCCGTCTCTTTACCTCTCATCGGGCACCAAGCTGTTTTGGGGCAGACGAAAAAGCGGGGCAGAAATCAACTCTTCCAAGGGTCTCTATTTCCTCGAAAACAGCAAAGCCAATATCTATAATGTGTACAACACCACGAAGGTAGATAAGAAGTTGGGCGATGGAGTCTTTTCCATCTACTCGACCATCGGCTATAAATCCATGCCCGACTACCTGTTGGAAATCTTTTCAGAGAAAGAAAAGTATGCCGATCAGAAGATAAACGACCGGGATTTGAACTTTAAGATCAGCTCCGGGTGGGCTTGGATCTTCAGGCAGAAGTTTGTTCTGGATCTCTCTGGAGGTATTGCCGCTCACTCTTCCCGTATTCACACCATCGGAGAATACACCAATGGAGATAAAATGGAGAACGACTTTGAGGGGTTTGAAACAGATGCAAGGCTTACTCCGAAAATATCTTTTAATGGTATCAAGAGCAGATTTTCATTCACTTTGCCTTTCCGGTATCGTTTGAGCAATCCGAAGAATAGGTTGGGCAAATCGCTTCCCATGGCTTCCGATTGGGCTGTGGGAGGGAATATGAATGTGCATCTTACCCCTTCTTCTTCTAATACGTGGAGGATAAATGCCGGCTTAAACAAGTCTCTGACAGGGATGAACAGGTATCTCTCCGCTCCAATAATCCGCACTCACAGGTATCTGCATACTTCGGGAACAGGCTTGGATATGTCCGAATGGCGAGGTAACACTTCGCTGACATGGAATTATAAGAATCCGGGCAACGCCTTTTTCCTCAATGCTTCTGCCGGATACTCCATTGTTTTGAAGAACACACTCTCATCTCTTTCTGTGGATGAGAATATGAATGAAGTAGTATCCGTACACTCCCGAAAAGGCTCTACCGACCAGATGTATACGCTTTCGGGAGATATAGGGAAAACATTCTTTGATGCCGGACTGACCTTAAAATTGAACGGAGGAGTTCTACTTAGCCACAACGATGTACTATTCAACAACGAAGTTTTGAACGTAATGTCCGGAAGGGTAAATCTCAGCCCTGAAATCTACTATTTCCCATTAAAAAATCTCTCTTTCCGGTTGGATGCGGATCTTTCTGTTTCCGATATGAAGATATACCAACAGTCGGAGGGTCGGAGAAGACGTTTTGATATGGGAGCAGAGCTTTTCGTGGATTATTCTGTAACCGACCCTTTGCAGCTCTATGGCATTGTCAAGTATCTCGCTCTTACCTCTGAGACAGACCAATTAGAGAACAACTTTGATATTTCCATTGGATTAAGATATAGGAAAGAGTTCTGGGAAATGTGGTTTGAAGGGCGAAATCTGGGACGAGAAAAAGAGCTTGTCCGGCAGTTTTACTCGGATCTCATGATTCGCTCCATGAGATATTCTCTCAGACCGTTTACCTTGGAAGCCGGTATCCGATTCAGTTGGTGATCCCGATTACAGCCCATCGTGGATGTGATAAACACGTTCACAAGTTTCTCCGAATAGCTTTACTTCTTTCTCTTACCGTATTAAGAAGTGCCTTTCAAACTTCGATTTGTGGAAATCAAGGCTTGAATGCCATATTTCAAGCCTTGATGTCTGCAAACCAAGCCCTGCTTCCCAATATTTTAAGGCTTTAGCCATACTTTTATATAGGATCAATCTGTTTTGTGAACAGGTTAAATAGAAAAATGAGAGCAGGAAAAGGGGGCGGATAGGGGAGAATTTAGAAGATTTTAAGAGGCTGTCGTGAGTAGAAAAAAGCGCGTTCTCTGTTGGATTTTTTGTATCTTTACACGATAAACAAAGGGTGGGCTATCTTCGCTGCTCAATATTAAGGAGCGAGACGGTCTGCAAGAATAAAAACAAACACAAGATACAATCAGTGGAGCATATAGACAAAATCATCAAGGTGAATGTTGAAGAGCAGATGAAGTCTGCTTATATAGACTACGCCATGTCCGTGATCGTGAGCCGAGCTTTACCGGATGTGAGAGACGGCTTTAAGCCCGTACATAGAAGAATACTCTATGGGATGAACGAACTCGGAAATACACCCGATAAACCTTATAAGAAGTGTGCCCGTATCGTGGGAGATGTTATGGGTAAGTATCACCCGCATGGAGACTCTTCCATATATATGGCTTTGGTGAGACTTGCTCAAGACTTTTCGGTGCGTTATCAGCTGGTGGATCCTCATGGCAACTTTGGTTCTGTGGATGGTGATTCGCCTGCAGCGATGAGGTATACGGAAGCACGTCTTCACTCTTTGGCGATGCAGATGCTCGCGGATATCAATAAGGATACGGTAGATTTCCAGAACAACTATGACGATAGCAGCAAAGAGCCTTCTGTTTTGCCTACTCGTTTCCCGAATCTTTTGGTGAATGGAGGTCAGGGTATCGCCGTCGGTATGGCTACCAATATGGCTCCTCACAACCTTACAGAGTCTATCAACGGAGCACTTGCCTATATAGAGAAGCGTGGAGACATAACCATAAAGGAGCTGATGGAGCATATCAAAGCTCCCGATTTTCCGACCGGAGGTGTCATCTACGGCTATGACGGAGTGGTGGAAGCCTATGAGACCGGTCGTGGCAGGATAGTGATACGAGGAAAAGCAGAGATAGAGACGGAAGCACAACATGAACAGATCGTGATAAACGAGCTTCCGTACCTTGTGAACAAAGCCGAACTTGTACGACATATATCCGAACTCGCGGCTCAGAAAAAGATAGACGGTATATCGGATATAGCAGATGAGACCAGCAACAAGAACGGTACACGCATCGTAATATCTATAAAGAGGGATGCGAATGCGAATGTTATTCTGAATCAATTATACAAATATACTCCGCTTCAAAGCTCGTTCAGCATCAACAGCATTGCGCTTGTGAATGGTCGTCCGAAGCTATTGACGTTGAAGGATATTATTGGTGAGTTTGTGAAGCATCGCCATGAGGTGGTGATTCGTAGGACTCGCTTCGACCTTAAACGTGCAGAGGACAGACTGCATATCCTTGAAGGTCGTATCATTGCTACCGATAATATAGATGAAGTGGTGGCTATCATCAAGGCTTCTTCCCGTCAGACAGAGGCGATGGAAAGGCTTATGGCTCGCTTTGGTCTGTCTCAAATACAGGCGCGTAATATTGTCGAGATGCGTTTGGGACAGCTTACCGGAATGGAGTTGGAGAAGCTGCATGAGGAGTATGAGGAGATCAAGAAACAGATCGAGTGGTTCAATAAGATATTGACAGACGATGACACTTGCTACGGAGTGATTTCGGATGAGCTGATTGAAGTGCGTGAGAAGTTTGGCGACAACAGACGCTCCATTATAGACTACTCTTCAGGCACTAACTTCAATCCGGAAGATTTCTATGCAGACGAAGAGATGGTAATCACTTTATCTCATCTCGGATATATCAAACGCACTCCGCTTGCGGCATTTCGTCAGCAAGGCAGAGGCGGTGTCGGGGCTAAAGGTTCTGAGACAAGAGATGAAGATTTCGTGGAATATATCTATTCCGCCTCCATGCACGCCACAATGCTCTTCTTTACAGAGAAAGGAAAGTGCTTCTGGCTGCCTGTGTATGAGATTCCGGAAGGTTCTCGACAAGCAAAAGGAAGAGCCGTGCAGAACCTTCTCAATATTGATCCGGACGACAAGATCAGTGCGTGCATAAGAGTAAAGCACCTTACAACGGATGTGGACTTTGTTCGTTCTCACTACATTACCTTTGTGACGCAGAACGGAACAGTACGTAAGACTTCTCTTGAAGCCTTCTCAAGACCAAGGGCAAACGGTATCATTGCCATCAAGCTCGTGGAAGACGATAAGGTGGTATCCGTACTTCTTTCCAATGGAGAGTGTCAGTTCCTGATTGCAAGCAGAAACGGTAAAGCCGTCAGATTCCATGAGGATCATGTGCGACCCTCTCTCGGTCGTAACAGCATAGGGGTAAGAGGTATTCGTCTCGATGATGACGGAGAAGATCATGTGGTTGGGGCGATATGCGTGAAGCATCCTGAGAGCGAGTCTATACTCGTTGTCTCGGAGAACGGATTCGGAAAACGCTCCGTGATAGAAGATTATCGCCAAACCAACAGAGGCACCAAGGGGGTACTCACACTAAAGGTTACACCTAAGACCGGAAAGCTTGTGAGCATGAAGAATGTAACGGATGATAATGATTTGATGATAATCAATAAGTCCGGTATCGTTATTCGGATCTCCGTGGACAGCATTTCGATGCTCAGCCGGAACACTCAAGGCGTCAAGCTGATCAATCTTCAAAGCAATGGCGATGAGATAGCATCCGTTACCGTTGTGGAGGCAGAGAGAGAAGAAGAGTACGAAGAGGCAGACTCCGAAGAGCAGATCGAAACAGAAGAATAAATGTTAAAAAGATAGGGATACAAGATAAATCGCTATATTTGGGCGAAAGAATGTATTCGTTAACCCAGTATCAAAAATTCAATTGATAATGAAAAAGACATTAGTAATAGCCATTTTGAGTGCAGCTTTTGCAATTCCCGCATTGGGACAAGAGAAGGTGGTAAAGCAAGTGCAACGACTTATTAAGTCGGACAAACCTAATATCAAGGAAGCTCGCCAGCTTATCAAGCCGACACTCGAAAATGAAGAAACAAAGAACAGTGCCTTTGCATGGTTTGTTGCCGGAGAGGTAGAGAAAACAGTGGTAGAGGGCGAGAAAGTGAAGATGGCTCTTCAGCAACCATACGACGAGCTTGCATTCTATAATGGATTGAGAGATATGTATGCTCTTTATATGAAAGCCGGCGAACTGGATGCGATGCCAAACGAAAAGGGCAAAGTGAAGAAACGCTATGAGAAAGGTATCAAGTCTGCTCTTCAAGACAATCACGGCTTCTATATCAATGCCGGTTCGTACTATCTCAATCAGCAAAAGAACGCAGAGGCATATCCATTCTTCAAGATCTATATGGATATTAAGAGCCTTCCTATGTTCGAGGATACACCTATTGCCAAGCAGGATAGTGTGAGCATGCAGGTGGCTTTTTTCAAGGCTTTTGCTGCACAGAGCGTAGACCCTAAGTTGGCTATCGAAGAGTACGAAGCTATCAAGGGAGAAGATTATAGAAGAAGCGATGTTTACCAACTCTTGGCTGAAGCATACAAAAAAGCTCAAGACAGCGTAGGTTATCAACGTACCATCCTTGAGGGTGCAAAGATATTCCCGAAGGAAAAGTTCTTTACATTCAACTTGATCAACAGCTATATCCAAAGCGGTAAGAACGATGAGGCGATAGAATATTTGACCAAGGCGATCCAAAACGACCCTCAAAATGTTGAGTTGATCAACGTTCTTGGAAAGGTTTATGACCAAGGTAAGCAAGACTCCGACAAGGCATTGGAGTGCTTCCAAAAGGCATTGTCCATAGATCCTAATCATTCTGAAAGTATCATAGATACAGGTAGAGTATATTACAATAGAGCCGTGGCTCTTAAGGCAAAAACAACAGAATCCGGTGTTTCTCCTGCAGATGCAAAGAAGTATGACGCTGAAGCGATAGAGCTATTCAAGAAAGCACTTCCATACTTTGAGAAAGCGGTAGAACTCGAACCGGATAGCACACAATACCTGATGGCTTTGAGAGGTATCTACTACAACTTGGGTAATGACGCTAAAGTTGCAGAAATCTCTAAGAAATTGGGCGAATAATTTGAATAAAATACTGCTATAAAACAGAAAGCAGCTCTGAATGATATTCCTATTGTTTGGAGCTGCTTTTTTATATCTGTGAAGTCGTAATAGATAAGTAGATGAGCTATCTTACCTCCCTGTTTTCTGCCCGATTTATACGAAAGACAGATGGTCGCGGTATCTCTCCCATAGCTGTGTTATCGGCTATGGGTATAGCTTTGGGGTTAGGAGTGATACTCGTGTCCGGGTTTATCATATCCGGCTTCAAGCATGAATTGGAGAGTAAACTCACGGGAGTAACAGGCTCTGTGCAGATACTCAGCTCGCAGAATGCCTACTCTCAAAATACGATACCTTTTCAGGCTTCTCCTGTCGCACTCTCGTCTCTCTCCGTAAAAGCATCGGAGCTGGACGGCTATGCCACAGGTTTTTGTACTCATACGGGTATCATAAAGGCGGACTCATCTTATGTCGGCATCGCATTTACAGGTGTGGACAGCCTTTTTGTTGCGGAGTCGTTTTATCGTTATGCTCATCCGAAAGAGGTAGAGACAGCTCTGCGAAGTGGAGGATATCCTACTCTTTCTCTCTCGTCAAAGACTCTTGCCCAACTGAATAAGCAACCGGGAGATACGGTTCGTGCATTCTTCCATACCGATATGGGCTTTAAGGTTCGGCCGTTTCGCCTTTTAGAAAGTTTCGATACCGGGCTTCCCGACTTTGACAACTCATTCGGATTGACTCAGATAGATGTCATAAGAGGCATTCTTGAATGGGACCGGAACAGCTACGGAGGGCTTAAAATTGTGGCGTCTTCCGCTTATACCGGAACGGATGTAGAGGCTCATGTTTACAACACAGTACTGGAACAGATCGCACAGAAAGGAGAGCTTATCTCCCTTTTAAGAGCAGAAGACCTCAATCCGGTAATGTTCGGCTGGTTGCAGATTCTGGATACAAACATTCTCATAATCTTCTCTCTTCTGATTTTTGTTGCCGCTACCACGATGGTTTCAGGCATTATAGTCCTTATACTGGATAAGGTTCAGGCTATCTCCACACTCAAAGCAATAGGAATGAGAAACCGGACTCTTCGGAAGATTTTCCACACCGTAGGTCTTCGTATTATACTGTTGGGTGTTTTAGCCGGTAATATCTTTGCTCTTCTTTTAGCTTTTTTGCAGCTTCGCTTTTCTATTCTGAAGCTGGACTCCACACAGTATTATATGTCATACGTTCCGGTAGAGATCAACTGGTACAATCTCATATTGCCAAATATTATTTCTCTTTTGGTGCTGTATCTGATCGTATATCTTCCTACAACAATCATCATCAACATCAAACCCTCAAAGGGCATACGTTTCGACTAAATGAAAACCTCTTGTTTCATATCTCTGCTTCTGCTCTCTGTCTTCTCTTTATCTGTTTTCTCTTGTAATACAGGAGATAGCGTGGAAGAGGTACAACACGATCCCGTAGACTACGTCAATCCATATATGGGGAATATCAGCCATCTGCTTATTCCTACTTATCCTATGGTGCATCTGCCCAACAGCATGATGCGGATGACGCCCAACCGGTCGGACTATACCGATCTTACCTTTGAAGGACTGCCACTCATGCTCACCTCTCACCGTGGAGCGGTGGCATACTCACTCTCTCCGACGCTGGACGAACCACATCTTTCCGTTCGCCCTGTCCTTTATACCTACGACAGAGAGGAGTGTAAGCCGTACAGCTATCAGGTCGCTTTGGAGTTGGGACAAGAGAACATAGAGGTCGGATTCGTTCCATCTCATCAGTCTGCGCTATACACCTTCTTGCTTCCAAAGGATCGAGAAGATATCTATCTCTCTTTGATGTCTCACAGTGGAAGATTTGAGCAGACTTGTGAACACGCCATACAGGGAACGGAAGTGCTTCAGGACAGCATCACGACACTCTATATCTATGCAGAGTTCAACACCAATATCGCAAACTATCAGGGGATAGAAGAGGGGAGACGCTCTGCCGTAGCTCTTACTTTCCACAAACCGGTCGGCAACAAGCTGTGTATGCGTTATGGGGTTTCCTATATCTCTCACGAACAGGCACGGAAAAACTTACAGCGTGAGATCGTCTCCTTTGAGAGTCGTCCGCTTGAAAAGAGAGGACGAGCCATTTGGAACGAAGCATTGGGAAAGATTAAGATCACAGCAGAAAGCGAGAACGAAGCTCGTCTTTTCTATACTTCTCTCTATCGCACATACGAGAGAATGATCAATATTTCAGAGGATGGCTACTACTATTCCGGTGTCGATAAACAAGTGCATCCCGATCACGGCAGTCCGTATTATACGGACGATTGGATCTGGGACACTTACAGAGCCACACACCCTCTGCGTCTGTTGATCGATCCGGTAAAGGAGCTGCAGATGATACGCAGTTTTCTCAGAATGTCCGATGAGGACTCCAATGGTTGGCTTGCGACATTCCCGGAAATAACGGGAGATAGCAGACGGATGAACAGTAACCATGGTGTGGCGGTTTTGGCGGATGCTTATGCCAAAGGACTCAATGATTTCGATCTTGGCAAAGGGTATGAGGCTGCACGCAAAGCGATACAAGAGAAGACTCTTGCTCCTTGGAGCGATAAGCCTGCAGGCGAACTGGATGCGTTTTATAGGCAGCATGGCTACTTCCCGGCACTACCCGAAGGAGTGAAAGAAAGTGCTCCGGAGGTGCATTCATGGGAAAACAGGCAGGCGATTGCCGTAACCTTGGGTACGGCTTATGACTATTGGTGCCTTGGACGGATAGCGGAAATGCTCGGCAAGACAGAGGAAGCGGAAGAGCACTATCGCCTTTCTCTCGGATACGGAAATGTCTTCAATCCTGCCACCAACTTCTTTCACCCCAAAGATCAGAATGGCGACTTTATCATGCCGTTCGACTATACATTTTCCGGAGGACAGGGTGCGCGTGCCTATTATGGCGAGAATAACGGATGGGTGTACCGCTGGGATCTTCCTTTTAATGTGGCAGACCTTATAGACCTGATGGGAGGAAAAGATCGGATGATTGCTGCTCTCGACAGCACATTACAGACTCCGATGACGGGGTGGAAGTTCAACTTTTTCCATCGTCTCCCCGATCACACCGCCAACATAGGGCAGTTCTCCATGTCCAACGAGCCGTCTCTCCATGTTCCTTACCTCTACAACTATGCAGGTCAGCCGTGGAGAACACAAAAACTTATCCGCACCATCATACACGAATGGTTCAGAAACGATCTCATGGGAATGCCGGGAGATGAAGACGGGGGCGGTATGTCTGCTTTCATTGTCTTCTCCATGTTGGGCTTTTATCCTATGCCGGTCGGTCTTCCGGTCTATGTCATAGGTACGCCCATGGTCAAGTATGCCGAAGTCTCTTTGAGTATCGGGAAAAAGCTGGTCATTCATGCCAGAAGTGCCTCCTTGAAGAACAAATACATCAAGAGTGTGCGCCTGAATGGACGTCCGCTTTTGCAGCCATGGTTTACACATGAAGATATAGCCGATGGCGGTACACTTGAGTTTACAATGGGGCCTGAACCCAACTATACATGGGGTACAGAAACTCCTCCGCCATCATTCAAAATGCCGTAAATAAGAGATGGGAAAAACCTTACTTCACAGACCTTTCTTTGCCCAGCTACTCAAGTATAGTGTTGTAGGGGCGTCTAATACTGTCCTAACAGCCGGAGTCATCTGGATTGTTCAGGAAATTCTGATCTGGTCGCCCTCCATAGCCAATGCTTTGGGCTATCTGGCAGGGCTTATCAATGGGTTTATATGGAACAGCCGATGGACTTTCTCCAGCCGGATGAGTGTAAAGAGGCTGGTCTCTTTCGTTTCTATTTTCGGCTTCTGTTACGTCATACAGTTTTTTGCATTCCACTCTTTCAATGCGTGGGAGGCTTGGTGTGATCTTATCAGACTCGTTACGCCGAAATATGTTTTCGTGAATCAGCTGGCATCTATGGGCGTCTTCACGACTTTCAATTTCTTATTGAACAAGTTCATTACTTACTCGCATTATATGAAGTAAGATTCTGTTTGAACCTCTTATAGGAATGGAAAAGACTACCACCATATTCTCCAATTTATAGATGGTATTAAAGGCATTATGCTAAGTTGCTTCCATTGGTTCCTATCCTTGAAGATTATATATGGATTATGACGGTTGAGTACGTTGAATATATTGATTCCTAATTCATGAGAATAGCTTTTTCTCTGCCATTCTATGTTATATCCCAAGTCTATTCTAAAGTATGGAGGCATAGTAAAACTGTTTTTAGGAGTCATTTCTGTTCGTACCGTAGCGTGATACTCTTCGAGGTTAGGTATGGATCGGACACCCTTTTCCCAAAATGGAAGGGTCTCTCCCACATAAGAAGCTATAGGTATGGATGCTCTGTTACCAGATGTCAGATACATGGCTCCATTGATTTTATGTTTTGATCTTGTCCTTTTCCACAGCAAGTATTGTGCTTGTATATTCAAGTTGTGAGTTCGGTCAAACTTAAAGGGAAACTCCTTGTCTTGATTGATTTCGTTGTATTGTCTTGTCGTGCGTGATAGCGTATAGGCTGATGATAGAGACATTCTATCATCTTTGTATTCACCCCATAGCTCTATTCCAAAAGATTCTCCGCGTCCTTGTTTTACATCTTCTTCCCATGAGGGGTTCTTTGATCCAAATTGATTGAGCATACTTTTAAAAGAAACCAAGTTGCTGAGGCTTTTATAATATCCACCAATCGTAAAATAGAGCTTCTTTGTCCCTGCAAATCCTCCGATGTAGAGTTGTTGTGATCGTTCTGGCCCAAATCGTTTGGTTGCAGGAACAATCAAGTTCAATGCCCATCCAACAGGAAGTCCCTCCAATACATGGTGGTGTTGGGTATTGAGGTCATAGGTTGCTTCTATACCAATACTTTGGGCTAAAAACAGGGATGTGTGAAGACGAGCTTCAATATTCTGAAAGGAGACTCCATCCTTGAGTTTGTAGTGGTTGTATCTTAATCCCCCTTTTGCTTTATATGCTCCGGGTTTATCGTATTGCACTTCTGTATAGAGGGCAGTTGTATTATAGTTGAAAGTTTTACCTTTCTCTGTCTTTATAAATTTAGCATCCGTGGAAGAGTGAAGTTGAGGTGTTACCTTATGTATGGCATGGTCTATCCCGGCAAGGGCAGAAATAGATCTCTTATTGTAGTAAAACTGTTGTCTGAAAGTTGTCTCTTCTTTTTCTCCTCCCATCCATATTGTAGATGCAAACCTCTCCTTTGTATTGATCTTTCTCAGTTGGCTGTTTTCAAAAAGAGTTTTATATGCTATGGTACGAGCTTGAAGATATTGGGAAATATCAAATGTCCATTGTAACCTATATGATCTGTTTTCCCATCCCATATACATATTTTCAAACTCATTGTTATCACTTTTCGCTGTTTCCAGATCAAAAGAGTCATGGCTGCCATATATACTTGTTTCTAAGCTATTTTTATTGTTGATACTCCAATGCAACTTTGCATAGTAGTCGTAAACTTGAGGGTTGTAGTCTCCTTCTAATTTAGAACTCTTTTTATACAAGAGATATTCTCCCCTTAAAAGGGAGTATCTTCCGGCAATCTGATAGGAAAGTTTGTCTTTGATCAAATAGCCTTCAAGGGCACCTCCTGCTATAAATGGAGAGATAGAAAAACTTCCCTTGTATTTATTTTTAGAAGGGATACGGCTCTCTATTTGAAGAAGAGCAGAGAGTAGATCTCCGGAAGCTACGGTAATACCTCCCATTTGGAATGTTGATTTTTCAACTATATCTGAGGGGAAAGTGGAGACGATCCCAAATAGATGAGTTGGAGCAATAATAGGTACTCCATCCAGTTCTACTCTATTATTTCCATTTCCTCCTCCACGCACAAAGAAACCTAATCCCCCCTCTATACCTTGAGATACTCCGGGAAGTATCTGCATGTATCGCATCACATCGATCTCTCCGGTGAGAGTAGCAATATTTTTGGCTTGTACAGGTTTATAAGAAAAAGAGTTATTCCCCCTTTTCAGACGTCTTCCCAAGACTGTTACATCATCAATATTGTGAGATATCAAAGATAGAAACAGGAGATTTTCTTTTTGCGTATGTAGCTCTTCTTTCGTTGTTATATAGCCCGGAAGGTGTAATGAGACTTTTATTGGTTTCCCGGATGTTGGTATGGAAAGATCAAAATAGCCCAAAGAATCTGTGAGAGCTACAAGTCTTTTCTTATGTACAATGCTTACTCTGGAGAGAGGAGTTTGCTTTTCCTTGTCTAAAACTCTTCCTTTATATGTTTGGGAGAAAACAGTAAAAGAATACAGTGTGCAGAAGAATAGGGTGCACAGAAACAGGAAGATTGTTCTCATGATTTAGGACTATGGTATTCTGCTTGGAAATAAAAGTAGGAAGATTGATAGTAAGCCCCAAATATTCCAAGTCCGTTCTCTATATTTGAAAAGATTTCTTGTTCATCAAAGATATAGGAGAAATCATATTCATTCTCATAGAAGCTCTTTTTCTCTATAATGCTTTTAAGGTAATTGTCATATTCTGCCGAAGCATATCGGAAGACAATGAAGGAGAAATCGCGTCCGGGTATCTGTACAGAGAATTGATATGGCTTTTGTGAAGAGATTTCCGGATTCGGAATCACTCTTATATACTGCTTATATGCCGGAGTTGTTCCATATTTGGTAAATTCTATACTATTCCCTGATTGATTAAAGCGATCTGCATCTTTATGAGAAGTTCCTATTGCGGGATAGATCATTTTTATATCGGGGTCTTGTTCTACCTTTGGTCTATTGGTCAAATACTTAAGATCTGTGAGGCTGGATTTAAGAGAAAATATCCAATATGGATTGGTCGCTTCCCTGCATACATATATTGCCGTACTTCTTTCCATCAAGACTGCTGTACCACTTTTAGGTTCTGTTATTTTTCCTTCTTTAGGCATAGAGGTCTTTGCCCGTATGGTATGAGGATAGCCCGGCACATCTGCTTCTATGGAATATTCTTTGCCGGGAGTGGGTCGGAAGTTTAAGCTCCATGCTCCATATCCCGACTTGGAAAATCTCCCCACATCAGTACCCTCTTCATAAAGTCTTATCGTTGCCTCCTCCACTTCGTTGTGGTGCCAGCCGGACTTTCCCTTTATCGGTTTGCTCCATGTTAGAGAGAGTGTCTGCCGGTCGGAGTTATTCAATATGCAGGATAGTGCTACTTTTTCCTCTCCAATGTTTTTCCCGAGTTCTATATCTTCTATACAGGAATTGAAAAGGGATATGATAAGGATAATAAGTACAAGAAAATATTTGATAGGTCGTTTCATAAGTCTATTTATTAGAGAAGCGGACATGAAGAGAGGACACGAACGAGCAGGCTCTCTCTCGTGTCCTTTTTATCTCTTTTACAGCAGACGTATCTGTGTCGTGGCTTTCATCTTTCTTCCTTCCACTGTTTCCATCTCAATGATAAAGGTTACATCCATCGGTACTTCCGGAGGAGTAGATTTAAGACACAGTCTCATTTCGGGGGAGGCCATCGGACCCATAGACAGCCATTGGTCTATGTTTGTTATCTTTTCTTCGTCCGAATATCCCCAAAGCAGACTTTTGCTTTTGTAGGAAACTATTTGCTTCGGATTAAGCCTGTCTATATAGAAGTATTGTTTAAGTTCGGTACCCGAAGGTTGTCCAAAGAGCGTTGTTTCAGCCTTTATGCTAAGGCTCTTTATCCCGGTAACCCTGTAGTTCCAGTCTTCCAATAGTGTAGTCAGTGTTCTCCCATCTATACGTTTTCGGGGGGAACTGTTTACATAATCATCCCTAAGTTGCCTTTCCAAGGGGATAATGTGGGAGGCAAGATCGCTTTCGAAATGAACCGACGCATTGTTTAACATCAAGTTATACCCCTCGTGATATTGTAGCGATGTTGCCTTCATCATTTTTATAAATTCTGGAAGCAGAGGTAGATTATCCGATCCGGTCATTATACTAAGAATGAACTTCTTTGCCTCTACCTGTCCATCTTGTATGGTATCTATAAAAGTCCACGTATCATTGCCCTTAATCTTTTCGGTCTTGTACTGGAGCGAGCTTGCCAATATATGCTTGCACTCTCTTGGATAGAAGATTAAATGNGCCCTTAATCTTTTCGGTCTTGTACTGGAGCGAGCTTGCCAATATATGCTTGCACTCTCTTGGATAGAAGATTAAATGGACATCAGGGGCGGTGGTAGGTTCCTTGAAGCAAGAGGTCGCAATCAGTGTCAACAGTACAAACGTCAATAAGGGAGATATCTGTTTTATTGGTTTTTTCATATCAATTGAATCTAAAATTGTGTATGATTTTCTTGTCAAACTTATATATTTACTCATCAGATGCCTGCCAGTAGTCATCTTACTTTTGGTATATTATTTCCTTTACAGCAAACGTATCTGTGTCGTGGCTTTCATCTTTCTTCCTTCCACTGTTTCCATCTCAATGATAAAGGTTACATCCGTCGGTACTTCCGGAGGAGTAGATCTAAGACAGAGTCTCATTTCGGGGGAGGCCATTGGATTCATAGAGAGCCATTGGTCTATGTTCGTTATCTTTTCTTCGTCCGAATATCCCCAGAGCAGATTTTTGCTTTTGTAGGAAACTATTTGCTTAGGATCAAGTCTGTCTATATGGAAGTATTGTTTAAGTTCTTCACCTGCAGGCTGCCCAAAGAGCGTTGTTTCTGCCTTTATGCTAAGGCTCTTTATTCCGGTAACTCTGTAGTTCCAGTCCCTTAATAGCGTTGCCATCTTCCCATCTATACGTTTTCGGGGGAGACTGTTTATGTAGTCATCTCTGAGTTGTCTTTCCAAGGGGATAATATGGGAGGCAAGATCGCTTTCTGCGTTAACTGATGGGTCTTTTAACATGAAGTTGTACCACTCGTAGTATCGTAGGGGAGTCGATTCTTTTTCTTTTGTGTACTTTGGAAGCAGAGGTAGATTATCCGATCCGGTCATTATACTAAGAATGAATTTCTTTGCCTCTACCTGTCCATCCTGTATGGTATCTGTAAAGGTCCACGTATCATTGCCCTTAATCTTTTCGGTCTTGTACTGGAGCGAGCTTGCCAATATATGCTTGCACTCTCTTGGATAGAAGATTAAANTGCCCTTAATCTTTTCGGTCTTGTACTGGAGCGAGCTTGCCAATATATGCTTGCACTCTCTTGGATAGAAGATTAAATGGACATCAGGGGCAGTGGTAGGCTCCTTGAAGCAAGAGGTCGCAATCAGTGTCAACAATAAAAACGACAATAAGGATGATATCTGTTTTATTGGTTTTTTCATATCAATCAAATCTAAAGTTGTGTATGATTTTCTTGTTAAACTTATATAATCTCTTCGGCCGCTTGCCGGTAATCATCTTCGCTTGTTTCACATTCACTATTATTATCTCTTCGCATCTTTTACAAGAGACAAATCAAAGTCTTTGTCCGTCTTTAGGTTACTACAACCAACTGAGAGAACTGTGCAAATCAGTAATGAAAATAACTTCTTTGTGATCATAATAGTAGTGATATATGTGATAATAAGAAATTTATTGTCAATTTCTGTTTGGCTTATCGTGGATAAAGGTACTAATAAAACTTTAATATCAAAGATGTCTGTTTTTCCGTTGATCTGTTTTGATGTATAGGTTTTTTCATGTAATAAAAAGATAGCTTTTATAAGATTGTGTTTTTATATATTCCATCCCGAAAAACACCTCCAAAACCCCAATTGATTTTTTCGCTCTTTCTTCTCGTTTTGAGAGGGTGAGCGAAATGTTAATTTGGGGTCTTTTTGTTTACATTTATTGGCTGTATTATTGAGAAAAAAGAGTGAACGTACTAAACGTTTCGGCTTAACGTGTTTAATTTTTCAGTAAACACGTTTATTGATTTCATTAAACACGTTTACCGGATTCACTTAACACGTTTAGAAATTTTATTTATAGTGTTGATAGTGAGATTTTTACCTGTTTTTGAGCGCAAGATGATGTTTTTTAGGAGCTTTTCTTTATTAGGAAATGTTTACACGAGATCGGGATAAAATTCACCTCTATTAACGCGAAAAAGGGCGATGAAACGGACGAAGGAAAAATTTTTTCCGAATTTGAGATTTTTAGTATCTGATTGTTATTCATCTGTTTATGATTTTATCTCCTCTTTTCTGACGAGCAGGCAAAAATTTTTTCGCCCTGTCCGGAAAGTTTTTCGAGCCTTCATTTTTATATAAAAGTTCCTCTGAGGTTCCTTTTTATTCAGGATCTGGATGAGTAGTTTTTTGTACTTTACATTCCGCTTTAATATCTTTGTTGCAGGACTGCCAAACCATTTTTCGGAGAGTCTTACCGATGAAGAGTATCGGTAAAACAGGTGCTCCGAACAAGATATAAACAGAGAAAGCTATGAGGCATCTTACACAGAGTGAGATAGAAGTGCTGTTGCGGAATGGATGTACTTCGGAGGATTGGGATAAGATTACGGTATCGGAGAACTTTTTGCCGGATCGCTGTCGGAATGTAACCTTTATCGGGGAGTGTCGGATAGGGGATCTGTCCGGGTTTAGATCTTCCGAACATGGTTTCCATATCCCGAATGGTATCCGCAATGCCCTTATTCACGACTGCACCATAGGAGACAGAGTCTGTATAGAAAACGTGCATGAGTGTATCTCCAAGTACGATATAGGTAATGATGTAACGATAAAGAATGTCAATATCATAGCCATGAAAGGGGAGAGCTCTTTCGGGAACGGCTTGCCTGTGAGTGTGCTCAGGGAAACGGGAGGAACGGAGGTGATTTTGTGTGATCTGCTCACCTCCCACACGGCTTACCTGATGGCGGTGACGGCAACGAGAGACAGTCTGCTTCGCAGCCGGCTTCACGAGCTGTTCGCAACCTATGCAGCACAACGGCGGAGCGGTAGAGGGAAGATAGAAGATGGTGTCCGGATCAAGCATACGGGGAGTATCCTGAATGCCCGCATCGGAGCCGGAGCAGTGATAGAAGGTGCCACGTATGTGGAGGAGTGCAGTGTGAACAGCAGACCGGATGCACCCGTCTATATCGGACACAATGTTATGGCAAAAGAGTTCATAGCCTCTTCGGGTTCGAGTATGAGCGGAGGGGCCACGATACAACGCTGTTTCATAGGGCAGAGTACCCGGATAGATCACCTTTATTCCGCACATGACTCTCTTTTCTTTGCCAATTGTCAGCTCGAAAATGGCGAGTCGTGCGCTGTGTTTGCAGGGCCTTACACGGTCTCTATGCACAAGAGCAGTCTGCTTATAGCCGGGCATGTCTCTTTCCTTAATGCCGGTTCGGGCTCCAACCAGAGCAATCACTTGTATAAGCTTGGTCCTATTCATCAGGGCGTGATAGAGCGTGGATCCAAAACGACGAGCGACTCTTACATCCTTTGGCCATCGCGTATAGGTCCTTTCAGTCTCATTATGGGACGGCACGTGCACCACGTCGATACGTCAGACTTCCCCTTTTCTTATGTGATAGAGAACAACGATGAGACCTATCTTGTTCCCGGTGCCAACCTTAGAAGTGTGGGTACAATCCGCGATGCAAAGAAGTGGCCTGCACGAGACAGACGGGAACAGGAGGGGAGGTTGGACTGTATCAACTTTAATCTTCTCAGTCCGTACACCATTTCTAAAATGGTGAATGGTCATCGGAAACTGAGCGAACTGAGAAGCTACATCGGTGAGCATGGCAAGACCTATATATATAGGAATATAAATATTCGCTCGGCTGCTCTGGAAAAAGGGCTCGAAGCTTATCGCATGGGTATTGTAAAGTTTATCGGAAACTCCCTTATACAACGGTTGCAGGAGCGTATCCCGAAAAATGGAGCGGAGGTAGATGAGGTGCTGAAGCCGGATCATGATACCGGGCTGGGCGAATGGGTGGATCTTTGCGGACTGATAGCTCCTCAAAGATTGGTGCAGGAGATATTGGAAAATATTCGCAGTGGTCTCTATAAAACGCCTGCGGATCTCAATAGGGCTTTTGAGCATCTGCACGCTTCCTATTATGATCTGGAGTGGGACTGGTCTTACAATCTGCTCAGAGAGTGGTACGGACTCTCGGGAAAGGAGGTGCTCACCGTGCCGTTCCTGATAAAAGTGGTGGAGGAGTGGATGCAGGCGGTTCTCTCTTTGGATAGAATGCTCTATGCGGATGCCTGTAAAGAGTACAATATCGCTTCACGCATATATTTCTCTTCTGTCCCGGATGCCGAAAGAGGGGAGAGCAGCGTGGAGGATAACCCTTTTGTGCAGGAAGTATTAGACCATATACGGCGAAAAGAAGCTTTGGGAAACGAGACCATCCAACGGCTTAAATCCTTGTGAATAGTAGTGTAAATGCTCTATGAACCCTCTTTATATCCTTCTTTTAGTGAGGAAAAACAGTGTGTTGGATAAAAAAGAAGGAGAGGGGTTGCAGAATTAAAATATCTATCGTATATTTGCAACGTAGATGGTTCAATTGGGAACTCTCAATTGATTAAAAGGGAATCCGGTGAGAATCCGGAACAGTACCCGCTGCTGTAATCTACTTGATGTTTTATCTTCGGATAGCATCACAGTTTGCAGAGAAACCACTGGTAGATGCCTGAAACGTAAAGACGTTCGAGACGAGGCTATCTCTGGGAAGGATGCGAATGGAGTGTAGAGAGTCAGAAGACCTGCCTTTTACGACTGATGGACACCTGCGGGAGACGGGCATACATCAAACAAAGACATAGTTACGCATAAGAAACAGTAGTTTTTTGTTTGATAATGTTAGTGTTGGTCCCCGATAGGCTGTGGTTAGTCCGTCGGGGATAATTTTTTATATACGCACACGTAATTCATATATACACCATTGATGGACCAACACTAACGGTCATTCAATTATTTTTCTACTTCTTTAGTCGCGGGTGCCTACAACAAGTGTGATACTCCTTGTAGGCCCCCTTTTTTTAGTCGTTAATTATTTGTACGTGTAGTTGGTTCTTTTGACAGGAAGGAGCAGCTCGTAAAGAAGAGGTTTATACCTCGAAAACAGAATAAGAGAAGGTCGAGGATTTGGCACCACAACGCCTAATCCCGGCTTCTCTTAGTTTGCAGGATTGCGTGTGGGTGTATGGTTTGGTATGAATGACAGTATGACAAAAAGATATTTGGCTTTGGCGTTACCGGTGCTGGTCGCTATTTTTTTTGCTTTACCTCTTTTGGCGCAGGGTAAATCCATAGCTCTGCACGGTGTGGTGTATCTTGATGGTAATCCTACGAAGGGTATAGATGTCCGGCTTGAACCTGTGGGAAAACAGGTGAAGACCAATAAATCCGGCAGATATATCTTCTCTCCTGTCGTTCCCGGTACTTATACCGTTGTGGCTCAACTGCCCGGAGGAGATAGGGAAAAAGCTGTGGTAACCGTAGGGCAGACCAATAAACTGCAACACTTCTACTTCAACACCAAGACAGGAGTATTGGGAGAGGTTGCCGTTACTGCTGTTCGCAAGACGGATCGTTTGAGATTGGATCCCATAAAAACCGAGGTGATAGATGTCTCTCAATTCCACGAAAAGGCAACGAATATCCAGAATCTTCTTAATGCAAGTCCCGGAGTGCGTCTTCGTAATACGGGAGATGTCGGGGCAAGAAATGAGATCACCATCAATGGTTTCAGTGGCAGGTCTATAAAACTGATGCGGGACGGTATCCCGATAGACTACCTCGGCTCCAGCTTCGGACTCACAAAAATTCCGGTCAATGCCGTAGAGCGCATAGAGGTTTATAAGGGTGTGCTACCAACCGAAATAGGGATAGATGCCCTCGGAGGGGCTATCAATCTGGTCAGTAAGACCCCTCAAAGCTCGGAAGTCGAGTTGTCTTATAATATAGGTAGCTTTGGTTCCAATATTGCGACTCTTAATGCCATGAGAAGAATGGGCAGGCATATCTCCGTTGGAGTGTATGCTTTCGGCAATTTGGCTAAGAATGACTATCCGGTAAAAAATCTTCCCATCACGGATGAGACGACCGGACGAAATACGCTTATAGAGGCAAGACTCTTTCATAATGGATTCAAGCAGTACCATGCGGAAGGATTTGTGAATGTGGAACAGCTAAGTTGGGCGGATCTGATACAGTTCAGGCTGACATCTTTCGGTCTACACCACGATATTCAGAATGACTTTACTACACGCAATCAGCCTTATGGACAGGCCTTTAGAAGAGAGCATGCCAAACTGATACCCTCTTTGACCTATCGTAAGAGCCTGTTTGAAGGTAAGCTCAATGCCACCCTGTTCGGAGTTTATAGCCATATCAACAACAATATGGTGGATACTCTGCGAAATACCTATTACGATTGGCGCGGAGTTCCGCATAAGGGCGTTGCCTCCAGTGGAGAGATGTCGGGAGGGCAGAAGTCCATTCCGGGTAAAGTGGGACTGGAGAGCAACAGCTACAACACCATACTAAGATCTCTTCTGAATCTTGCTCTCACTTCGGAACAAAACCTGACACTGAATGTGATGTACAATCATGTCCGATTTATCAGAGATGATTATGACGCTCCTTCATACTTGGGTAAGTATCGTTACGATCGCTTAATCGCCGGACTGGGACACTCCGGAACATGGTGGAATGGAAGGCTAAACACGATACTTCAAGCCAAACTCATTACGGCTCAAACGCATGATGATACCTATAACGAACCTGCCGTATTTAATAAAGGAGTGAGTCTTTCTCTTTCCGGAAAGTATGATATTACTCCGAGATTCCTATTAAGATCATCTTTTGAAAAGACCTACCGGATGCCGGATAGGGCTGAGATCTTTGGAGATAATTCATTTATAGTACCCAATCTCAAGCTTGCTCCGGAACAGAGTAAGAATTTCAACATCGGTCTGAAGTGGCACAAGCCGGGACAGTATAATTTTGAGTTGAACTCCTATTTCAGGCATACGGAAAATCTTATCAAGATGAAGGAGATCAACCAATATCAAGGACAGTTCTTAAATTTACAGAGTGTCAAAGGTTTTGGCTTGGAAATGGATGGATATATCAGGTTATTTGATGCAGTAAAAGTGCATGGGAATCTGACCTACAACGAGTTCCGATACAATGGATCCATGAACAATGTGCAGAATGATAATCACTACAAAGATGCGAGAATAAGCAATACACCATTTTTCTATGCCAATCTTGGGATAGAGTATGCGTTCAAAAGTCTTTTTGGAAAGCGGAACAATACCCTGAAAACATACTGGCAGTACAGCTATGTACACCAATATTATCTCGATTTTATAGAGCGACGTTTTGAACCGGATGGATTTCTGGGTCTCTTCGGAGAGTCTAAGATCAATACGAACAGAATTATTCCCAATCAACATGTACATACCATTGGAGCATCTTACGATACCGAAATCAGAAAGCATCGTATCAAACTGGGTTTGGAAATACGTAACCTCTTCGACAGAGAGGTGTATAACCATTTCAAGATGCAGAATGCCGGACGAAGTATTTGGGCTAAGATGGTCTATCTGATAAGATAAATAGATATACAACCATATTAAAATTAAACACACATTATGATGAACTTTAGGAAAATTTCCTCGGCACTCCTAACCATGTGCCTTTTTGCATTTACTGCTTGTAATACCCAAGGTCCGGACAAACCGAACAATGGAGACGAGCAAGAAACTATTCCGTATATTTTATCGGCAGAGGATGCATCCAATGCGGACATTACCCGCTTCTATGCGTTTGATCCGACAAAAGTGTTGGGTACGACAGAGACTTATGATCTCATAGCTAAAACAGATCTGTTTACCAATTCGGATCCTTCCACCTCCGCAGGGCACCACTCATTGGGAAAGTATTTCTTTGCCATGGCAAAGGATAAAAAAGGGATGTCTGCCACTCCCGGTGTATTCCGTTTGACTCTCAATGACAAGAAGGAAGTTGTGATAAATGAGAGCTTGACGATAGTGAAAGGAAGCTTTTACCCTAAGCGCCTTGGCTTTTTGGATAAAAGCACTGCATTTTACAGCAGAGAAGACAAGCCAAGGGTGATAAGCATTTTCAACCCTTACACCATGCAGCTGACAGGTGAAATAGACTTTAATGAAGCTATCAAAGCATTCAAGCCGGATGCCAAGTATGTGGACGAAAAAGGGAATAACCTTGTTCGTACCGGTTCATTCTCGATAGATGCAAGAGCAGGTAAGCTCTTTGTCAGCGTGGTATTTCTCAATGGTAAGTCTTTCAACGAAATTGGCGAAGAGTACGACAGTTATTATGTAGCTGTTGCCGATATTGCCACTAAAAAGGTAGAGAAGATTATTTCTTATAAAGGTGTTCGTAACGTGGGTATTGTGCAGGCAGAAAACTCACCTACAAGCATAGACGAAAAGGGTAATATCTACTACCTCTCTTGGGGATGGAATGGACGAGGAGTTCAAGGAGACTCGAAAGTTTTCCGCATAAAGGCGGGAGCTACCGAGTTTGATGACAACTGGGAGTTCGATATTCAAAAAACATTCGGCAACCATCGCATAGCACAATCTATGATTGCTTATAACGAAAAGATCTATCTTCATATTTCCAAAACCGACTACAGGTTTGGAACAAAAAATACAGATAAGATAGAGATGGAGTATTACGAACTCGATCCGGCAACAATGGCCTACAAACAACTTCCTATACCGGCATCCAATATCTCTTCACGTATGAATGTCTTCAGCGTGGTAGATGGTAAGCTGTTTGTCTGCGTACCAAACAGAGAAGAAGGTAAGTTCAACGGACTTTACTCCGTAGATAAGGCAGGTAAGGTAGAGAAGGTAATGAGTGTGAAGAATCAATACCGCCCCGTACGCCTTTATAAGCTTACCAAGGAGTAAGATCCTTAATTTAACACATCCTCAATAGGAGATGCCATGTCATCTTTGCTTTTAGATTTCCGGCTGTGAAAACAGTCGTGGAAAGAATAAAGAGGATGACATGGTGTCTTTTTTCTTTTTGAAGGAGATAATCCATACATTTACTCCCATATAATTACTTTTTGCTACGGATATGATGCGTAGCTAATACTTTTTTCTTTACAGATTACAATATGAAGTCAACAGTAAAGATCTCTCTGATAACTTCGGTGGTTTTGCTTCTTTTTGTTGCAGCCGGTTGGTTCATTTGGGCAAGGTATCTCTCTCCTACCCGTATAGCTCTTTACGCATTCAAGACATACAGGGCGACGGATATAGCTTTGTCGAATAAAAACCCGATGATACACTTCGATGCTTACGAGCAGGAGGATGTGGACAAGCTTAAAGGGTACGACTTTATCATCTGCAATGGTATGGGGCTTCGGCTTTCTGCGGAGGAGCGTGATGCTTTGCAACGTTTGGCAAGTAAGGGTGTCCCTATCATTATGCACGCTTCCACCGATAGCAGGAACGAAATGTGCAGCATGGATAGTATTCACTGTGCTACCATTTCGGCTTATCTCTCTGCGGGAAACATGGTCAATTACCAAAACATGGCAAGCTATGTCCGGAAGTATATAGACCGAAAGAGTTTCCGAGTCACGGATCCTGAACCGCCTACCGAGAGTATAGAGGAAGTTTTCTTTGATCTTGAAGAGGGTGTGCACTTCTTTACGATAGACGAGTACGATGCCTACACCAGGAAAAAAGGCTTGTACAAAGAGGGTGCAAAGCGAGTGGCTCTCGTCATCGGCTTGCACAATCCTTTCAGAGGAAACAAGCAACACCTCGACAGCATCATCGTCTCCATGAGAAACGCAGGGCATAATGTCTATCCTATTTTTGCCAAAGACAAAAGGCTGGAGATGCTAAAGTCTGCCAATCCTGATGCTGTCATTTACACGGCAATGGGTCGTCTTTCCATGGGAGAAGGGGACGAAGTGGTAGAGTGGCTCAAAGAGACCAATATCCCACTGTTTACACCTCTTACCAGCTTGGAGTTGGAAGAAGATTGGATGGCTAATCCGATGGGACTCGTTGGCGGTATATTGGGACAGGGAGTGGTGATGCCGGAGATAGATGGAGCTGTTTACCCTTATGCTCTGATTGCACAGGAGAAAAACAGAGAAGGCTTTTATCTCTTCAAAACCATACCGGACAGGCTTCGCACTTTTACCGATATTGTCTCCCGGACAATAGCTCTCAAGAGCAAGAAAAACTCAGAAAAGAAGCTCGCCATCTACTTCTTCAAAGGAGCCGGACAGCAGACACTTTTAGCGCAGTCCCTCGAAACCATTCCATCTCTTCACAATCTCCTTTTGCGTTTGAGAGCAGAGGGGTATAAGGTAGAGAATCTTCCCGAAACACCGGAAGAGCTTGGACGAATGCTCATGTCTCAAGGCGTTATCCTTGATCCTTATGCAGAGGGAGTACAGCAGGAGTTTCTCCAAAAGGGCAATCCGGCTCTCATCAAAAAGTCTCTCTATGAAGAGTGGGTGAAAAGCTCCATATTCCCGGAGAAGTACAAAGAAGTAACAGACCTTTACGGCGAAGCTCCGGGAAGCTATATGAGTACTGAAGCAGATGGAGAGCCTGCCATTGCAGTGGCTAGACTCGACTTTGGAAACGTTGCGCTGCTTCCACAACCAATGGCAGCCGTGGGCGACGATGCGTTTGCCATCGTTCACGGAGCAAAGTCTCCACCTCCACACCCTTATATTGCCTCATACCTCTGGATGCAGCATGGCTTCAAGGCAGATGCTGTTTTGCATTTCGGTACACACGGCAGCCTTGAATTTACACCGGAGAAGCAGGTTGCTCTCAGCAGTGCAGACTGGAGTGATCGTCTTATCGGCTCAGTTCCCCACTTCTATTACTACACCATAGCAAACATCGGAGAGTGCATCATAGCCAAACGCCGCACCTACGCAGCCATAACCTCATACCTTATGCCGCCGTTCATGGAGAGCAATACGAGAGGGCAGCTGGCGGATCTTCAAGGCAAGATACGCGCTTACTTCAAGTCCCCCGACCCTAAAGACAAAGCTTCGATAGCGGTAAAAGAGAGTGCCATGGCACTTGGAATACACCGCTACCTCCGTTTGGACAGCATTCCTGCCAAGCCTTATACTCAGGAAGAGATAGAGCAGATAGACAACTTTGCCGAGGAGATTGCCAATGAGAAAGTAAATGGCGAGCTGTACATCACCGGCGTACCTTATTCCAAAGAGAAGATTCTCACCACCGTCATGGCGATGAGTGCGGATCCCATTGCTTACAGTATTGCACGCATAGACCGCCTTTCCGGCAAGGTGGATACGGAAAAGCTCCGCAGCAACGTCTATTTTACGGAGCATTATCTCGCTCCTGCAAAGTCGGTCGTTCGGCAGATCCTTTCCGGCAGAGCTGTCGATTCTCTTTTCGTTAGCAGTGTTATCGGAGTCTCTCCGGCTGAAATCCGTGAGGCACATACACTATTGGCACCGCCCAAGAGGGCAATGGGGGGAGGACGTATGCCGAAAGAGGTGCGCCAACATACTAAGGAGGAGAGAGAGAAAGCTTTTGCCATTGTTGAGGCGGAGCGTACTCTTTACGATGTGACAAAGTATAAGAACGCATTGGAAGAGAGTCCCGAAGCCGAGCTAAAAGGAGTATTGAATGCTCTTGCCGGCGGATACAATGCTCCCTCTTCCGGAGGTGATGCCATTGCCAATCCGTCTGCCGTCCCGACGGGCAGGAATCTCTACTCCGTGAATGCCGAAGCCACTCCCACCGAGAAGGCTTGGGAAGATGGTATCTCTCTGGTCAATGCCACTCTTGCCCGATACAAGAAACAGCACGGAGACTATCCGAGGAAGGTGAGCTTCACGTTCTGGAGCGGAGAGTTTATCGAAAGCGAAGGTACTACCATTGCCCAGGCTCTTTATATGTTGGGCGTGGAGCCTGTGAGGGACTCTCACGGACGGGTAACGGATCTCAGGCTCATTCCTGCTTCCGAGCTTGGACGTCCCCGTATAGACATAGTGGTACAGACATCCGGACAGTTCCGCGACCTTGCCGCATCTCGTCTGATGTATATCACTCGTGCGGTGGAGATGGCAGCCGAAGCCAAGGATGAAGGCTATGAAAACAAGGTGAAGTCTTCTTCCGTCGAGGTCGAGCGTCTGTTGGTAGAGCAGGGCGTCTCTCCGCAAGAGGCACGGGAGCTTTCCACCAAGCGCGTCTTCGGAGGACTCAATGGCATGTACGGCACCAAGATCAAGGAGGTCATTGCAAGTAGCGATCGCTGGTCTTCCGATGAGGAGATCGCCAATGCCTATATCAACAATATGGGAGCAATGTATGGAACAGAGGAGGAGTGGGGAGCATTCAACGAACACCTCTTCAGGGCTGTGCTGCATGATGCCGATCTGGTGGTTCAGCCTCGTCAGAACAATACCTGGGGAGCGTTGAGCCTCGATCATGTCTATGAGTTCATGGGAGGGATCAACGCAGCCATCCGCAGCGTGACGGGGAAAGATCCGGACGCTGTCTTTGCCGACTATCGCAACCGCAACAACATCCGCATACAGGAGTTGAAAGAAGCCATCGGAGTGGAAGCACGTGCCACCATACTCAATCCGAACTTCGTGAAAGAGACCCTCAAAGGCGGTGCGAGCAGTGCTCAAGGCGTGCTCGATGTCGTCTCCAACACATTCGGCTGGAGTGCCACCAAGCCCGATGTGATAGACAACGAACTATGGGACGAGATGTACGAGATGTACGTGAAAGATGTTCACAATCTCGGCACGAACGAGTTTTTCAAAGAGATAAATCCGGCATCATTCCAAGAGATCACAGCCATCATGCTCGAAAGCAGCCGCAAGGGTATGTGGAAAGCCTCGCCGGACAAGGTGGCGCATCTTGCAGAGCTTCATGCCGGGTTGGTCAGAGAGTTCGGATCCACCGGCAGCGGATTCTCTGCCACCAACCCCAAGCTGCAGGAGTATATTGCACAACAGCTCCGTCCGGACGACGCAAAGAGCTACAACAACGCGCTCTCCAAGATGAAAAATGCCGCCGCCGTTCCCGAAGCAGACAAAGAGAGTGTCCGGCTGCAACGAGAAAACCTCACCCACTCTCACCTCTCGGACACAAAGACCATCCTCACCAACAGCATCGTCATCGCCATCGGAGCCATCCTGCTCTTCTTCTTTATTCTTGTCGTGATAAAGAAAAGACGCCGATAAACAACATCCGAGAGCGGCACCGAGCCGATCCGAACCCCAAAGAGACCTCGAACAGACCCCTTCGAGGTCTCTTTTTTTCTCCCGAAAGATCCCATGAAAAGCCCAACCATCATACCCTGAAAACGGACAAAACTTACACCTCGGCGCAAGTCAAAAAAAACTGCCTGCCGAGAGAGAAAAACTTTCATACCCGTGAAAAAAAATCTCCATACGCACAAAAAATCCCCTCCCTTTCGCACAAAAATCCCCTCCCTTTCGCACAAAAATCCCCTCCCTTCCGCACAAAAATCCCCTCCCATTCGCACAAAAACCTCCTCCTTTCCGCACAAAAAATCTTCTCCTTTCCGCACAAAAATCTCCTCTCTTTCGCACAAAAACCTCCTCCTTTCCGCACAAAAATCTTCTCCTTTTCGCACAAAAATCTTCTCCCTTTCGCACAAAAACCTCCTCCTTTCCGCACAAAAATCTCCTCCTTTCCGTACAAAAATCTCCTCCCTTTCGCATAAAAACCTTCTCCTTTCCGCACAAAAATCCCCTCCCTTTCGCACAAAAATCTCCTCTCATTCGCACAAAAACTTCCTCCTTTTCGCACAAAAATCTTCTTCCTTTCGCACAAAAACCTCCTCCTTTTCGCACAAAAATCTTCTCCTTTCCGCACAAAAATCCCCTCCCATTCGCACAAAAATCTCCTCCTTTCCGCACAAAAATCCCCTCTCTTTCGCACAAAAATCCCCTCCCTTTCGCACAAAAATCTTCTCCCTTTTGCACAAAAATCTTTTCCTTTCCGCACAAAAATCCCCTTCTCTTCGTACGAAAATCTCCTCCCATTCGCACGAAAATATATTTTTGTGCGCAGACAAAAATATGTCCGCAGGCATAAAAAATACCTCCGATTCGTATAAAAATATATTTTTCTGCCTATGAAAATATATTTTTATGCCCGGATCGCCACAACTCTTATGCTAAAGAAAATACTTTTTCTGCGCACGCAGATATTTTTTCGTCNTGAAAATATATTTTTATGCCCGGATCGCCACAACTCTTATGCTAAAGAAAATACTTTTTCTGCGCACGCAGATATTTTTTCGTCCGCATGAAAATTTTTTTCTATGCCCATGAAAATTTATTTTCTTGGCCACGAAAATTTTTTTTCTTGGCCACGGAAATTTTTTTTCTTGGCCACGGAAATTTATTTTCTTGGCCACAAAAATTTTTTTTCTTGGCCACGGAATTTTTTTTTCTTGGCCACGGAAATTTTTTTTCTTGGCCACAAAAATTTATTTTCTTACCTACGGAAAAATTTTTTCTTACCTACGGAAATTTATTTTCTTACCTACGAAAATATTTTTTTGTACGTACGAAATTTTCATGCTCTCCGAAACCGACCTTTTCTCTTTTCCCGATCCCGGTTTTCCGTCTCGGCACAAAAAAAAGCAGTGCCGGCACTTATCGCACCGGCACTGCCCGAATTTGTCTACAATATTTCACGCCCCGCCACTTCGGGGTGAGGGAAATTCCCCTCAATCTTAATCAGTTTTTACCGTCCACCCTTTGTCTTCGGCTATCTTCTTGTTGCACGCTGCCGTACCCGGATTGCCTGCTATCCAGATCTTCTTCTCGCCTTCGGTCAGCCCTTTTACATCGGGAAGTGTGCGGAATATCTCGTTCAGCGTCTTCGTGCTCAGCTTACAGTGTTTGACCCACAACGCATCATTTATGCTGCTTGAGATCTTCAAGGAGCTCAGATTCGGGTTATTATAGCAGGCGAACCGTGTCAAAGCCGTGTTCTTGCTCACATCCAGCGAGGTGAGGGAGTTTGAGTGGCAGAACAAATCTGTCAAAGCAGTGTTCTTGCTCACATTCAGCGAGGTGAGGGAGTTAGAGTGGCAGGACAACTCTGTCAAAGCGGTGTTCTTGCTCACATCCAGCGAGGTGAGGGAGTAGTTAGAGTCGCAGAACAACCGTGTCAAAGCCTTGTTCTTGCTCACATCCAGCGAGGTGAGGGAGTTAGAGGAGCAGTACAACTTTTTCAAATCGGTATTCTTGCTCACATCCAGCGAGGTGAGGGAGTTAGAGGAGCAGAGCAACTCTTTCAAATCGGTATTCTTGCTCACATCCAGCGAGGTGAGGGAGTTATAGGAGCACCACAACACTGTCAAAGCCTTGTTCTTGCTCACATCCAGCGAGGTGAGGGAGTTAGAGCCGCAGTACAACCGTGTCAAAGCCTTGTTCTTGCTCACATCCAGCGAGGTGAGGGAGTTCTTTTCGCAGTCCAAATAAGTCAAAGCAGTGTTCTTGCTCACATCCAGCGAGGTGAGGGAGTTAGAGTCGCAGTACAACAGTGTCAAAGCCGTGTTCTTGCTCACATCCAGCGAAGTGAGGGACTTAGAGCCGCAGTACAACTCGGTTACCTTTCCATGCACCGTAATGGTCTGCGAGCCGAGTGTGTACGCTTGATAGGAGCCAAATACGGTTACGCTCTCGCCTGCATCTTTGACCTTGTTGTTGTTCAGGTCTATCCAGACATCCGCTTGGTCTTCCGGCTCGGCATTGATCTTAAGCTTTATCTTCTTGCCCACGGCTTTCTTTGTCGTCATCGTCATGCTGTTGCCGGCAGGAGGAGTATCTCCGACATCCAATTTCCAGCCTTTGTCCGTGGCTATCTTCTTGTTGCACGCATCCGTACCCGGATTGTCTGCTATCCAGATCTTCTTCCGACCGATGCTCTGCCCTTTCACATCGGGAAGCGTAGTGAATATCTCGTTCAGTGTCTCCGCGCTCAGCTGACAGCGGTTGACCCACAACGCGTCATTTATGCTGCTCGAGATCTTCAAGGAGCTAAGATTCGGGTTATTCTCGCAGGAGAATCGTGTCAAAGCCGTGTTCTTGCTCACATCCAGCGAGGTGAGGGAGTTAGAGTCGCACACCAACAGTGTCAAAGCAGTGTTCTTGCTCACATCCAGCGAGGTGAGGGAGTTAGAGTCGCAGCTCAACACTGTTAAAGCCGTGTTCTTGCTCACATCCAGCGAAGTGAGGGAGTTAGAGTCGCAGTGCAACGCTGTCAAAGCCGTGTTCTTGCTCACATCCAGCGAGGTGAGGGAGTTATTGTTACAGAGCAACACTGTCAAAGCCGTGTTCTTGCTAACATCCAGCGAAGTGAGGGAGTTAGAGTGGCAGGACAACCATTTCAAATCGGTGTTCTTGCTCACATCCAGCGAAGTGAGGGAGTTTTCGTCGCAGTCCAACCTCGTTACCTTTCCATGCACCGTAATGGTCTGTGCACCGAGTGTGTACTTTTGGTCGGAGCCAAATACGGTTACGCTCTCGCCTGCATCTTTTTTCTTGTTGTTGTTCAGGTCTATCCAGACATCCGCTTGGTCTTCCGGCTCGGCATTGATCGAAAGCTCTATCTTCTCGCCCACGGCTTTCTCTGTCGTCAAGGTGATGGAAGGAAGATCCTCTTCCACGTCTTCGCCCA